>JAXDRV010000115.1:0-5263 GCA_034090805.1 Clostridia bacterium
GTGGATAAGTCCATGTTTATCTATGAGCTGCTCCATAACGGCGGGCAGAATAACCTTATCACAAGACCTCGGCGCTTCGGAAAAACGCTTAATTTCAGTATGCTGAAATATTTCTTTGACATAACCGAAAAGGATAATGCTTATTTGTTCGACGGGTTGAAAATTTCGGAATATTATGACGAGCTTGCGATGTACAGAAACACTCACCCTGTTATCACGCTGTCACTAAAGTGCGCCAAGCAGGGGGATTATGACGATGCACTGTACAGTCTGTGCCATGAAATACAGGGTCAATTTATAAAATACAGTTTTATAATGGACAGCGAACGGATAAATATCAGAGATAATGAAGCCTTTAAAACTATACTGAACAGCAATAACTATGATGAACGCATATTTAAAGAGGCGGTGAAGCTGCTGTGTTCGTGCCTTAAACAGTATTATGGTGCAAATACAATCATACTGATAGACGAATACGACGTGCCGCTTGAGGATGCGTATTTTTCGGGATATTATGATAAAATGGTGCGGTTTATACGCTCACTTTTTGAGTCGGCATTAAAAACAAATCCGGCACTTGAGTTTTCGGTTATAACAGGTTGTCTGCGAATATCCAAGGAAAGTATTTTCACAGGCTTAAATAATCTGAAAATGAATACAATACTCAGCGTAAAATATTCGGAATATTTCGGTTTCGAAGAATATGAGGTCGTAGATCTTCTCAATTATTATGGATTAGAGAATAAAATTGATATTATAAAAAAATGGTATGACGGATATTTATTCGGTAAGACAGAGATATATAACCCATGGAGCATAATGTACTATGTTGATGATTTAAATTCAAATCCCGATGAATTTCCGAAAACAAACTGGATTAACACAAGCTCCAATAATATTATACGAACCTTGATTGAGCAATCAGATGATGCAACAAAATCAGTGATTGAGCGGTTAATACACGGAGGGAGCGTTGAAACAAGAATCAGTGAAACGATTACTTACGGAGATTTAACAAACAAAAATGAAAATATATGGAGTTTTTTGCTGTTTACTGGATATTTGAGAATAAACAAGCTGCTTGAAACAGGAGAAACCACAGGCAACGGTGCGGTATATTCTCTTATAATTCCCAATATGGAGATAAAAAGCTGCTATAAGGATATAATAATGCAGTATTTTGACGCATATAAAAAAGAAATTGATAAGGACGATTTATACAAGTCACTCCTGAGCGGCGATGCTGTAGGATTTGCAAATCCTATAACAAAGCTGTTAAAATCAAGCATCAGCTTTTATGACAATACGGAATCGTTTTATCATGGTCTGGTATCCGGTTTGCTTGCGGGTAATACGGATTATGAAATGAAGTCTAACCGCGAAACCGGTGACGGACGGAGTGATTTAATATTGTATCAGAGGGATAAATTTATTAACGCTGTCATTATAGAATTTAAAATATGCAGAGATAACGAAGAGATAGACGCTGCTGCCGATAGAGCTTTACGACAGATTAACGAAATGGATTATGCCGCCGAGGCGAGGGAAAAGGGATATAGAAATATTCTCAAATACGGTGTGGCATTTAAAAATAAGATATGCTATGCTGTTGCGGAGTGCGAAAAATAAGGAATTGGTTCAGCTGTTACGATAATACAGACTATATAAAAAAGGAACATCATAGTGATATAATCCCCTTATCTTGCGGCAAGCTTATGACGGGAGTTACGGTTAAGCCGTGGACAGGTATTTTTATGCTTTCAAATATGTCAAGCCACGAAACATATTTTCAGGCAGCATTCAGAGTGCAAAGCCCCTGGGAAATTACTCTTATTATTAACAAGTCCGAAGCTGTAAAAAAGACTAAACGGTAGGGAAAGGAACTCAACAAGAAAGAGAAAAAAAGAGCTGACAGAGGCGGAAAAAGAATATAAGTCAAAACGTAAGATGATACAGGAAAAGCTGATAAAGTTTGCAACACGAGTACCTGTTTTTATGTATTTGACAGATTACAGAGAATACAGTCTTAAAGATGTTATTACACAGTTAGAACCGTAGCTGTTCAAAAAGGACACCGGAGCTTACGAATATAGGCAGCTATGAAAAGTGTTGGAAGCTAAAAAACGGCGAGTGGTGGATATATAAAAAAGCAAATCACGAGGCAATGTTTTCCGAGCTGTTTATTTACAGGCTTGGGAAAATGCTTGGCTTTAATATGGCTGAATATGAGCGAGGAAAAGGCTTTATTAAAACAAAAGATTTTACAAATAATGCGGCTGTTAATTTTGAGCCTGCATATTCGTTTATGGAAGATAACGAGGATTATATTGATAATGTCAAAGCATTACAAAAACAATGCCCTGACTGTGTAGGAGATTTTATCAGGATGCTGTTTTTGGGCACAATATGCGCAAATCTTGACAGGCATACATTTAATTATGGCGTTCTGAGGAATACAGAAACAGGGGAAATAATCGGAGGACTTTTATATGGCACCTAAAAACAAACTTAATATAACAGATTCAGCAGAGCTTGCCCGTACGGAAGAAAAAATCAGCAAGAAAAAGGCTGTGGAACTTTACGATAAAGGCTTGCTTGACGGACTTGATGCAGGCTCGTTTTCTTCCCTGACTTTTATACACAAATACTTGTTTGAAGATATATATGAGTTTGCAGGAAAAGTCAGAGATGTAAACATTGCAAAAGGCGGTTTTCGTTTTGCGCCTGTTTTGTATCTTGATTCTGCTCTGGAAAATGTCAGCAATATGCCACAATCCACGTTTGACGAAATTGTTGATAAATACGTTGAAATGAACATAGCTCACCCATTCAGAGAAGGTAACGGCAGAGCAACACGCATTTGGCTTGACCTTATCTTGAAAAAGAAACTCGGCAAGGTAGTTGACTGGAGTAAGGTTTCAAAAGAGGACTATCTGCTTGCTATGGAGCGCAGTCCGATTAAAGATATTGAAATTAAGTATATTTTGAAAAACGCCTTGACTGATAAAATAAATGACAGAGAGCTTTATATGAAGGGCATTGACAACAGCTATCATTATGAGGGCTATACCGCATTTAAAACGGAAGAATTGTGATTTGTCATATTATATGATACCGACATTTGGACTTAATTTAATAACAAAAACAACTTGAGCATTTTCTGATTTAACCTTGCCGAAAATGCTCTTTTTATATGTTTAATTTAAAATATGTTATTATTGCCGTACATATATTGAAGTTTTAATGTAAAACCACACAAATTTGCGTACTTTTTCACTCCTCGTTTTCAACGTATCAGATAAAATTTTGACATATTTTGTTTCTCGCGTCAACATTCTTACGAATATATTAATTATAATTATTGATTTTATAGAAACAATAGGTGTATAATAAGCATGAGGTGATTAACATGGAGAATGCTTTGAAAAATGAAACAAGCCCTTATCTTTTACAACACAAGGATAATCCCGTCCGTTGGTATCCATGGGGTAAAGAAGCGTTTGAAAAAGCTAAGAAAGAAAATAAGCCTGTATTTTTGAGTATCGGCTACAGCACGTGCCACTGGTGCCATGTAATGGCTCATGAGTGCTTTGAGGACAAGGCTACTGCGGAAATTATGAATGAGTATTTTATAGCTGTTAAGGTAGATAAAGAGGAACGCCCTGATATTGACAGCATTTACATGAATGTGTGTCAGACAATGACCGGCAGCGGAGGTTGGCCGCTATCGGTATTTATTACGCCGGAACAAAAGCCCTTTTTTGCAGGAACATACTTTCCTCGCCGGGCATTTCAGTCCTTACTGAAACAAATTCATTTATTATGGCAGACACGCCGTGATGAATTAATATCATCAGGAACGGAAATAGAAAAATTATCAGCCGCCGAACCTAATGAGATGGGAAGTCCGTCACAAGCCTTACTTAATCAGGCATTTGAACAACTCTCCCATTCATTTGACAAGCAATACGGCGGTTTTGGCAATGCGCCTAAATTCCCTATTCCCCATAACCTTATTTTTCTTTTGGACTATTATAGTAAAACAAATGAAAAATCAGCGCTTAATATGGCGGAGCACACGCTTATGCAAATGTATAAGGGCGGTATTTTTGACCATATCGGATACGGGTTTTCCCGCTACTCTACAGACAGGTATTACTTGGTGCCTCATTTTGAAAAGATGCTGTATGATAATGCGCTTTTGATAATGAGCTATATTACCGCATATTCTGTCACAGGAAATACACAATATAAGGATATTGCCGAAAAAACAGCTCAGTATATACTGTGCGAAATGACGGACAGCCGCGGAGGATTTTTTTCGGCACAGGACGCAGACAGCGAGGGTAAAGAAGGAAAATATTATGTATTCGGCCGCAACGAAATTCCGGACTTGATCGGCAAAGAAGCGGGCGCAAAATTTAATGAATATTACGGCATTACAGAAAGAGGGAATTTTGAAGGAAAAAGTATTCCAAACCTGCTCCATAATCCCAAACAAAACAGTGAGCTTCAGAAATATATACCCAAGATATATGAGTACAGAAAAACCAGAACCCATCTGCATCTTGACGACAAAATACTGACCTCATGGAATGGTTTGATGATTGCCGCATTTGCGATGCTGTACCGTGTTACACAAGATATGAAATATCTGTGTACTGCTGAAAAAGCCTGCGATTTCATAGAAAATGAGCTTGCCGAAAACGACACGCTTTATGTAAGCTTCCGCAGCGGACAGCGCGGCAGTATTGGCTTTCTCGATGATTACGCATTCTATATTTTTGCGCTTATTCATCTGTACGAGGCATCATTTAAACAAAATTACCTGAGCAGGGCAACAGAGTTGTGCAAAAAGGCAATCAAGAATTTCTTTGACATAGAAAACGGCGGATTTTATTTTTACGGCAATGATAATGAACAATTAATAATGAAACCGAAGGAAACATATGACGGTGCCATGCCAAGCGGAAATTCAGTCATGGCATATAATCTCGCTTTTCTTTCTCAATTAACAGAGGATAAGCTTTTTTCTGAAACGGCAGAGCAGCAGCTTTGTTTTATGGCGGGAAAAGCTAAGAATTATCCCACGGGATACTGTTTCTATTTATTAGCACTGTCCAGAGAGTGTATAATAAAGTGTGTAAGTTAGAAAAAGTAGCTTACACGCTTTTCAATTTAAGATAAGTGTGATATAATAGAAGAAAGGAAATTTTTGAATGGAGAACATCATGGCAAGAAGAACAAAGAAACAGGGTGCAGA
>JAXDRV010000116.1:0-17562 GCA_034090805.1 Clostridia bacterium
AATCCTGTTCAGTGCGGACGCATTCGGAAAATTCGGCGCTCTCGATACGGACGAGGATTGGGCGTGTGAGGCAAGACGCTATTACTTTAATATAGTAGGTAAATACGGCGCTCAGGCTCAGGCACTGCTTAAAAAGGCTGCCGGTCTTGAGATAGATACGATTTGCCCGCTGCACGGACCGATTTTGAAGGAGAATCTCGGATATTATATAGGACTTTACGACACATGGAGCTCATACCGTCCCGAAAGCGAGGGTATATTTATTGCGTATGCGTCAATCCACGGAAATACCGCCGGTGCGGCAAAGCAGCTTAAGGAAATACTTGAGAAAAAGGGCGCAAAGAAAGTTGCGATTACGGATCTTAGCCGTGACGATATGGCGGAGGCAATTGAGGACGCATTCAGATATGAAAAGCTCGTTGTGGCTGCGTCTACATATGACGGCGGAGTGTTCCCGTGCATGGAGGATTTCCTGCTGCATCTTAAGGCTAAGAATTATCAGAACAGAAAAGTGGCTATCATGGAAAACGGTTCATGGGGACCGATGGCCGCAAAGAAGATGCGTGAGCAGCTTGAACAGATGAAGAATGTTGAAATATGCGAAAAGAGCGTAACTATAAAATCAACCGTAAAGCCGGAAACGGTAACGGCTATGGAGGAAATGGCAGACGCACTTTTGGCAATGTAAGCAAAGGACTGCCGCACTGAAAAAAGTGCGGCAGTTTGGTTTTTAATATTTTCTTTTCAGTATGGCGTATGTAATCCAGTAAATTATGAGAAATGCACATATTACGTATGTTAGTATTCTCATCTCAGCATCGGCTCCGATAATACAAAGCACGATTAGCGAAACACACAAAAGCATAATAAATATCGAAAATGTAATGCTCCGTGCCTTGGTGACGATCATGACAAATCTTTCGTCGTTTTCCGCTATTTCAAGCGTCCGCACCGCTTCATCGTTTTTGATAAGCCGCAGATGACGGATGATTTTGGCAATGCCTATGACGCAGCACATCGTACCGAATGAGGATAATAACTCGCTGCTGTCATTTTTTACGATAAAGCTTGCCGCTGTAAGTACGGCTCCAATGATTGTATAAACTATTGCAGTATACAGTCTTATGCGTAATTTTTTTCTGAAATCCATGGTAAAATCTCCTTTCTCAAATCAGTCAAAGATAAAAATATCCTCTATTGTGACCCCGAAAAACACCGCAAGCTTGTGAGCCAGGCCGAGAGAGGCAACGTATTTTCCGCCCTCAAGCGATATTATTGTCTGTCGTGTAACTCCGACCGCCTTGGCAAGCTCGTCTTGAGTAACCTTCTGCTGCCTTCGCAGCTCCCGTATTCTGTTTTCCACTGCATCAGCTCCTTTCGGCAGTTTTTTGTGGTGGTTGGTTTGGTGCGGAATTTGAGATATTTCTGATTGCGGAGCAGCAGGAACACGTTGAAGCTTAATCAGCAATATCATAAATTCTTTCAAAAATATATTAGCTGATTGTAAAATGTCGTTTTTTGCGGTACGCATAAATGCGTACCCTGCATTTAAAATATAATATTGTATGGAATGGATTTATCCGTTCCGAAATATTGAATTTTACAATTGCCTAAAATATAATATATTGAAAGGATTTGAGAGTGTTTTTGAACTTATTAGTACGAGTTCCGAACGCAGTGAGGATGTCTGAGTACTAATAAGTTCAAAAATACTCTCAAATCCCGCACCAACCTCCAATCTCTAATGTAAAATTAACTTTACATTTTATATTATAACACCATCAGCATAAAATGTCAAGTATATTTTACATTTTTTTTGACAACCATCAAAAGTACGCAAAAACCCCCCTCAAAACTGAGGGGGGAAGGGGGGAGTTTTACCGTAGCTGTGCATTTAGTTCGGTTTCGAGTTTTTTAAGGATTTTGTCGAATACTGTTTGCACCTCGTCGCCGGTCAGACTTCTGTCCGAGGCTCTGAATACTGCCGAGTATGCGACGCTCTTTTTGCCGTCAGGGATTTGCTCGCCCTCGTAAACGTCAAACAGCTTAATATCCTCAAGCAGCTTTCCGGCTGCTTTCTTTATAACACGCTCAATGTCGGCAACTGCTACAGATTTGTCGACAAGCATTGCCAAGTCACGTGTAACTGCCGGGAATTTCGGCAGCTGCTTATATTTAATGTCCGAATTGATCGCAAGCTTTACTGCGTCAAAGGCAAGCTCAGCCGTATAGCACGGAACGTCAATACCGTATTTTTTGCTTACGGACGGGTGAATTTCGCCGATAATTCCGAGCGAAATTCCGTTTGCGGTAACCTTTGCGGTGCGTCCGGGGTGATAGGACGGTTCATCTGTAACGGCGCTGTATTCAACATTATTTATGTGAAGCTGCTCCAAAAGTGCCTCAACCGCTCCCTTGAGCGTGAAGAAGTCCTCGTTCTGACCGTACATTCCGAGAGTTATCACAACAGGCTCATCGGGCAGCTTTTCGCCGTCCTTCGGCAGGAATATTTTACCAAGTTCAAACAGCCTTGCCGACGGGTTTCTGTAGTTGTAGTTTCTCGAAAGAATGTCGAGCATACTTGCGATTGTTGTCGTTCTCATAACGGACGTATCCTCGCCGAGAGGATTTTTGATTTTCACAACGTTTCTGAACGGACTATCCGCAGGAAGATTGAGCTTGTCAAAGTTGGACGGGCTGATGAACGTCATTGTGTAGATTTCGTTCATGCCCTGGGCGCACAGTAACTCGCCTATTCTGTCGCAAAGCTGCTGTTCGTCTGTTTTGCCGCCTCTTGTTGCCTCGCCGTTTAGGAGCGTTGTCGGGATTTTGTCGTAGCCGTAGAAGCGTGCAACCTCCTCGGCTATGTCCGCCTCGCCCTCAAGGTCGGGTCTGAACGACGGGGGAGTCAGCGTCATGCTGTCTGTGTCGGCTTTGATTTCAAGTGCGTCAAAATATCTGAGCATTTCCTCAATGGGAACGTCCGTACCGAGGAAGCTGTTTATTTTTTCGGGTCTGAACGGCAGAGTGACAGGCTGCTTAACATTGCCCGTAACGTCAATCATGCCGCCGACAACCTCGCCGCAGCCAAGCTCCTCAACAAGCTGACACGCTCTTTCAACGGCGGGGACGGTGTTGTTGTAATCGAGTCCCTTTTCGTATCTCGATGACGCCTCTGTTCTCAATCCCACTCTCTGAGCGGTGCGTCTTACGCTTGCGCCGTCAAAGGTGGCAGACTCAAATATAACCGTTGTTGTGTCATTTTTAACCTCGCTGTTAAAACCGCCCATAACTCCGGCGATTGCAACGGCACGCTTGCCGTCTGCGATAACGAGGTCGTCCGAGGTGAGCGTTCTGTCCTGCTCGTCAAGTGTTTTTATAACCTCTCCGTCCTCGGCACGGCGGACAATGATTTTGTTGTCCTCAAGGTCACGCAGGTCAAATGCGTGCATCGGCTGACCGTATTCGAGAAGCACGTAGTTCGTGATGTCGACGATATTGTTTATCGCACGGACTCCGCAGGCGTTCAGACGCTCACGCATCCATTTGGGAGAAGGACCGATTTTAACATTTTTAATCATTCTTGCGCAGTAGCGCAGGCACTTGTTCTTGTCCTCAACCTCAACGCTTATTGAATCGGAAATATTTTCGCTGTTTTCGGTGAATTTGATTTCCGGAATCGTGAATTTCCTGTCAAACGACAGCGCCGACTCTCTTGCAAGACCGATAACCGAGAAGCAGTCGGGGCGGTTTGATGTAATCTCAAATTCAACAACATTTTCGTTCAGACCGAAAATATCCTTTATATCCGTGCCGATTTTTGTGTCCTCAGGCAGTATGAGTATGCCGTATTCCGGCTCGTATCCGAGAAGTCCCTCGCTTATGCCCAGCTCATCGTGGGAGCAGAGCATACCGTTTGAAACAACGCCTCTCAATTTGCCTTTTTTGATCTTAACTCCGCCGGGGAGCGTTGAACCGTTTAAGGCAACGGGTACGATTATGCCTTCCTTTACGTTCGGTGCGCCGCACACTATCTGTAATTCTTCTCCCGTGCCTGCGTCAACGGTGCAGACGTGCAGGTGATCGCTGTCGGGGTGAGGCTCGCAGGTCAGTACCTTTCCGGCAACGACCTTGTCCAGCTCACCGCCGAGATATTCGACTCCTTCAACCTTGGAGCCTGTCATTGTAAGCCTGTCGGCGTATGCCTTGGGCGATATGTTGCTAATGTCCATGTAATCGGACAGCCAGCTCATTGGCAGCTTCATTTATATCATTCCTTTCGATAGCTTTTAGAATTGCTTTAAAAATCTCAAATCATTTTCGGTGAACAGTCTGAGGTCATTGATGTCGTATTTTCTCATCGCTATTCTTTCAAGACCCAGGCCGAACGCAAAGCCGGAATATACCTCCGGGTCTATCCCGCAGTTGGCAAGCACCTTGGGGTGAACCATGCCGCAGCCGAGGATTTCGATCCAACCCTCGCCCTTGCACACGCTGCAGCCCTCGCCGCCGCATACAAAACACGAAACGTCAACCTCCGCCGACGGCTCTGTGAACGGGAAGTGGTGCGGTCTGAAGCGTACCTTTGTGTCCTCGCCGTAAAGCGAATGGATAAATGTTTCAAGTGTTCCCTTTAAATCCGCCATCGTAACTCCCTTGTCAACGACAAGTCCCTCGATTTGGTGGAATACGGGCGAATGAGTTGCGTCTACGCTGTCGCTTCTGTAAACACGGCCGGGTGCGATAACTCTTATCGGCGGCTTTGTGTTTTCCATAACACGAATCTGCATAGGCGAGGTCTGCGTTCTCAAAACGACATCGTCGCTGATGTAGAACGTGTCCTGAGTATCTCTTGCCGGGTGATCTTTGGGAATGTTGAGCGCCTCGAAATTGTAGTAGTCAAGCTCAACCTCCGGGCCGTCAGCAATTTCAAAGCCCATTCCAATAAATGTGTCCTTGATTGTGTTCATAACCTGTGTAAGGGGGTGAAGTCTGCCTATTTCCGGCTTTTTGCCGGGCATTGTAACGTCGACTACCTCCTTTGCAAGACGTGCCTCCTCAAGCTTTGCCGCAAGCTGCGACTTCTTTTCCTCGATTTCGCCCTCAAGCTTTGATCTTATCTCATTTGCGAGAGCACCTATAACGGGACGCTCCTCCGGTGAAAGCTTGCCCATGCCCTTTAAAACGGCGGTAAGCTCACCTTTTTTGCCCAGATACTTAATGCGTATCTGCTCCAGTGCGTCCATGTCCTTCACGTCCGAAATGACGCTTTCGACAGCCGCTCTGATTTCCTCAAGCTTTTGCTTCATGTTCTCTTCTCCTTTTCAATGTAATAAAAAGCGCTCCGTCCTCATTGGGACGAAGCGCACTGAAATACAAGCTCCGCGGTACCACCCGACTTCCGTTAAAATAACGGCACTCTGAAAATGTATAACGCCATTACACGTCGCAGACTACACACAACAAAGCTTCCCCTGCGCTGCTCCAAAACGAAATTTCATCAAGACCCTCACCGCAGCGGCTCACAGCTCAATAACCCCTGCTCTCTTTAGGCGGAAAAATGACTACTTGATTTTTTCATCGCATTTATATTCAATTCAGCGGTATTATATCATAATTTTTTCAAAATTGCAATAGTTTTTTCGGAATTTGTTGTCATCAAACAATTATTTCCGTAAATTATCCTTTAAGGTTTTTATTATTTCGGAAATTATGCTTAATTCCTTTGGCGAGCAATCCTGTAATTCCTTTAAAATTATTTGGCTGAACGCCTTGTCCGAAGCTTCTAAGGTATCGCATATTACAGCGTCCAATGAAACATTAAGCGCATTTGCTATGCTTACCGCAGCGGGCAGGCTAAGCTTGGTGTTTGCCGTTTCGATATGGCTTATATGCACGGGAGAAAGCTCGGCAAGCTCCGCTAACTGCTCCTGTGACAATCCCTGCCTGAGCCGCTCTGTTCGTATTCGTTTTCCGATGAGTTTGTAATCTATATCCATATTAACCTCTCGCTTTTTGTTTATTATTTATATTGTATAATCATTTTTGATGTGATAGAATATATTATGTAGTCTTTGTTGACTATATAATATAAATATAAAGGAGTAAACAAGTTGTAGATTTGGTTAAGTACAAATTAAAATCACCGTCAACAGCAATATGGAAGGATTATACGGAAAATTATTTTATGATAAACGATAAAGGATACATAGTCGTTATGGGAGATTGTGAAGCGATGAACGGATTTGGCGGCTACGGCAGGGTTTCATATCTTTTTGAAATCCATGAAAGCGGAAAGATTATGTATGAATTTGTATATTAATTGCTGCGGCATAACCGAATTTTACAATTGACAAAACCGTATGTGCGTTGTATAATTATAGCAAAAGGCGGTACATATGCCGCCCGGATTTATTACTCACAACGGAAGGGAGCAAAGCTAATGAGTGAAGAATGCAGCCACAACTGCTCCGAGTGCGGAGCGGATTGTGCGGGAAATGAGAGCTTTATCGAACAGCCGCATGAGCTTTCAAGTATAAAAAAGGTGATAGGAGTCGTAAGCGGAAAGGGCGGCGTGGGAAAGTCGCTTGTGACCTCGCTTATGGCGGTGCTGATGCAGCGCAGAGGATACAACACGGCAATCCTTGACGCAGATATAACGGGTCCGTCAATACCGAAGGTGTTCGGTCTGGAGGACAGAGCAATGGGCAGCGAGATGGGACTTTTCCCTGTAAGATCAAAGCTCGGTACGGAGATAATGTCTTTGAATCTACTGCTTGAGGACACGAGTGATCCGGTGGTATGGAGAGGTCCGGTAATTGCCGGAACGGTAACACAGTTCTGGACGGACGTAATATGGACGGATATTGATTATATGTTCGTGGATATGCCTCCGGGAACGGGAGATGTTCCGCTGACGGTGTTCCAGTCGCTGCCGGTTGACGGGATAATCGTTGTTACGTCACCGCAGGAGCTTGTCGGAATGATAGTCGGCAAGGCGGTTAAAATGGCGGAGATGCTTGAGGTTCCGATTTTGGGAATTGTTGAGAATATGTCATATTTTGAGTGTCCCGACTGCGGCGGAAAGCATTATATTTTCGGCGAAAGCAAGATTGACGAGCTTGCAAAGGAATACGGGATAGATACAATCGCAAAGATACCGATAAACTCAAAGCTTGCGGCTGCGTGCGACTGCGGTACGATAGAGCTTTTTGAGGGTGATTGGCTTGACAGAATGGCGGACAAGCTTGAAACAGATGTAAAAGTAGATTAAAATCAAAAGGGACTGCGCGGGCAGTCCCTTTGCATTTATGTAATTACGGCTGTTTGCCGATGTAAGCGAGTATACCGCCGTCAACATAGAGAATGTGACCGTTTACGGCATTTGAAGCGTCCGAAGCAAGGAATACTGCCGGAGCGCCCAGCTCATCGGGATTAAGCCATCTGCCTGCGGGTGTTCTGCTGCATATAAAGCTGTCGAACGGGTGCTTTGAGCCGTCCGGCTGAGTTTCTCTTAACGGAGCGGTCTGCGGTGTTGCAATGTATCCGGGGCCTATGCCGTTACACTGAATGTTATATGCGCCGTACTCGGAGCAGATGTTTCTTGTAAGCATCTTAAGACCGCCCTTTGCGGCAGCATAAGCCGAAACTGTTTCACGGCCAAGCTCTGACATCATTGAGCAGATGTTTATAATCTTGCCGTGACCTTTCTTTATCATCGAGGGAATAACTGCCTTTGCAACGATAAACGGAGCGTTCAGGTCAACATCGATTACCTGACGGAACTCGTCTGCTGTCATGTCGCACATGGGTATTCTCTTGATAATTCCGGCATTGTTTACGAGTATATCGATAACTCCTACCTCAGCCTCTATCTTTGCTACCATTTCGTTTACCATAGCTTCGTTGGTAACATCGCATACATAGCCCTTTGCGTCGATGCCGTCCGCTGCGTATGCAGCAAGTCCCTTATCGACAAATTCCTGCTTAATATCGCAGAAAACGATCTTTGCGCCGGCAGCCGCAAAAGCCGAAGCTATGCCGTAGCCGATACCGTATGATGCGCCCGTAACAAGCGCAACCTTGCCCTCAAGGCTGAAAAGTTTTGAAATATCCATTGGATTCTCCTCCTTAATAATAATTTACAAATTGAATTACACCAAAGGCTCAGGTCTGTAGATAAGATGCAGAAAATTGCCCTCTATATCCTTGAACCAATATGTCTTTAAGCCCTTGTCGTTTTCCGACACGTCGTGAACCTCTTCAACACGCTCGTCCGCCTTGAGAAGCGGCACAAGCTCATCAAAGCTTTCCGAATCAACAGCCAATGCGAGATGTCTTATGCCGGCTGATCTTTCAACATCGGACGGCTTGTCCTCCTGTGCGGTAACAAATTCTATCATGTCGCCGTTCGGAAAAGCCAAAAAGTAAGTACCCTTGCCGTTGTCATAGACAATCTGTCCTCCGAACATTTTAAGATACCAATCCTTCAATGCGGCGGTGTCGTATGAAACTATGGCAGCGTGCTCAATACCCTGTACCAAATTATTCACTCCCTCTCTCTTATATTAATGACTGCCAAATAAATATTTTGTTCTCAAAATATTTATTTTGGCAGACTTTATCAATGCGAACTGTGTAAAATCTCTGATTTTACACGAAAAATTTTGACAACAGTCATAATTTTTCCAAATGCGATTGAAAATCGCATTTGTTCAGTGAGCATTATATTGCAAGTACATTATATCACAATTGAAATAAAAATACAAGACGGAAAAACCAAATATTTATATAAATTTCAAAGATTTAAAATATAAAAAAAGCTGCCGCTGCGGAAAAGGCTTTTAACCGCTGCGGCAGTATTTGTTATACAATTCTCGGCTTGTATTTTTCGAGAAGGTAATTTACCTGGAGTATATATCCGATAAACTGCGGCATTGCCATAAGCTGACCGAAAAACGGCTTTGAATAGTCAAATTCACCCTTTAATATGTTTTCAAGCTTTGCCTTGTCGCAAAGAGCGAGTATCGGAGCGCTGTCGTCCGATATGACCTTGGCAAGCATGGATTTGACCGCTGCCTCGTAATGCGGGTTGTGTGTTTTTGGATAAGGACTTTTTCTTCTTGTGCGCACGTCCTCGGGAAGAAGTCCTTTTGCCGCTTCACGGAGAATATTTTTTGATATGTTGTTTCTGTTTTTCATCTCCCACGGGATATTCCAAACGTATTCGACAAGACGGTGGTCGCAGAACGGAACACGCACCTCAAGCCCCGATGCCATGGACATTCTGTCTTTTCTGTCAAGCAGATTTGTCATGAACCAGTTTATGTTCAGATAAGAAATCTCACGGCGGCGGCGCTCCTCCGGGGTATCGCTTTCAAGACGGGGAGTTTCGGCAATTGATTTTTCGTATTGCTCGTTTGAGTATTCGTCAAGGCGAAGCGTTTCCCGTACAGCCGGAAGTAGAATTTCATTTCTGACGGTTAGGTCATAGCACCAGGGGAAGCCGTGGGTTTTGAAGGCTTTTTCCTCTCGGAACCAAGGATAGCCGCCGAAAATCTCATCACTGCACTCTCCCGAAAGTGTAACGGTATGGTGCTTTTTCACCTCACGGCAAAAATACAGGAGAGATGCGTCAACGTCCGCCATGCCGGGCAGATCCTTTGCATACAGAGCCTGCGGCAAAAGCTCCGTAAGAGCCGAATTGGGGCATACAAGATATGTGTGGTCAAAACCGAAATATTCCGCCATTCTCGGAACCCATTGTGCATCCGAATCCGGCTGAAAATGCGATGCCTTAAAATACTTGGCGTTGTCCTCGTAATCGAATGAATATGTGGAGAACGTGCCCTTTTCTCTTGCGCCTACGGCGGCGATTATGCTTGAATCCAGACCTCCCGACAGGAACGACGCAAGCGGAACATCGGAAACAAGCTGCCGCTTTACGCTGTCGTACACAAGCTCGCGCACATGTTCTATGGTATCCTCGTAGCTGTCCTCATGCTCGTGGCTTTTAAGCTCCCAGTATTTTTTGACGGTAATTCCCCTGCGGTCGATAATCATATACCGACCGGGGCGAAGCTCCGATATTCCCTTGTACACTCCGCAGCCCTGAGTGCGTGCCGGGCTCATGCCGAACAGCTCGCAAAGTCCGCTGCGATCGAGAGCGGGGACGATTTCGGGATATTCAAACAGCGACTTTATCTCTGATGCAAAGACCGTTGTGTCACCGCACTGCGAATAAAACAGCGGCTTTACTCCGAAACGGTCACGGCACATAAATACTCTCTGGCGCATGGAGTCCCATATTGCAAAGGCATATATCCCGTTTAAAAGTGCGGCGCATTTTTCGCCGTAGTGTATGTAAGCATACAGAAGTACCTCCGTATCCGAGGCGGTTTCAAACTCATAGCCGAATAACCTGAGCCTGCTGCGCAGTTCGTCTGTGTTATAAAGCTCGCCGTTGTAGGTTATTGCAAATTCATGCCCGCATACGGTGCGTTTCATAGGCTGTGCGCCTCTCTCGACATCGATTACGGCAAGACGTCTGTGTCCGAAGGCAGCGTTATCGCCTATCCATGAGCCGCCCGCATCGGGACCTCTGCTTTCCATAACCGAGGTCATTTTTTTGAGTATCGGTATCAGCTCTGTTTCTCTGCCGATGAAATTGTCTTTGTAATTGACATATCCGCATATTCCGCACATAATAATCCTCCATTCCTCCGCATTTGGGCGGCACAAAATTTCTTACAGTATAATATTCAGATTTGTAAATTTTGTGATTTGGGGAAATAATATCTTGCATTTGCCGCAGTTATGTGATATAATACAATTAACTCAAATACAAAAGCAAGTGAGGTGAGAATATGACAAGCGATCAGAAATTAGATCTTATTCTTGATAAGCTTCAGGTTTTAAGCGATGATGTTGCGGAGCTTAAGACTGAAGTTGCAGAGCTTAAGACGGATGTGGCAGAGCTTAAGACGGATGTGGCGGTTTTAAAAACCGAGGTTGCAAATTTAAAGGGTGATGTTGCCGTACTGAAAACAGACGTTTCCAAGCTTCAGACGGAAATGACCGAGGTTCAGAGCAATATGCTGACCCTGGAGCAGGCGCAGCTCAAGACCCAGATGATTCTTGAAAACACCGTGGACAAGTGTATACAAGCATTGGGCGAGGGTTATCAGCTTAATGCGGAAAGGCTTGACAGAGTGGATATTGAAACAATTAAGCGCCAGTCTGAGCTGTCATTTATGCTTGCAAAGGCAACAAACGAAAAGGTTGAGCGGATTGCCGAAGAATTAAATCGTACAGCATAGAATCAAACGATACAGGGGATACGGGTGACCTGTATCGTTTTTTGTCATTTACTATTGCAAAAAATCGGAATTTGTTGTATAATATTCGAGTATTTGTACAGATTTTGTATATTTGATTAAGGGGGAGGTATTTATTATGCGGTCGGGAGGTATTCTTTTGCATATTTCCTCGCTGCCGTCTGTCGGCGGTATAGGTACGATGGGCGAGGAAGCGTATAAATTTGTCGATTTTCTTGCGGAGGCAAAGCAGAAATACTGGCAGATTCTGCCGATTTGTCCGACGAGTTTCGGTGATTCGCCGTATCAGTCGTTTTCGACAAATGCCGGGAATCCGTATTTTATAGATTTGGATATGCTGAGCGAGGAGGGCTTGCTTGAAAAAAGCGATTACGCAAGGCTCAGATGGGGTGCCGACAAGCTGCGTGTCGATTATGAGCTTATATTTCGCAAGCGTTTTGATGTGCTGAAAAAAGCGTTTGAAGCTTTTAAGAAAAAGGCGGACAAGAGCGATTTTGATGAATTTTTGGACAAGAATGAAAAATGGATTTCAAATTATGCTCTGTTTATGACAATAAAAAACGCAAACGGAGGCAGGTCGTGGCTCGAATGGGAGGAAGGACTGCGCAAAAGAGATCCTCACACGCTGTGGCTGTTTAAAACCGAGCATGAGGACGAGCTTATGTTCTGGGAATTTTTGCAGTACAAATTCTTTGAGCAGTGGAATAAGCTCAAAAAACACGCAAATGAAAAGGGGATAGAAATAATCGGGGATATTCCGATATACGTTGCTCTTGACAGTGCCGAGGTATGGGTATATCCCGACCTTTTCGAGCTTGACGAAGAGCTTGTTCCGACGGCAGTGGCGGGATGCCCGCCCGACGCATTTTCGCCGACGGGTCAGCTTTGGGGCAATCCTCTTTATAAATGGAGCCGCCATGCCGAAACGGATTACGGTTGGTGGGCGGATAGGATAAAGGCGTCGGCGGAGTTGTACGATGTTGTGCGTATAGATCATTTCAGAGGCTTTGACGAATTTTACGCAATTCCTTACGGAGATGAAACGGCAGAAAACGGCGAATGGCGCAAGGGACCGGGAATTGAATTTTTCCGCTGCCTTGAGGACAAGCTCGGAAGTCTGCCGATAATAGCTGAGGATCTCGGATTTTTGACTCCGTCTGTCAGAAAGCTGTTAAAAGAAAGCGGATTCCCCGGAATGAAGGTGCTTGAATTTGCGTTTGACCCACATGAGGAAAGCGACTATCTGCCGTATAATTATGACAAAAACTGCGTCGTGTATACGGGAACTCACGATAACGATACTGCTCTCGGTTGGATAAAATCCGCAGATAAGGAAACGGAAAGCTTTTGCCGCCGATTTATCGGAGCGGAGGACGCAGACGATAAAGAGTTTATTCGTAAATTTATAATCTGCGCACTTTCGAGTACGGCGGATACGGCAGTTATTCAGATGCAGGATTATCTCGGTCTCGGTTCTGAGGCGAGAATGAACACTCCGTCAACTCTCGGCGGGAATTGGGAATGGCGCATGAAAAAGGGCGCACTGACAAAAAAGCTTGCCGCCGAAATTGCAGAGCTTACAAGACTTTACGGTCGCTGTGAGCGCTGAGCAGCTTGTTCATGATTTCATGTTCGCTTGCAATATGATTTATTTTGCCGTCGGGAGATTCCGTATACACAACGGAGTAGTACCGGCGGCTGAATTTTTTTGCTGTTTTTTCCGGCGGCTCGCCGTCGGGGACGATAATATGGCGTATGCGGCGGCGTTTTTTGCCGCTGTAAAACATCATCTCATGCACAAAGTCCTCATCGTATTTTTCATTGGAGGTAAAAATCGAACAGATTAAAAATCCTGTTAGCAGCAGAACCGAAAAGTTAAATTCCGTAACATAAACCATATACACGCAAAGCGTAACCATGGCGGCTGCGATTAATGCGGAAATTATTTTCATAACAAGTGCCGCCTTTTTGCCGCCGAAAAAATAGGACAGCAGCCTTTTTGTGAGAATACCGCCGTCAAGCGGACATATGGGCAGCATATTGAATAGGAAAAGTGCCGTGTTATCTACATAAAAAAGCTGTAAATACGGTGTTCTGTATACGTTGTAAAGCGAAAGAGAGATAAGCGCTGCGGCGCAGTTTACGAGCGGACCTGCAAGGCAGAGAATAATCTCGTCCGCAAGATTGTGCACGAATCTGTTTTTTAATTTTAGATTTACTCCGTAAGGGTAAAATGCTATTCTGTCGATGCGCAGACCTATTGCTGTCGCTGCTGCGAGGTGCGCCGCTTCGTGCAGAAGCATAACGCCGTAGCTTATGGCAAATACGGCGGCATGGTGCGAAAATATACATATAACTGCGGTTATGATTGTGAGAAAATGAATGTATAGCTTTGATGTTATTTTTATCATTTTTTGCTCCGAATATCAAGGTAGTTATATACATTATATTCGCATTTTGCAGTCGGTATGATATGCAAAAGTTGAAAAAATTATATTTTTCTATTGTTTTTTGCGGGAAAATCTGATAAAATATAACGGTAAAATACGGGCGGTTGCCCGCACACTGATTGAAAGGAATGATACAAGATGAAAATAAGAATCGGAATATTAGGCTACGGAAACCTCGGCAGGGGCATTGAATGTGCAATCAGACAGAATGATGACATGGAGCTTGCCGCAGTGTTTACAAGGCGTGATCCGTCGACGGTTAAGATAAACACGGAGGGCGTTGGAGTTTATTCGGTTGACGAGGCTGTTTCGATGAAGGATAAGATAGATGTTATGATTTTGTGCGGAGGAAGCGCAACGGATCTGCCTGTTCAGACGCCCGAATACGCAAAATATTTTAACGTTGTGGACAGCTTTGATACACACGCAAAGATTCCCGAGCATTTTGCAAATGTTGATAAGGCGGCAAAGGAAAGCGGCAAGATAGGTATTATTTCGGTGGGCTGGGATCCGGGAATGTTCTCGCTTAACAGAATGTATGCCGGTGCGATTCTTACCGACGGCGCAGACTATACCTTCTGGGGCAGAGGAGTCAGCCAGGGTCATTCGGACGCAATACGCAGAATTGAGGGTGTTAAGGATGCAAGACAGTATACCGTTCCGGTGGAGGACGCACTCAATGCCGTAAGAAGCGGTGAAAATCCGGAGCTTACAACACGTCAAAAGCACACAAGAGAGTGCTATGTCGTTGCTGAGGAGGGTGCGGATAAGGCGAGAATAGAGCATGAGATCAAGACAATGCCGAATTATTTTGCCGATTATGATACGACTGTTCACTTTATCAGTGAGGAGGAGCTGCAGAGGGATCACGCGGGAATACCTCATGGCGGCGTGGTTATCAGAACGGGAAAAACGGGACTGAACGGCGAAAATAAGCATATAATCGAGTATCATCTGAAGCTTGATTCAAATCCCGAATTCACCTCATCGGTGCTTGTCGCATATGCAAGGGCGGCGTACCGTATGAATCAAGAGGGAGCAAGCGGGTGCAAGACTGTATTTGACATTGCTCCGGCATATTTGTCGTCAAAGAGCGGAGAGGAATTGAGAAAAACGCTTCTGTAAAATAAGTTGGTGCGTGCGAAAAAACGTGCGCACCGTTTTTCATTCATAAAAAATTTACAATAAAATATAATAAACGGCTTGAAATCGGGATATACTTGTGGTATACTGATAACAGATACGGGGCTGCAATGGCTTCGACGGGGACGAGGAAGTCCGGGAAGCGAGTAGCGGATGAGCCGGCCGCTTTAAAACGGCTCAAACTTAAATATAAACGCTAACGATTACGAATTAGCTGCTGCCTAAACGGCAGTATGTCTCCTCTGCGAGTACCGCGGCGCAGACTGAGGCAAATACCATGCGGTGAACGTGAGTTAAGGAGTGTTCCGGCCTTTTCCATGACTTAGGGACTACCGATGATATAACTTTGGTTGTGGAGTAGTATCAAAGGGAATGTTGACCATAACCTGCACTCGGAGAAACCCGAATGGATTTGTTTTCGGACACGAGTTCGATTCTCGTCAGCTCCACCAATGATTTTCACGTACCGCTTGGTGCGTGATTTTTATAATTTATTATACGAGGAGGTATAGCTATGTCAAAATTAACAAATGAAGAATTATGGGATTTGTACACTAAAACATTTCCGCCGGAAATGTCTTTTTATGATGCATCAGAGGCACTGTGTTCTATGAAGGGAGAATATGTAGAGGAGTTAAGACATAAATTTTGTGATCTATCTTTGGATGCATTAATAAGAGGCTATTTCATGTGGGACGAGGATTGTGGTGAAGCTCGTGAAGATAGTCTTATGGCATTATTCATTAAACAAGCAGAATTATTGCAGCCTCAATACTCTTTTTTTCAAGCTGTAATAGCGTTTGTCAAAAAAGAGTATTCAGAATGTTTGAAATTATTAGATGATATATATTTAGTTGAAGAAACGGAAGAAATCATATATATTGCTGAGGATATAGGTTTTGAGTTATTATCTGTATTTAAAAATGCATTTCCCGGATTTTGGAATCATGTACGAGAAATTTTTTCGACAAGAAAAACTGCACCCGGATTATTTGAAATGATAGATGCAATTGAAGCTTTTTATGAAATTGACAACTCTGACATTGTTATAGATAAATTAAGCAAAGTAGTTCAAATAGATAGTAATTGTGTAACGGCAAAAGAGTTACTGGCATTTGCTTATAGTAAGAACAAAATGTGGTATAATGCAATTGCATTATATGAACAAATTGAGGAACCTATAATTCTTTGGGATAGTGATTTATATTTTAATATGGCATGGGCATATGAAAAAATAAAAGATTATAATGAGGCTGAGAAATATTACAAAAAATGTCTTAAAATAAGCTCTGATTATACATTCGCAACAAACAATTTAGGTTATATTTACATTAAGAAAAAAGAATTTTCTAAGGCAATAACTACTTTAAAAAAATGCTTAAAAAAAGAATTTAGCTTAGATGAACGTAAGTTGGCATCAAATAATATAGTATCGGCATATATAGGTTCAAATCAGATAGATGAAGCAGAAAAATTTATATCACAATCAAAGATAAAATTATGGAAAGGCACTCTTAATAAATTTAATTCTGCAAGAAACAAGAAAAGAAATATAAATGAAAATTACATAGAAGAATGTGCTGAAAATCAAATTATTGCTTCTAAAAAAATAGATTTCAGTGAAAAAACTTATCAATTTAGCAGTGAGAAAATTTTAGAAGATGAACTTACAATGCGAATTGAGGGTGGACAGCCTGTATTTGGGAAAAAATTAAAAATATATAGAAGAAAAGGCGAATACGGAAGACAATACATATTTGAAGAGGGTAGACTTGACCTATTGACAGAAGATGAAAATGGTGATTTGTATATTATAGAGCTGAAGAAGGACAGTGGATATGATGACGCATATAAGCAGACTGTTGAGTATATTGACTGGTTCACAAAACATAAGGCACAAGACAACCGGAAAGTGTACGGAATAATTTGTCTTAATAATCCGACGGAGGCTTTGATAGAATCTGTAAAAAATGATGACAGAATAAGACTTTTTGAATATCAGATATCTTATAATGAAATATCTTGATATATACTTATTATTTGTGTGGTTAGTGAAAATCTCAAAGTATGACTCAGCTCCACCATAAAAAAACACGTCACTTGTTCGGCGGTTTTTTTTATAGCATGTCATCTTAAAAATTAGATAATTTTCTGATTTTTCAGCAGATGCAAATATTGACAATTCCATAGCTCGTCGTTTAGGGCATACAAATATTGAGGTAAGGTGGAACACATATGCACATTTGTACCCTCATGAAGAAGAAAAAGCTGTTCAAATATTAAACAAATTCGTGTAAAAAACGTGTAAAGCAAATAAAATAAGCGAGAAAACCGCATAAAACCTCGATTTCCTCGCTTGGTGGTACGCCTGACAGGATTCGAACCTGCGGTCTTGGGAATCGGAATCCCACATTTTATCCGGCTAAACTACAGGCGCATTTATCACCAATATATTTTAGCACAGTTTTACGGTAATGTCAATAAAAATTAATAAAATTACTTGACAAAACGTTTATAATATAGTAAAATATATAAGTACGATAGCTTTGCAGGCGTAGTTTAGTGGTAAAATGTCAGCTTCCCAAGCTGAGGTTACGGGTTCGATTCCCGCCGCCTGCTCCAGTATAAGAGTG
>JAXDRV010000117.1:0-4372 GCA_034090805.1 Clostridia bacterium
GGGCAACACAAACGAAAAGGTACATATTTACCGATATGTTACTAAAGATACCTTTGACAGCTACAGCTATCAGCTTGTGGAGAATAAGCAAAAATTCATATCTCAGATAATGACGTCAAAAAGCCCTGTTCGCTCGGCAGAAGATATTGACGAAACAGCGTTATCATATGCAGAGATAAAGGCTTTGGCAACGGGCAATCCGCATATAAAGGAGAAGATGGAGCTTGATACAGAGGTTGCAAAGCTTAAACTGTTAAAATCAAGCTTTATGTCGCAGAAATATGAGCTTGAGGATAAGGTAATCAAGTATTACCCGCAGGAGATAAAGAGGCTGACCGAAATGATTGCCGGTGCAGAAAAGGACATAGTAACAGTTCAACACAATCCAAAATCGGAAGAAAAGTTTAACGTAATGACGATTGACGGACTCGGATATTACGAAAAAGAGAAAGCCGGAAATGCGCTCATAGAACGCTGTAAGGCAATGACATCAACCGAGCCGGTTGTAATCGGAGAATACCGTGGTTTTACAATGATACTTTCGATCGATACTTTTGCAAATGAACATAAAATGACATTGCAAGGCTCAAGGTCATATACGTTTCCGCTCGGTGATGATGTTTTTGGCAATATTCAGCGTATAGACAATGCTCTGGGCAGTATTGAAAAGCTAAAGGCAGAGTGCGAGCAAAAGCTGACCGAAACAAAAAATCAGTTTGAGATTGCAAAGGTTGAGAGCAAAAAAGACTTCCCAAAGGAATCGGAGCTTGCCGAGAAAACACAGCGGCTTGCAGCCCTGGATGCACTCTTAAATATTGATAAGCGTGAGCCGCAAGCGGTTGATATGGTTCCCGATGAGGGTGATATGCCGAAAAAGAAAAACAGAGAAATGGAGAGATGATAATGGAAGATTTACAGACAAGGCTTTATGAGAAAGCAAAAGCAGAACAGGATAAATTCATTGACAATCTGCTGCAAAAATCACCGCAGGAGGTTATGGACGCATCATATGAAAAGGTCATGCGTGATGACATACTGACGATTTTTGAAAATGAGGAGATGGAGCCGAAACAGGTCAAGGCTTTGCTGAAGCTCAAAGAGCCGCTTGCAGATTGCTACGCAAGGTGGCTGCACACGGACTGTTCGCACATGGAAATGCTCAGAGATACAGTGGAGGATTTGGCAAATGATTTGGTGAAATATGCTGAAATCAAGAAAGCAAAGAAGAAACACCAGCCGGAGAGATAAAAAGTTAATAAGCCTGTCGGTTATTTAATCGGCAGGCTTTTAAAATATCTGATTTTTAGGAGGTCAACATGGATGAATTAAATGTAAATATGTTTTCGCTTGGCAGCGGTAACTGTGAGATATGCCCGTATCGCGTCAAGTGCAAGGAGTACAGCGAATATATGATTTTTGCTGTGGGCAAGAGGAAGGAGAAGATTGAAAATGAGAGAGCTTAAGAATGGGATAAAAATTATAGGTGTTGATGCCGGTTATGGTAACATAAAATGCGGCTGCGGCATTGTGTTCAAAACCGCTGTAACCGAATACGACACGGAGCCGATATTCAAGGGAAATATTCTCGAATTTAAGGGTAAGTATTACCGTATAGGCGAGGGACACAAGGAGTTTATTTCTGATAAATCAATGGACAATGATTTTTACATACTCACCCTTATGGGAATTGTAAAGGAGCTTAAACGTGCGGGACTTAGGGAAGGTACGGTTTATCTTGCCGCGGGACTGCCGTTAAAGTGGGTACAGTCACAGCGTGACAGTTTTAAGGAATATCTGTTGCAGGATAAGAGCATTGACTTAAAATATAACGACGAGGATTTCCATATTGACCTTATCGGCTGTTCAATATTTCCGCAGGCTTATCCGGCTGTTTTAAACAGATTAAAGGATTTTGGCGGTATCAATATGCTTGTTGATATAGGTAACGGCACAATGAATATTTTGTATATGCAGGACAAAAAGCCTGTTGAGAATAAAGCATGGACAGAGAAACTGGGAGTAAATCAGCTTGTTATACGGGCAAGAAATGCTGTGATGGATAATTACGGTGTTAAGATTGATGAGAGTATAATAGAGCAGTATATTCGATACGGACAGGCAGATATATCTGAAAAATACATTGACTTGTTGCATACAGCCGCAGTACAGTACACGAAAGATGTTTTTGCAGCATTGAACAGGTATGACTATAACCCCGAACTCATGAAGCTGTATATAACCGGTGGTGGCGGACGTATCATAAAGAATTTCGGTGAATACGATACAGAGCGTGTTGAGATTATCGAAGATATATGTGCTGCGGCGTATGGCTTTGAATGTCTGGCATATATGCAGTTTACAAGATTATGATATGGGAGAAAGGAAATCAATTCTGATACGGCTTGACCTTGAAAATTCCGAACATAAACGGGCATATGAGCATTTGCACAACAAAAACAGAGTTGAATATAAATCCAATTCCGACCTTATAGCAAAGGCAGTAAATGCTTATTTCACTAAAAACAATTCCGATATTGAGCAGATTATAAAACGCTGCTTTGCGGAGGTTATATCGGGTATGGAAATCGTCGGAAAGAAAGAAACAGTTGTTTCCGACAGTGAGAATGTAGCATGGAATTTTATCGGAGGAGATAAGCCGGACGTAGATAATGATTTGATAGCAGAAATATATCAAAACAACAAACAATCTGTAAAATAATATATCATTTTGCTATCAAGCTTTAAATGTAAATAAAACGATATTAAAATGGAGGAAATGAAGATGAAACAGATTTATGCAGTAAACGTAATAGGAATATACATCAAGGATTTTGAGGTTCATGCCGAGAATCCGGAGCAGGCTAAACAACTTGCACAGCAGATATATCGTGACAGCAACCTCATAGAGTTTGATAAGGACAGAGTGGATATGGTTAATATCGAGGTCATACCGACCGGCGAAGCGGAGATGAACTGCGACGAATGTCCCGAAAGAGAATACTGTGAGAGGTTTGATGATGAATGTGAGGGATAAGGGGCAAACTTTGTTTGCTGTATTAACAAGCAAGGCATTTATGCTCCCACAAATGCCGACTTGTTAGTGGCGTATGCCCCTAAAACCCCTAATTTTTAGAGAAAGAGATGATAATTTTGCGAACACGAAACAGAAGATTTAGTTTGTGGTTAAATGATAAAGAATTTAATCATTTAGAGAAGCAGGCTGAAATTGCAGGTTTAAAGAAAGAGCCGTTTATCCGCAAGCTGATTATGGGAACAGAGATCAGTCCCCGTCCTCCGGATGAATACAGAAAGATATTGTATCAGCTTTCGGCTATAGGAAACAGCGTAAACCAAATTGCCCATATAGCAAACGCACAGAAGTTTGTAAGCTCGGTGAAGATAAATGAGGCAGTGGCATTGGTTGATGAGGCTTTAGCTGCGGTAAGGAAGTGGAAGTAATGGCAATTACGAAGTTTATAAAAATAAGGTCAAGACTTGATAACTGTATAAATTATGCGGTTAATCCCGAAAAAACAGAGATAGAAAATGTGCTTGAATATATCGGCAATGCTGAGAAAACGGGGCATTCGGTATATGTTACCACATTTAACTGTTCAAGAGAAAACACATATAAGGAAATGAGCGAAACACAGAAACGCTTTGACAGCAACCGCAGAAAGGACAGCGTACTCGGCTATCATATCATAATGTCATACAAGCCGGGAGAGGTCACACCGGAGCAGGCTTTTGAATACGGCAGTGAGTTTGTAAAGCGAAATCTTGCCAACAAATATGAGGTCGTAATGGCAACACATACGGACCGAGAGCATATTCATTGTCACATAGTATTTAACGCTGTTTCCTTTGTGGACGGTAAAAAATACAGATGTCAATTCAAAGACTATTATGAGGATATACGAGGACTGTCGGATGATATTTGCCGTGAACATAATTTGTCCGTTATAGAGAATCCGAAGAATAAAGGAAAAAACTATGCGGAATGGGACGCTGAGAAAAAGGGCACGCCTACAATAAGAGGACGTATGCGAACAGAACTTGACGATATTATATCTCATTCATATACAATGAAGGAGTTTTGGCGAAAGCTACATAAGAGCGGCTATGTGGTTCATCGCAAGGGTGAAAATATAAAGCATACATCAATTATACCGCCGTTTGGTAAAAGGGCAATACGTCTTGACAGTCTCGGAGACGGATATACCGAGGAAGCAATACAACAGAGAATTATGGCGGCAAGACATGGCATACGCACAACACCGCCGTCACAGGTTAAGACAACGTATAAGGTAAAAGGGAATATAAAGGATTATCCGCGTAAAAAGTTCAAGGGATTTATGGCTCTGTATTTTCA
>JAXDRV010000118.1:0-14251 GCA_034090805.1 Clostridia bacterium
CTTTGACGAGGCTGTTTTGGATGAAAATTCCGACACGACAAAGCTCAGCAATGAAAAAATGGATAAGCTTTGCTATTTCATTTCAAAGCTTAAGGAAAACGGTGTTTATTCAAGCTTTTCAATGCTTTCAAAGCGTAAGCTTAAAAGCGGTGACGGCATAGAAGAATATGAGAAATATCCGGAAGGCTACGGTGAAGCGGCATATTTCAGCGAAAGCCTGATTGAACTGCAAAAGAAGTTTAACAGCGATTTCTTCGGATATAAAAATCAGTATACGGGCAAATCACTTGGTGAGGATGAGTCTGTTGTGTTTATTGAACTCATAAACGGAATGTCTCTCTATGACATAAACTACGGCTACGGCAAAAACGGAGTAGGAGCGTCATCGGAGCTTGAAACACTTAAGGGTTTGTTTAACGATTATCTGATTGAGAAATACAAAACAACGGAGGCGCTTAAAAAGAGCTGGACGGCCGGTTATGATAAAAACGATTATGAAACCCTTGAGGACAGAACGGTAGAAATTAAGGCTAATTTCAAAAATGTTCTTGTGTCGGATAATTATAAAAAGGATTTGGCAGAATTTTATAACGGAATAATCAATAATTACTATACCGGTATGAAGGATAAGCTTGCACGATACAATAAGCTTGTAAGTATAAACTCAAACGGTAGTGAATCGACGATTGCCGATACATATGTAAATTCCGAAACGGATTTCGTTACAAGAAAGTATAACGATGCCGGAATTGTGAATATCAGTGAGAAAATGACGGAGGATTCGATACTGGTTGATTTTAATCCAATGACGGAATCAAAAACCAACTTTATTGCGGACTTTACCCGAAATGCTGTTGCAAACAAGCCGTACTGTGCAGTTTGGGGAACGGCGGCATATAATTTGTATCAGGCTCAGCCGTCCGTGCTTATGCCGTTATTTGCCGCAAAGAACAATTGGTCGGCAATACAGCATACATATGCAAACGGAAGCTATGACAGCGTTGATAAAATTGATGATTTCTATTCGGTATACAATAATCCCACAAAGCTGGCGCTTGCTCCTGTTGCCGCAGCAATATTCTACGGAACGAATGAAAACAATACTAATCTACAGAAGGTTGCTAAGGACGATGTAATGAAAAACAATGCTCAAATAGAGCAGGATGTTGACAAGGTATTCATCAACAGCACAAGAATTGCGTTTTCGGATAGCTCTGCATATTCGCAAAACAAGTCAATGCGTAACATTATAAAGACTGATAATATATATTGGGATTTTAAAAATGGTTTTGTTGACATCAGAACACCAAAAGCAGAAGCGGTAACAGGTATTTTGGAGGAGCCGGAGGAACTTCCGACATTTAAAATAGATACAATTAATTCATATATCACCGCCGCATTGGTTTCGGCAGATGAGAATAATGTTACGTCTGCCAATCATTATATCTTTACGGTGGTCGGAACATCTCAGAATGCAGGAAGTCTTGTTAACTTAGCACGTCAGAGATTTACAGCTGTCGGAGAAAACGGTATTCTTTGTGAACCGATTATGGGTACTGTAACAATAAAGAGAACCAGAAGTATGCAGGTGTATGCGTTAAATGCGTCAGGCGAAAGAATAAAGCAGATTTCAGTGACAAAGGATCGATTTGGATACGGGATATTTACACTGTCACAGTCTGACGGTGCATCAACATATGAAATTGTAATAGGTTAGGAGTTAGGGTTATGAAAAAACTTTTTATATTAACTCTCATATCAATATGCACAAGCATAGCAGTATGCAGTGCGGCTGATATTGAGGTAACAATTAATAATGAAACCGGAGAAGTCAGCGTATCGGGAAGTCCGGGTGCAGGAAATGCCGAGAAAAAAATGATGCTTTACGCATTAAAAGAGGGAGATGTGCTTACGGGACTGGATTCTGATGAAACTCAAAAGAAAACGGATATTTTTTCGGCGATAGAATACTGTGAAGCTGACAGCGAGGGCAATTATTATTTCCCGAATGTTCAGATGAGAAGTGCGGACAGCGGATATATTTTCTACGTAACAGCCGACCACTCCGACGCAATATATCAATCGGAACCGTTATATGTTATTTCTAAATCGACTGCGGAGCTGTTAAGCGATGTGTTTGAAAATAAGGACGCAGCATCAATTAAAACTGCAATTAAAAATAACAGCGTAAAGCTTGACGCTCCGGTGCTTAATCTTATCACCGATGATGCGGCTTTTGAAAAAATTGCACAAAAGCTTGAAAATAAGGAATATGAATCAAATGACGAGATTATTAAAGCGGTAAATAAAGCGTCATTTGAAACGGCAATGGAAACAACCGTTCCCGCGGCTGTATTGGATATTGTCCTTTATCCGGAACAGAATGCTTCGATGAAGGAATATACAGAACTCGCAAACTCCGTAAATCTTATGGCGGAGAAGTCAAAGCTGTCAACCTTTAAGCAAATTGAAAAATTATCGCAGTCCGAGAGAATAAATATACTTGAGTCCGTATCAAAGACAGGATATACCGGTTCTGATGATATGTTTGACAAGATAAGCATGGCAGTAATTATGGATCAAATCAAAAACTGCTCCGGCTACGGTGATATAACAGGTGTTTTATCGGATTATCAGGATGCAATAGAAGGATTTTCATATTCAAGCTACAGCTCAAGCAGATACTTAAATGATTTGAACAAAACTCTTTTGACAAAGAGCTTTATAAAAACACAGGAGCTTTCGGACTACATAACAAAATATTATGCCGACAGAGCCGCTTCTGCCGGTAGCTCCGCAGGAAGCTCCGGGGGGAGCTCAGGCGGCAGCTCGGGCGGCACACCGATAAAAATAGGAAGCAATACCGGCTCGCCGGTGCAGCCTCCGGAGCCTGTTTTGGCAAACGATGATGAAATTTTTACGGATATTGCCGATGTTGAATGGGCAAAGGAAGCAATTGATTATCTGGCAAAAAAAGGCGCAGTATCAGGCAAGGACAACAAGCGGTTTGCGCCCGGTGAGAATGTAAAGCGTGAAGAATTTGTTAAAATGCTGGTGCTTGCATTTGAGTTAAAGAATACCGATAACGGTGAGATAAGCTTTGGCGATGTTGATAACGGAGAGTGGTATGCTCCGTATATAAAAACCGCATACACTTTAGGTATAGTAAACGGTATTTCCGAAGATGAGTTCGGTATCGGTTCATATATCTCAAGGCAGGATATGGCAGTTATAATTACAAGAGCGAAAAATATTGAGCTTACAGACAAGACACCGGAGAATAGGTTTACCGATTCGGAGGCGATAGCCGATTACGCCGGGGCAAGTGTGGATTATCTGCAAAATGCCGGAGTGATAAACGGCTATGAGGACGGAAGCTTCAGACCGAACGGAAATGTTACGAGAGCGGAAGCTGCAAAGGTTCTGTACGGATTGTTAAAGTAAGGAGGCGGTTACGAATATGAAAAGAGCAATATCATTTATTGCGGCCTGCATACTGTTGCTTAGTATGAATTTGAACGTATTTGCGGCAATTAACGGCGAAGATACATATAACGAAAAGCTCTACACTGATGCTTGTTTGCTTATAAATTCACTTAATGCGGGAGTTTCGGTGAGTGAAAACAGCATAAATTCCGATATAACAAGAATAGAGCTGTTAAGGGATGTATATAAGCTTTTAAATAAAGGAGCACAGCTTGAAAACACCTATAACGGCAGCTTAGCCCTGACTGATGTGGCGGAGAGCGACAAGGGGTATCTGGAATTTGCGGCATACTGTGGTCTTATAAATTATCGTGATATATATTTTTATCCCGATAAAAGTGCGGATTTTCAGTTTGCGGAAAGAACGCTCCTTTGCCTTATAAGCTATTATAATGATAACACAATCAATCGGTCATTAAAAAATGATTTGATAAAAGGCATAAGGAACAGTGCTTTCTCAAGCCTTAAGGCGGGGGACGTATACGTTATGATATATAACCTGCTTATGAGCAGCGAGCCTTACGGTGTTTTTAACGGAACTCCGATATTGAAGGAGTTATACAATATTGAAAAAGCCAAGGTAAAGCTTATAGGTGACTCATTAAGCTCTTACAGCGGATATGCCGCTGAAGGCAGAGTTAAGGTGGAATTTCAAAACGGCGTGATAGAGGATATGAGCTACTCGGGCGAAACAAAGGAGCTTCTTGGAAGATATGTGAATATGTTCTATAACAAAGAAGAGGAATGTATCTCTTTAATGACCCCGTACAAGACAGATGATATTATAGCTGAATTTAACGAGGAGCAGTTTGAAACATATGATGCGTCATCGAGAAAAATATACTGGAAAGAATTTAAATCCGGAGACAGGTGGGACTCGACATATGTGCAAAAAAAGGCAGATATTCCGAAGAGTACCGATATAATTTATAACGGTGTATTTGTATCGGATCAAAACTCCGTATATGATATTCTTGAAAACAACACTGCCAATATCGATAAAATACAGCTTATACGCACAGGCAATACATCAAAAATCGATCTTATTAAAATCGATGCATATACAACTGCATATGTTGAGAATGTAAATACGGACGGATATGCTATACGAGATAAGGTAAGCGGCAGGCTTATAATTCTCGATCCGAACGATGATGTTGAGGAGATAACCGTTAAGGATACTGATGACAACCCGATAGCGTTTGGAAGTATTGCTTCAAAGTCGGTAATATCAATTTTTGACATACCGGGACCGAAGCAGAGATATAAATTAATCGTAAGCAAAAACACAATGGACGGTACAATTTCAACATTGCAGAGAAATGAAAAAAGACGCAGTATAATTGCAGACGGAATTGAATATCAAATTGCAAACGGTCTTTCGGTGTATGCCGATAATATGCAATTGAATATCAGCTATATTCTGCATACAGACCACAACGGACTGATTGCCGGTTATGAGATTGGAAGTCTGGGAATAGAGAGTGTCGGCGGAATTATTTCGATGGCATTCAACGAAAGCGACTACTCTTTCAACTTCAGAATATATACAATTTCGGGCGAGGTTAAGGAATTTACCACAAGAAATAATTTCAAGGTAAACGGAGTGAAAGCTGTAGTGAATGACGGTTTCACCATTACAGTAAGAAATGAAGAAGATTTTGACCAAACCATGTCAATCGTTGAATTCAAGAAGTATGTTCAGAAAGGTCTTGTTCAATACAAGCTTGACGGAGAGGGAAAGATAAGAGATCTTATTATGCCTCGCAAAGGTGCCAAGCCCGGAAATATCGGCTATACAATGGGAATGAATAATCCCGAAGGTACAATTTCAAACCCCACAAACGGCAGAATGAGATATAAGCTGAACAATAAGCTTTTTATACCTGATCAGGGTTCAGCTCCCGGTAACTATAACTTTGCGGCTGTAAAAGCGGATACCAAGGTAATAAAAATCCCGTCAAGCCAATTGAGTGACAGAGAAAATTATTTTTCGCTGGGTTCTGCCGATGAGTTCAGAAATGACTATAAGGCACCTGTACTGGCATACACATTTGCCGGTGAAAATGCTGTTACGGCTGATATAATAGCGATTGTACAAGGCGGTTCAAGTGCTCCGTCCGACACTGTTTTTTACATTGTAAAGAAGATAATGGAATCGGTGAACAAGGAGGATAATATCGGCAACCTGATACAGTGTGTAAATGCACAGACGGGCGCAGAGGAGGAATTTACCACTGCAACCAAAAAGTTCCCCGAATACGGCACCGGAACGGATCTTAAAATATCTGTGGGCGATATTATTCAGATAGGTACGAATGCTTACGGAGATGCGGCATCGTTTAAGTTAAAATACAGATGCAGTACAAGGGAAGTGGAAAATAAGAATGACACTAACTGGTATGCTGATATGCGTTTGGTTAAAGGCGAAGTGTACAGTGTCGGCGATTCTCATTTTACATATATATGCCTTCCCAAAAACGAACAAAGCATAGACCCGTCAAAGGAGTATGATTTGCAGATAGGAACCTGCAAATCGGTTATTTCGGTTGTGAAAAATGATGACAGAGATGATTATGATATAAAAGTCGGTACTCCGTCAAGTCTGGTGGGCTACAATGAGAATCCCGATAATTATTCGAGAATTATCTATATAACAATATATGGCGAAGTAAGAGCTTGTATTGAATACAAATAAGTAAAACATATAAATAATTCTTTTGGGGTGATATTCCGTGCCGTTGTGTCAGCGGCAGTATTCACCCCTTTTTCTTAATAAAACAATTTTTTTGAAAGGGGATTAACTATGTTATATCCACAGATGAACAAATGCCGCAGCTTATACTCACTTGATGGCATATGGCAGTTTTATGCAGACCATTCGGATGATACTTTTGATAATATTTTGTCATGCGATTTACCGCAGACAAGAAATATAGCCGTTCCGGCAAGCTGGAATGACCAATACGAGGACTTGTTCCAGTTTCATGGAAAGGGCATATACAAAAAGGAATTTTACGTGCCGCAGATGTGGTGCGGACAGGAGATATACATACGCTTTGGCAGTGTGAGCGGAAGAGCCAAGGTGTGGATTAATGATGAATATGTAACGGAGCATATAGGAACGGCTTTGCCGTTCGAGGCGGCAATCACTCCGTATTTAAAATTCGGAGAAAAAAACAAAGTTGTTGTTTTGGCGGACAACACACTCGATCCATGGTCATTGCCGCCGGCAACTCTTATGGAAAACGAGGGACGAATGGGATTTGCCCAGTCATATCCGGCTGTACCGTATGATTTCTTCCCGTTCGGAGGAATACAGAGAAGTGTATATCTTTATACCTCGCCGCAAACAAGAATAGAGGATATTACCATTGTGTCCGAAATAAATAATAAAACCGCCGAAATACAATTCACTGTTGAATTAAACAACAGCTTTACGGGGATGATTGAAGCGGAGGTGGAGGGTAAAATCGTAAATATTCGTTGTGAATGCGCTAATTCCGCGTCGGGTAAGATTATTCTCGATAACGTCAGACTATGGGATATAGGCGAGCCTAATCTTTATATTTTGACAGTGCGCCTTATAAACGATACGGTAACAGACGAATATAAAGAAACCTTCGGTGTGCGTGAGATAAAGGTTGAAAACAACAAACTTATATTAAACGGACGCGAGATATTTCTAAAGGGCTTCGGAAAGCATGAGGATTTCCATATTATCGGCAAGGGCTTTAACCATGCCGTTACTGTAAAGGATTTTGCGCTTATGAAGGATATAGGAGCGAATTCGTTTAGAACATCTCACTATCCGTATGATGAAAACATACTCGATATGGCGGATAGGGAGGGTATTCTTGTCATTGCCGAAACCCCGTTTGTGGGATTGAATAACAGAAATTATACGGATGAAGTTTTAGAAAAGGCTGTATCTGTCATAAATGAAATGATAAAAAGAGATAAAAATCATCCGTCAATAATTATGTGGAGTCTTGCAAATGAACCGATGATAGAAACAGATGAGGGAGAGAATTTCTTTAAGGTTATGGCAGAAACGGCAAGAAAACTCGACAGCACAAGACCGATAACCTTTGTTGCGTTCTATGAGCCGGAAAATACAAGAGGTATGCAGTATTACGATATTTGCTGCATAAACAAGTATTACGGCTGGTACGAATGGCCGGGACAGATTGAGGAGTCGCTTGATGAATTTATTAAATGTGCGGACCGTTTCCATAAAAAATTCGGAAAAGGGATAATCCTTACCGAGTTCGGGGCGGATGCGATTGCCGGTATACATACCGAGCCGCCGCAGATGTTCAGTGAAGAATATCAGGCGAAGATGATAAAGCTGCAGTATGAGAAATTCAGAGAGCAGCCGTATGCGATTGGTACTCATGTATGGGCTTTTGCGGACTTTAAAACGGCACAGACCATTTCAAGAATCGTATTTAACCGCAAGGGCGTGTTCACAAGGGAAAGAGAGCCTAAGATGGCGGCGCATATGCTTAAAGAGTTATGGAGCGAAGAATTATAATGAACTATAAATTTAAGACAGAAACAGACTACAAAATATCTCTGCAAAAAGCGGAAGAGCAGGAGGATATTATAAAAATCAAAATCAGCATTGATTTTGAAAAGAAAAGTACGCCAAAGCCTGTTGTTATACGATGGACACATCCGTGCAAAAACGTGTTCTCGCAGTGGAATCCGCAGCTTTGGTCGACTAGGACGCTCAATCCCAACTGGATGCCGATAAAAAACGGTTCACGGTCTGCCGAGGGGACACCTGTGCAGACGCATTTGTCGCTTGACGGCATAAATGAAATTACCGTTTCCGTAAGCGATCCGCTTATTCCCATGGAAATTGCAACGGGCATAATTGAGGAAACGGCGGAAATATCATATAAGCTGACATTGTTTACAAAGCTTGTAAGCCCGATGGATAAATATGAAACGGTATTGACGATAGATACAAGAAAGCTGCCGTATGAAAAGGTTTTAGCCGATACAATCCGTTTATGGTACGAGGAAACATCAGTGCCGGAGGCGGCAAAGGAGCCGATGTATTCGACATGGTATTCATATCATCAGAATTTGAGCAGACATGAGCTTATCGCAGAATTAAAATTGGCAAAGCAGTTGGGTATGGAAACCGTAATTGTTGATGACGGATGGCAGACTCAAGACGGACAAAGAGGTTATGCGCACTGCGGCGACTGGGAGCCGGAAAGACTTTCGGATATGAAAGGCTTTGTTTCCGATGTGCATGATGTGGGTATGAAGTGTATGCTGTGGTTCGGTGTGCCGTTTGTCGGAAAATATTCAAAGTCGTGGGAGAGATTTCAGGGTAAGTTTTTAGACGCATACGATGAAAAGCATCCGTGGTGTGTACTTGACCCCAGATACCCGGAGGTAAGAGAATATCTTACGGATATTTATGAAAAAGCCGTAAAGGAATGGGATATAGACGGGCTGAAGCTTGACTTTATAAATAATATGCAGCTTACCGAGGCAAGCTCGGCACCTGACAATAATATGGATTATGTATCTTTAGAGGATGCAATATGCGCCTTGCTTGCCGAAATAAAGGAACGGCTGACAGCTTTAAAAAGCGATATCTTAATAGAATTTCGCCAGCCGTATACAGGTCCGGTTATGCGCCGTTACGGAAATATGCTGCGTGTTGCGGACTGTCCGCAGGACGCTGTAAAAAACAGAGCCGGAGTTGTTGATTTAAGACTCCTTGCCCATAAAACGGCAGTTCATTCCGATATGCTTATGTGGAATTATGACGATACGGCAGAATCGGCGGCTTTGCAGATTATAAACGTAATCTTCTCCGTACCGCAGGTGTCGGTGCTTATAGAAAAGCTTTGTGAAGAGCAAAGAAAAATGCTCGAATTTTATTTAAGGTTTTGGAAAGAAAACAAGCATTGTCTTATTGACGGCAAATTGTCGGCTGAAAATCCCGAATCGTGTTACAGCTTGATAACAAGTGAAATTGAAAATAAAATAATAGCGGCATCATACATTAAAAATGTTATGAATATAAAAAAAGCGTATAATGAGATTATCTTTATAAACGGCTCATGGGACGATGAGTTATTTATAAACAATAAATACGATGATATGAAATCAGAATGTACTATATATAACTGTACCGGTGAAATAAAAGAAAGCAAAGAGATTATTCTTAAAAAGGGTGTTAATGTCTTTAATATACCAAAATCGGGACTGGTAAAACTTAGTATATCAGGATAATGAATTGTGTTATTGATGAGAGGCAAGGAAAAGAGGAGGTTTACCGAAATTGAGAAGCGAATTATTCATTGAGGCAAAAAATATTTGCGATAATATTCAAAAAAATGATTACTTAAAGCATCAGCTTGCGGAAGCGGAGCATATGGCAGAAAGCATGGAGAACATTCCGTTGCTTTCGTACAGTGCATTTAACGAATATTATCTGACCGGAAACAGACAGGTATATGAACGAGTGTATTTTCAGCGAAGAAAACTTCTTAACGCATTATTTATTCTTGCAGTCGTATATGAAGATGATGAAACGTATATAAAGCGGCTTGAGGATATTATTTGGGCTGTCACAGAAGAGTTTACATGGGCATTGCCCCCTCATGTGGCTCATATAAAAAACGACAAGCCTGTAAATAAATATGCGGAGTTTATAGATTTATTTTCGGCGGAAACAGGATTTGCTCTTGCGGAAATGCTGAATATTTTAGGCAATCGTCTTGATTTGAGAGTAAGAAACAGAATTAAATATGAAATAAGACGGCGAATTATCAATCCTTACCTGACCGGTGAGGAGTTTAGCTGGGAGAGAGTTAAAAATAACTGGGCGGCAGTTTGCGGAGGCAGTGTCGGAGCGGTATTTTTATATCTTGCCGATGATGATGAAATAAAAAAGATATTGCCGAGAATAAAGAGAACTCTTAATTGTTATTTTGATGGATTTAAGGATGACGGTGTATGCGTTGAGGGAATGGGTTATTGGACATACGGATTTGGCTACTTCACTTATTTTGCAAGTCTGTTGTATCAGTATACGGACGGCAAAGAAAATCTTTTTGATGATAAAAAGATTAAAGAAATTGCAATGTTTCCACAGCGTGTAATGCTAAAAAATAACAAAGTAGTTAACTTTTCCGATTGCTCGGAAGAATATACTCATCAATATGGGTTATCCTGCTTTATTGCGGATAAATTTGAAGATGTAACAGTACCGAGCGTTGATTGTGCCGCAGATTTTGAAAAGAGTGAGGGAAGCAGCTTTGCGGCTTTCGTAAGAGATTTTGCTTGGGGCGGAAGGGTTTGCGTAAAGAGCGAAAAAAATGAAAATGAATATTTTTATTTTAAGGATACTGAGTGGTATATAAAAAAGACGCCGATTTACGAGCTTGCTGCCAAAGCGGGGAACAACGGAGAATCGCATAATCATAACGATGTTGCGTGTTTTATGTTTAACGTATGCGGAGAGAGCGTTATAGCAGATGCGGGACGGGAAGAATATACGAAAAAATATTTCGGCCCCGAAAGATATGAATGCTTTGCCCCATCAGCACTTGCACACAGCGTTCCTATAATTAACAATGAGCTGCAAAAAGAGGGAAAGGAGCATAAAGGCAGAATCGTTGATGCTGATGACAAAAAGCTGATAATTGATTTTGAACAATGCTATGATGTGCCTGAATTGAAAGGATTAAGACGCAGCTTTGAGTTTGGAATTAACGAGTTTAAAATGACGGATTCTTTTGTTTTCGCTGAACAGCCTCAAGGTGTATGTGAGCATTTTGTATCGGCTGTAAGACCGGAACAAACGGAAAACGGTATTATTCTCGGTGATGTGTTTATGCGGTTTGATACGGATTGTTATGAATGTGATATATCATGTAAAACATTTTCAACGGGATATAAGGGGTATAAGACGGTATACCTTATCAATCTTGTCGCAAAAAATCCACGCAGGGAAATAAAGACGGAATTTTGTTTTACAACCGATGTAAAATTTAAAATATGATATAAGCTATACATTAAAAATGTCAGGAGGATTGGATATGGACATAAAGGATTACAGAAAAAAGGTGCAGGGATGCTGGCTTGGCAAAAACATAGGCGGCACCTTGGGCGCACCGTTTGAGGGCTACAGAGGAGTTTGCGATTTGGATTTTTATACGCAGGATATGTCAAAAGGGGCAGAACCGAACGATGACCTTGATTTACAGCTTATCTGGCTGAATGCGGCAGAGAAATTCGGCAGAGGGTTAAACTCAACTATTCTCGGCGATTACTGGCTTACATATGTAGTGGGAAACTGGTCTGAATACGGAGCCGGTAAAAACAATATGTATAACGGCATTCAGCCGCCTATATCCGGTTGGTACAACAATCATAACCGTAACAGCAACGGCGCATTCATAAGGAGTGAAATTTGGGCTTGCCTTATGCCGGGACATCCGGAATTGGCAGTGCAATATGCGTATCAAGATGCATCGGTTGACCATTTCGGAGAGGGTATATACGGAGAAATTTTTACAACGGCGGTTGAGAGTGCGGCATTTGTTGAAAGTGACAGAGATAAACTTATCGACATAGGACTCAGTTATATACCGGAGGACAGCGATACGGCACGCGCGGTAGGGATAGTAAGAGATTGCTATAAAAACGGTCTTGATTGGAAAGCGGCAAGAAAGAAGCTGTTACAGAGTATACCGTGTGCATTCGGAACAATATGGGAGGACAAAACAAACATTCCGGACCCGGAAATTCCGGCAGGAACACCGGGCTATGACTTACCGGCTACAATAGGTATTGTAGTGTTGGCATGGATATACGGCGAGGGTGATTTTGGTAAAAGTATCTGTATTGCCGCAGGCTGTTACGAGGATGCCGACTGTACGGCAGCGACTCTCGGTGCAATCATGGGCATAATTAACGGAGTTGAGGCACTTCCGCAAAGGTGGGTTGAGCCGATAGGTGATGAGATAAAAACCATATCATTGAATCTTGCCATGGAAACCATGAAAATTATCAATGTACCTAAAACAGTGACCGAGCTTACAGACAGAGTGTGCAATATTATGCCGGTATTCCTTTCGGGATTTTATGATGTAATGAACGGTAATATCACTATGAACAGCACAGATGACCTGGTGTGTAAAAATAAATATAGGGCGACATTTGTGCCGGAGAATTTTAAAGATATATTTGCCGGCAATACACCGACAGTAACGTATGAAAATATGTTTTTAAAGATGCTGGTTCATTGTAAAGACGGAATTAATGTGAATGAAGATCAAGCGCTGGGATTTGAGCTTGAAGCTTTAAATCTTATTCCGTGTCAGCAGTGGCTGAATGTAAGAATATTTATGCCGTCCGAATGGGAATGCAGTGCGGGCAGGGAATTTGCAATAAACCTTGATCAGCCTCATGCGGGATTCGGAAAAGAGAAAGTTGCTTTAGAGATAATACCGCATAATATAACATCAGCCAAAACCGATATAGTGATAGAGATAAGCTCTGTAGGAAAGCTTGGCAAAATGTACATACCGCTCTCATTATTCCGCGCGCCGCAGGAGTTTCGGGCAATCAAAGATAAAACTTGATTAAGGGAGGAATTGCCATGATTACTATATAGGCTTACTGCCCCGTGATTACGTGCCGTTTGGGGACATGACATTCGGTGACGGTTCGGGAGAGCCGAGAGACAGCTCAGCGGCAGCAATTACGGTCTGCGGTATTTTGGAGGCTGTAAAGTATATGCAGGGTGAGGAAAGGGAAAAGTATCTCGCTTATGCAAATAAGATGATGGCATCATTGATTGACGATTATCTTTGCTGGGGAGTGGACGATTGCAACGGCTTACTGCTTCATGCAACCTATTCCGTACCTCATAACGGCGGTGTGGATGAATGTAATATCTGGGGTGACTATTTCTTTGCAAAAACTCTTGATAAGGTGCGTCCGGGCGGAGTGGTTGCCTTTATTACATCAAGCGGTACAATGGACAAGAAAAATTCAAATGTGCGTAAATACATAGAACAAAGAGCCGATTTGATAGGTGCAATCAGATTGCCGGATAACACCTTTAAGGCTGATGCCGAAACAGGTCAAGGCTTTGCTGAAGCTCAAAGAGTCGCTTGCGGATTGCTACGCAAGGTGGCTGCACACAGACTGTTCTCACATGGAAAAGCTAAGAGATACCGTGGAGGATTTGGCAAATGATTTAGTGAAATATGCTCAAATCAAGAAAGCAAAGAAAAAACATGAACCGGAGAGATAATATTGTATTATTATTTTATAAAAATTAAATGTTATAGTGGGAAAAGATGTGATGTACAGCTAATTTTAAAGTTAAAATGTAGGAAAGCCTGTCGGTTATATAATCGGCAGGCTTTTAAAATATCTGATTTTAGGAGGTCAACATGGATGAATTAAATGTAAATATGTTTTCGCTTGGCAGCGGCAGGTGTGAGATGTGTCCGTACGTATCCGATCAATAAACGAAATTGTCGATATTTTTTTTGAAGAGGACGGGAAATGAAAAAAATAGAAAAAAAGTTAAATTTTTTCATTGACTTTTTTCGACAAATATTATATAATATAAAAATATGGATTCAAAAATAAGGGGGATTTGAAAAATGAAAAAAATTATAGTATCTTTAATGTTATTAATAACATTATTTTCTACAACAGTAAACGCACAAATAAAATTATCGGTAAACAATGAAGAAATAAATTTTAAAGG
>JAXDRV010000119.1:0-6331 GCA_034090805.1 Clostridia bacterium
GGCTAAAACTCTTGAATTTACGGTTGCAAATTCAAAAGCGGAAACACTTGATGCCGCTAATGTTAAAATTGAGGGCAACGGCTCGAGTAAGGCATCGACAAAGAACGGCTCGGTTTATACAATTGATCTCGGAACTCTTGCCGAGGGCACGGATTATACTGTAACGGTAGGAGATACGGTGCAGACTCTTACAACAACAGGCGAAAGAGCAAAGATGAATGCGGCAATAGAAAGATTTGACAATTCATCAACGGTTTCAGATATGTATATCAGTGATAAGGAGTATATCACGGTTGCACATGATGCCGATAAGGGTGTTTTGTGGAAGAGCAGCTTTCCGACAAATGGTGCAGCTTCGCATACAAAATATGCGATGTACGCATTTGATGATGCCTTTGATTTCACAAAGGGTGATATGCTTGTATCGTTTGATGTCGAACTCAATCAGGAAATTGGCTGGATAAGCAGCAGTGAGTTCTATCTGTTCAATCCGATGCTTGTATTTAACGGTACATCAACCGTATATATGCCATATATATACACATACGGAATAAGAGCAAGAAAATCTGATGGCGGACCGTTGGCAACGACAGACGGCAATGCGACAATGAGCAAGGGAGATAAATGTACCGTAAGCGTTTTATGTCATTACAATTCGGATACAAAACAGCTTGAATATACGCAGTTTGTAGACGGAAAACGTCTTATGTCAGATGCGACAACGGCAATTCCTGTTAATACAGTAAATATTACAGACGAAAATCTCGATGCGGCTCCTCAGATTCGTTTTGCCGGCAGAGGCTTTGGTGACGGCGGCGTATACATTGACAACCTAAAAATAACAACAATAGACGGAATGACAGCCGACAGGCTTCTTACCATAACAAACAACACCGCAACAATAGACCTAAAGAGTACGGTTTTGTTTGCGGAGGGAACGGACGCAGAGCTTACCAATCCGCAGTATACAAATACTCTTGAAAAGAATGATATTATCGTAACAAAGTACGATAATACCGATAAACTGCTTGCAAACGGCACTGTTGTAACGGATTTTAGCTTTAATCCCGCTTCATTGACGATAGGAAACCTTGACAGTGGATATACTTATGTGATAAAATTAAGTGACACATCAAAGCTCGCAAGTATTAACGGCAGTCCGATTAAGGTTGACGCATTCAAAGCTGCGGCTTCACCGTCCGGACTTGTGGAAAGTGTAATTTACGACAGCAACAACTACCAAATTTATGCCGACAAGGAAGGTAAATGGCCTTCAAACGCAGCTAAGATTAAGCTTGTTTTTGCCGATGAACACAGCAGTGTGAAAATAGGCGATACAGTGGGTGTTCCGGACGGAAACGGCGGATATGTATTTAATTATTCATCAAGTGCACTTCAGGCGAACACACAATACACCGTTACCGTTGACGGAACAGAATACGGTACATTCACAACAAGCGACGGAAGCGTAAGTGTTTCAAAGCCTAAGATAGGCGATGACAGAAAAGCAAGCGTGACCGTAACAAATACGACAAGCACCGCTAAAAGCGTGTATATCATTCATGCGGCATATAAGGATAATGACGAGCTTTCGGATATCAGATATGAAAAGATAGACGTATCTGCCGGCGATTCGGCTTCGTATACGATGACGGAATCACCCTCGCTTGACGGTGCGACGGTGCAGAAGGTATTCGTATGGGACGGCTTTGCCGAGATGACTCCGTACTGTGAAGCAACGGTATCGGAAATAAGTAATTAAAAATTTCAGCGGGACTGCTGTATTAAGAACGGCAATATTCGCACACGTATGCGGCAAGGGAGCGGCAAGCGTCATTCCCAAGCCGCCGCCGTGGCGGTTTATGCCCTTAATGCGGCAGCCTGTTGTTATCAGGAAAGGTGAGATCCCGAAATGACAAACAGAATAAAAAAACTCATTGCCATTGTGCCGTGTATGCTTTTAACAGGCATTTTTGCGGCTCATGCCGCATATGCGGATGAGGTTAATATAGCCGTATTCGGCAAAGATGACCGTACAACCGTAAGCGGCAGCACGGGAGCTCCCGGCGGCACGGTATCGGTATCGGTGTTTAATAAAGGAGCCGATTACGGCGAGGTGGAAAACATGGAGGACGGTGCGCTTGTGTATGCCAATCAGCTAACTGCCGACAGCAACGGAAATTTCAGCCTTGTGCTGAATTTCGGCGGCAGAGATACGGGTGAATACGCCATAAGGGTATATTGCGGCGGCAAGCAGGTTGCGGCAAAGCGTTTCCCCTACAGCGCAAGTGCGGATAACAAAAGGGCGATAGAACAGCTTAATGATGCTGTGCGAAACGGCACGGCGGCGGAATTTATCAAAAACAACAAAACCGCCTTGGAATTTTCCTCGGATTATGACGGAAAAATATCGGAGGATAAGGCGGCGGCAACAGTGGCAGCCGCTGCTCCGTTTGATACCGATGATAAAATTACCTGTGCAAATGCCTACAAACAGGCAATGCTTATTGCGGCGGTGTCGGATGGCAAGGTGACAGACCTTGACGAATTAAAGACGCTCGATATGATGTCGCAAAGTCCTTTAAAGGAAACATATGCGGCAAAATATATAACAAACGACGTAAAGAGCAACGCTCTTTCAAGGCTGACCGGGACAGCATACGCCTCGTTTGAGGATTTTAACGAAAAACTGTGTGATGCAATTGTGCTTGCAGTGACAAAGCATCCTACAGGCTACGGAGATATTGCAAGCTCCGCCTCGGCACTTTGTTCGCGGATACCGTCAAGTATTCTGACAGCGAATGCCTGCCGAAGCGTGGCGCAGCATGATTATCCGACCATAGATGCACTCATACAGGCACTTTCGGCAGCTACGGGCAGCTCCGGGGGCGGTGCAAGCGGCGGCGGATCGGGCGGCGGATCGGGCGGCGGATCAGGAGTTCCGTTTCCGGCTGTTTCCGACGGGAAGCCGACAGCCTCGCCCTCACCGACAGCACCTATAGAGATAACATCGGGCTTTAATGATATAGGTGATTACGGCTGGGCGAAGGAGGCTATAGAGTCGCTTTCGGCAAAGGGAATTATTGCCGGAAAAGGCGGCGGTAAATTCTGTCCGGGCGAGAGCATAACGAGGGAGGAATTTATTAAGCTTGCGGTTTTGCTGTTTGACATTTCTCAGGGCAGCGGCGAATGTACCTTTGAGGACGCTGTTTCGGACGCATGGTATTATCCGTATATCAAGACCGCATATACGGCAGGAGTAATAAACGGAATATCGTCTGATACGTTCGGAGTGGGTATGCAGATTACACGCCAGGATGCGGCGGTTATAATCGGCAAGTGCATAAGTGCCGAGCCTGAGGAGGACAAAAAAGCGGAATTTTCGGATATGGACGAAATTTCCGACTATGCCGCAGAAGCGGTCAAGCGTATGTATGCGCTGGGTATAATCAACGGCTATGAGGACGGAAGCTTCCGCCCCAAAAACAGTATCACACGTGCCGAAGCGGCGAAGATACTGTACGGCGCAGCGGGACTGAAGAAATAAAATGTTGCATCGGAGGTTGTGATGAAAAAATTAAAGGCTCTGGGGAGCAGAATAACGGCTGCCGTTATTGCAATGTGCTTTATAATTCAGACTGCGGCTGTATTTGCGGCGCAGACGGAGGAGGACACCTCCTCGGCGGAGCTTGCGTTCGGGATTTTAAAGTACACCGGCATTATGGCGGCGGACAGAGAATATGAAAAAAATTATACCGTTACAAGGGGAGATTTTGCACTTTATCTTGCAAGACTGATGAAGTCGCCGGAATATTCGGCGGTGTCATACAGTGACGTTGACGGCTCAACCGAAAAAGGAAAGGCAATAATATCTCTTTCGGAAAGCGGAATACTGCGAGGATTGGGTGACGGCACGTTCAGACCTGACAACAATATAACTGTTGCGGAGATGGCGGCTGTGGCGGTGCGTGCACTCGGATATAAGGAATACAGCGTATGGACGGCGGCGGATTATCTCGAAAAGGCAAGGTCGCTCGGGCTGCTCAAGGGAATATCAAATCTTTCCGAAGCGTCAATGAGTGATTGTATCGTGCTTTTGTATAATCTTCTGCATACGGACATGGTAAACATTGTCCTGAGGGGATTGAAATACGAGGAGAACAAAATCGGAACTCCGCTTGAATTGTATTTCGGATTGAAATACGTAAAGGGCAGAGTGACGGCGAATGCGTATTCCTCACTTGACGGAAAATCCACGGGCAGTAAGAAAAGTGTGAAAATAGACGGTAAGGTATACAATACCGAAACTGAGACGGTCGCCGAGCGTCTTGGGCGCAGAGTGACTGCGTACTATACCGCCGAAACGGAAACGATAGTGTATTTTGCCGATGACGAAAAGAACGAGGAGCTTGTGATAGATGCGGAGGATTTCATAAGCTTTGAGGGCGGCAGCATAAGATATTTTGAGGGTGAAAAAAGAAAGCATATCAGCATAAGAACGGACGCTGTGATTATAAGGAACTCTCAGCTTGTCACAACGGATTATGCGTCTGCGTTTGATATTGAATACGGTAAAATCACCTGTGTTGCCTATAACGGAGAATACGATACCGTTATAATAGAAGCATATGAAAATCACATAATAAAGGGCATAGATATAGTCAAGCATATAATTTATACCGACAGAACCGCCGAAACGGGAAAGTCGATAAGCCTCGGTGATTTGGCATATTATGATTTTACCATGCTGCCGCACGGCAGAGAGGTAAACGAATCCACTCTTGAAAATGAGGATTTGATAAGCGTTGCCCAATCTGCGGACGGGACGGTATTAAGAGCATATCTCTGCACGGAAACCGTAAGCGGAAAAACGGAGAATATTTCTGTTGAGGGCAGTAAGGTATACATGACGATAAACGGAACACGTTATCGTGCAGATAAGCATTTTTACGAAACGTATAAGCCGGCGGCGGGCGAGGAGGGTTCATATACTCTTGATGCCGGAGGCAGGATTGCCGCATATTCAAAAAGCTCGTCCATGAACGAAAGCATTGGATATATTTACAAGCTGTATCACGGCGATGCAGGCGATGATACATATATCAAGCTTTACAATACAAGCCGTCAGCATATCGATGCAAGGCTTGCGGAGCATATGTCTCTTAACGGACAGAACGCCTCCGCGGCAGAAACGCAAAAGGCTCTCTGCACTCTTGCGGGAGGAAAATTAAAGCGTCAGCTTGTGATGTATAAGCTTAATTCGGAGGGTGATGTCGTGTCGATAACTCTTTCGGCAGACAGCAAGGAGCAGCGTATCAAAAACGATTCTCTCTATACCGTTATCCCGGCGGGGTCATATTCATGGTATTATCAGATGAAAACCTTTGACAAAAAGTATCCGCTTTCAAACAATACCTATTATATGCGTGTGCCGCCCGAAACGATGGAAAATCCATCAAAGGAGCTTTTCGGCTGTCAGACGTTCAAAAACGTGACGTGGTATAATTCCAACGGCTCAAAGTCTATTCTCGGCTTGTATAAATTTGATGATACAACGCCGTATGCGGATCTTTTGCTTGTACAGAATACGGACGGAACAACGCTCACAAATCAGACGGAGATTACCGTTGTTTCCTCGGTGAACGAGGCTGTCGGAGCGGACGGCGAGGTCGTTACGGAAATCCGCGGCTACAGGCGAGGGACTGAGGTTACCGCATTTATACCCAAGGATTTATATAATAACGATGTTGAAACGGGAGATATAATCCGATTTGCAACTAATGTAAAGGGATATGTAGGTGCGTATGAGGTTGTATACGACTACAACGAGGACGAGGTGAAATGGGCGATGAGCAGCACTGCCAATAAATATACCTCGAACACCTCTTCTGCCGGAGGCTTGAGATATACCTTCGGATATATAAACGATCTGTATCTTGCGCCGTATTCGTCGGGACTTAACAGCGTCCTGCAAATAGGGCCTACTGCGGATTCTGTGGAGGATACATATCAGATAAACTCAAATAACAGTGCAACGACAAGATATATAATTGTTGACGGAAACAGACCGGCAAACAAAGTGTACATGGGTGATTTCTATGAGGCTATGCCGTATGATATAAGCCATGACCTTTCGGCAACATCGAGAGCTTTTGTGCATACACGCTCAGGGTGGCTGATTGCGGTAATTATATATAAATAATGCTCACTGAACAAATGCGATTTTCAATCGCATTTGGAAAAATTATGACTATTGTCAAAATTTTTCGTGTAAAATCAGAGATTTTACACAGTTCGCATTGATAAAGTCTGCCCAAATAAATATTTTGAG
>JAXDRV010000120.1:0-14027 GCA_034090805.1 Clostridia bacterium
TATTACAACACGATCAGGATAACAAGTTTTAACCCCGGTGGACTGCCGCCGGCTAAATATAGAGAAAGCTACATTGAATCAGCCGCATAAATGCCGCACTCTTGACAGTTCTGCAAGAAAATGATAAAAAGGTCTTGCGACGGCGAGGGAAACTCAAAAATATGATAATTTTTCTGCCGACGTATAAATCATTGTATCATTTTCTTTTGAACGGTCAAGAGCAAGCCGCTGCGCGGTGCTACGTTCGGTGCAAAACTTTAAATTTGCTCCGGCTTAGAAAATCTAAAAATATGATATTGGAAATTTAGTGTATTTTATGACTGTACATAGGGATAAAGCGATTGCTTCTATATCTTTAATACGCTTTTCCACTGATTCTATAATTGCCTGTTTTCTGTTTTCGTCCATATAGTCTCCGGCCTGATTACAAAGTACAGAACATCAATACACAAGATTATCAACAAATTCAGATACCTATCTATGATAAAACTGTTTCTTATGCCATAGAGCATAATGAGCTTGAAACCTACAGAGCTTCTTACAAAATGAATATGGCGTGTAAAGCAGCCATATCGGGCGCAATAAGCAGAGCCTATACTGACAATAGCCTTAATTCACAAAAGGCTTTAAAGGAGCTTACGGAGACTTTTTCTCTTGAACGGATTGCGGTTATTACCGCAGTATCAATCCGAGAGCAAGACCATGACGGGAGAATTTCGGCACAAAACAAGGAATGGGCAAAGAGTGTTCCGTTTCCGAAAGATATTGACGATTGGGGCAGAGACAGAAATGCGGCTTTCAGAATTAGCGCCGTGCATCCCGGACTTTTGGATTTATTTGCGAATACGGTGAGAAAAGAGATTGATTTATCCAATACCTCCTCTTTGAAAAAACCGTCCCTTGTTGAAAAGCTGAGCCGTCCCCTGCCACAGAAAACGGATACAGCCGCAAAATCAAAGGATAAGGAGCTTTAAGAATGTGGAAAAATCAGAAGCTATTTATATTCGCCTGTCCGAAAATGAGCGAAAACAAATCAAAGAAAAAATGGAGGTTTGCAACATCAAAAATATGAGTGCGTATATATTGAAGATGGCTATTGACGGTATGATTATAAATCTCGATATGCCAGAGCTGAAAGAAATATCAAGACTGCTTCGCTATAACGGAAACAACATAAATCAGATTGCGAAACGACTTAATGAGGGTAAAAGTGTTTATGCTTCGGATATAGCAGACATTAAGGAAAAACAGACGCAAATTACAGATATGGTTAGAGAGATATATCTGAAACTGTCAAAAATATAGTTTTTGAGCGATAAGGACTTGACATCCTTGTCGCTATACATAGAATGATGTAGAATGTATATAGAATAAAGGAGGTAGGCTGATTTATGAAAATCTTATTAAAAATCTTATGTATTCCCATTATGGTTCTTATGTGGATTGTGATAAAAATGGGTTCTCTAATGACCTATATTTCAGGCTTGGCGCTCGGTATCATAAGCGGAATAATCGCAGTGATAAGTATAGTGTATATGCTCACAGGAGCGGGAATGAACGGATTTATAGGACTTGTGATTGCATATCTTTTAAGCCCATACGGAATACCCATGTTTATGATAATGATGTTGGGAGTAATGCAGAGGATTAGAGAGAATTTAAAGTATATAATTTATGGGTAAATCAACTTTCCGACAAAATGTCGGAAAGTGAAAACAGCTTGAAAAATCGGCATAAAAGCTGTGTAAATTAGCTTTTGTTCAACTTGAGCAAAAGTTGAAAATATATAAAAAGACGGAGGTTTTCACTAACCGTGTAATTTTTGTTTTTCTCAATTCTGAATACTGACATCGTAAACCTCCTTTCCTCGATGCTTTTTCTTGCCATCTCGTTCCCGCTCTAATTTTCTAAACAGTTTATGACCGTCTGCATTTGTTAAACAAGCGAACCACTCCGAGAGAAAAAAACATTTAATTTCGTTTCTGACCGATACGGATTTTGACCGTCTGTAATCTTTTGCTGCTTGAACAATAATTGCATCGGCAAGCAGTTCATAATTTTTATCGTACATTTTTTTACCTCCGTCCCGAAATCGGGCAACAAAAAAAGCGCGTCCACATTAGCTCGAAATGAGCAAAGTAAACACGCTTGTGAAATATAGCTATTAAGTTTTGAAAATATCAGCTCCGGAGATTTATGCTATAAAATCAATTTAATTTTATCAAATTCGGTCAAACTGTTTCAGAGTCGCTAAACAGAAAAAATTCAACCTGAAAAAGTGAAAATTACGACCGAAAATCAACTGAATTTTCACCCCGAATTTATCCCTTTTTGATCCTAAAAGGGTATTTTCACCCCGATTTATCCCCTATAAAATGGAATAAATTAGCACAAATTTCGTTAAATTCGGTCAAAGCCGACAGAAAAATCAAGGCATGAAAAACCCCGAAAACCGCATAACAGCGTGGTTTTTCGGGGTTTGGAATCGAGATTTTATCTCTTACTAAACTGCGGTGCACGACGAGCTGCCTTCAAGCCGTACTTCTTTCTTTCCTTCATTCTTGAATCTCTTGTTAAAAAGCCTGCTGCCTTAAGGTCTGCTCTGTATGCCTCTGTGTCAACCTCGAGGAGAGCTCTTGATATGCCGTGACGCATTGCGCCTGCCTGACCTGTGAAGCCGCCGCCCTCAACCTTTGCTATAACATCAAACTTGTCTGCTGTCTTTGTCAAAACCAAAGGCTGACGAACTATCAGCTTTAATGTATCTAATCCGAAATAATCGTCTATCGATCTGCCGTTGATTGTGATCTGACCGTTACCCGGTACAAGATATACTCTTGCTACAGATGACTTTCTTCTGCCTGTGCCGTAGTACTGTTCTTTAGCCATTATTAAAAATCCTCCTTACTTATTTAATCTCGCCTGTCCAGGGAATGGGATTTTGAGCTGCCTGCTCATGCTCTGCGCCCTTGTATACGCGAAGTCTTGTCAGCGCTTTTCTTCCGATTGTGTTGTTCGGAAGCATTCCCTTTACTGCGTAGGTCATAGCCTGCTCAGGCTTCTCAGCCATAAGCTTGTCATAGTGGATTTCCTTAATGCCGCCGATCCAGCCTGTGTGATAGTAACGAACCTTCTGGTGAAGCTTGTTGCCTGTAAGAACGGCTTTGTCGGCATTGATTACGATTACATGATCGCCGCAGTCTACATTCGGTGTGAAAGTGGGAAGATGCTTTCCTCTCAGTATGCTTGCAACAACAGCAGCAACTCTGCCGAGAGGCTTGTCTGCTGCGTCAACAATATACCATTTTCTTTGCACATCATTGGGCTTCTGCAAATATGATGAATTCATGTTGTTATTCCTCCTGTTAAAATCTATCTCGATCGAACCTTCTCCGATCCAACGCTGTCTATTTTACTATGTTTTTCTCATATTGTCAATACTTTTTTGAAAACTTTTTTTGAAATTTTCAAAACGCTTCGTTTTCCTCCGTTTTTCTTTGTTTTTCTCTCGAATACTCACTTTTCATTTTAATTTTTGTATTGTTTTTCCTGCATTTGCCTACACATAAAATAATACAAACCTCCAAATATTAGATAAATCCTCGTTTCGTATGACAAAAAAGTAAATATTTTTTTAACAATATCCTTTTCTTATTGACAAAAGCTCGAATTATGAATAAAATTGTAACAAGAGCGATTAGTTGATACATGATTTTTGAAAGGATCTAACGATGAAAATAAATATAAGGCGCACCGATTTGCGGCAGCTTATAAAATATACGGCTTCAAAAAAGGGAATCAAGCGGATTTTAATTACGCTTGCCGCAGCAGCTGCAGCGGTTGTTATTCTGCTGCTTTTCCTTTCCAAAAATGCCGGCAACGGCGGCGACTTTATCCCCGAATCGAACGGCGAAGCGGTTTATCCGTCGCTGTTTTACCACTACACCGGCTTTAACGAGGATCCGTATTGCTCCATACGTCTTAGCTGGAAAAAAACGAGCGTTCGTCTGGAGGGCGAAACGGCTTCGGCAAAGCTTAATGTCAGCATTTTTCCGATAACTCTCGACGACAAGCGCATCGAATACGTATCCTCCGATGAAAGCATTGCAAAAATAGACGAAAACGGCACAATAACGGCATACAAGCCCGGCAATGTACGCATAAGCGCAACACTGCTGAAATCCGGTCAGACGGAAACCGCCGAGCTTGAGGTTGTCCGTCCCGTAACGGGCATAATGATAGCGGACAGCTCAATCACCATGAATATGTCCGATTCCTTCCGCAAAATGTCTGCGGAGGTTTACCCTAAGGACGCAACAAACAAAAACGTCACATGGGTATCGAAAAATCCCAAGGTTGCGTCTGTTGACGAAAACGGCACTCTGCATCCCGCCGGAGTCGGCATAACGGAGCTTACGGCAGTAACGGCGGACGGCGGCTTCACCGCAAAATGCTTTGTAAACGTTGTCAACAAGGTTATAAACGTAGATTCGGTTACCATACAGAACAAAGGCAGCGGCAAGCTTGCGACCGGCGAATCAATGAATCTTATAGTTACCGTACTCCCTCAAAACGCAAAAAACAAGACAATAACCTGGACAAGCTCCGATGAGAGGATTATAACCGTATCAAAAACAGGGCGAATCAAGGCGGTTGCCGAGGGCAAGGCTACGATTACGGCAAAAGCCTCCAACGGAAAAACGGACTCCGTTGAGCTTACCATAGAAAAAGGAACGGGCGAAAGTGCCCTTGACCTATACGGCAAAAAAACCTCGGAAAACGAAATACCGAGGGATATTCTCGGAAATACATATGTTACCGACGGCACTGCTTCATCATCAGCCAACGGTCAAATTGCATACACAAGCTACAACATTTCTCTTGACGATATTGTAACCAAGCAAATGGGTCTGTCACCTCCTCCGAAAATCTGGAGAGACGGCGGCCCGGTATATGCAACACGTGATGAAACCAAGGAGTACATGGATCCCGCAAATTACTGCACGGGAACATACAAGTATCAATTCCTTGATCTGTCGCACTCAAATGGCGTAAGCGCAGACGCTCTGAACAGGTTCCTTGATGGCAAGGGCATACTTTCCGGCATGGGACAGGCATTTGTTGATGCGGCTGAGGCAAGCGGCGTGAGCGAGGTATATCTTGTGGCTCATGCGTGTCTTGAAACCGGTAACGGCTCGACAACTCTTGCAAACGGCGTAAGCGTAAACGGAACTACGGTTTACAATATGTTCGGAATAGGTGCATACGATGACAGTGCGGTGTATTCCGGCTCGCAGCGTGCCTACAGCCTTGGCTGGACCTCACCTGAAACAGCCATCAAGGGCGGTGCGGCATGGATAAGCCAATATTACATAAATGCCGGCGAAGCAAAGCAGAACACGCTTTACAAGATGCTTTGGAATCCCGAAAATCCAGGCGTTCACCAATACGCTACCGACATAGGCTGGGCAGTCAAGCAGGCGGTAAACATAGAAAAAATATTTAATGAATTTCCCGAAGCGGTGTTGTCCTATGACATTCCGGTATATCAAGGCGAAACTGCGGCATCAATTGAATAAAATACAGAAAAAAGCATATTATAACCACATGAACAAATTTTCTAAAGGAGAATTTCCATGAAACGTATAATATGCTTTTTATTATGTGCGTTTATGCTGCCGTCTGCCGCTTTTGCGGAAAAGACAGTCGACACGGACGCAAAATCGGTAATATTAACAGAGGCTGCAACAGGCGAGGTGCTTTACGAGGAAAATCCTGACGAGCAGCTCCCAATCGCCAGCGTTACAAAAATCATGACCATGCTGCTGATAGCCGAAGCGGTCGACAGCGGGCGCATAACACTTGAGGACATGGTTCCCGTCAGCGAAAACGCAATGAGCTACGGCGGCTCTACAATGTTCCTTGAGGCGGGCGAGGAGCTGAGCGTCCATGATATGCTCAAGGGTATCGCCGTTGCCTCGGCAAATGACGGCTGTGTTGCAATGGCTGAATTTCTCGAAGGCAGCGAGGCTGCTTTTGTTGAAAAAATGAACGAAAAGGCACACGATCTCGGAATGGAAAACACGTGCTTTAAAAACACAAACGGCCTTGACGAGGACGGGCATTATTCCTCGGCACGAGATGTTGCGATTATGTCGAGAGAGCTGCTTAAGCATCCGATGATATTTGAATTTACCACAATCTGGACAGACACTCTTAGGGACGGCAAATTCAAGCTTGCCAACACAAACAAGCTCATACGCTTTTACAGCGGCGCAAACGGCTTAAAGACAGGCTCTACCTCAAAGGCTCTGTGCTGTATCAGCGCAGCCGCAAAGCGTGACGATATGCAGCTCATAGCCGTTGTTCTCGGCGCTCCCACATCGGCGAAAAGATTTTCAAGCGCACGTGCCATGCTCGATTACGGCTTTGCCAATTACCGCATTGCTTCGGCTGCAAAATCGGACGAGGAGCTAAAGCGTGTTCCCGTCAAGAAAGGCGTTACCGCCAACGTCGGTATACGTGCCGCAGAGGATTATTCAGTCCTGCGCAAAAAGAGCGACACCTCGGAGCTTGCAATCGAGATTGTATGCGATGAGTACCTTAACGCACCCATATCAGAGGGTGATAAGATCGGTACACTTATAATCGGCAGTGACGACAGCCGCCGTGAGATAGACCTGCTTGCCACGGAGAGCGTAAACAAAAAAAGCCTTGCCGCAATGGCGGCAGAGCTGTTCTATCGGCTGATTGAAGGTGAATAACCGAAATTACAAGCACTGCAAAACGCTTGATTAAGTTTGAATTTAATCAAGCGTTTTATTGTGTTTGAAAGAGAATTAATTATCGAAATCGATAACGGATAAAAATGATTTTATCCCTCAAATGCCTGTTCCAGGTCACCTATAATATCCTTTGCGCTCTCCGTACCAATCGAAAGTCTTATTGTATTCGGCTTTATACCCTGGTCAAGAAGCTCGCTCTCCGACAGCTGCGAATGTGTTGTGCTTGCCGGGTGGATTACGAGTGATTTTACATCCGCAACATTCGCAAGCAGCGAGAAAATTTGCAGTCTGTCTATAAAGTCCTGCGCTTCCTTTGCGCCGCCCTTAATTTCAAAAGTAAATATAGAGCCGCCGCCGTTGGGATAATACTTTTCATACAACTCATGGTCAGGGTGAACCGGCAGTGCGGGGTGATTTACCTTTTCCACCTGCGGATGATTTGTCAAAAATTCAAGAACCTTTTTCGTATTCTCCGCATGACGCTCAACTCTCAGCGACAGCGTTTCAAGTCCCTGTAAAAGCAGGAATGCGTTAAACGGCGAAATCGTTGCACCTGTATCACGCAGCAGTATTGCACGGATTTTTGTAACAAATGCCGCCGCTCCGACTGCCTTTGTGAACGATATTCCGTGATAGCTCGGATTTGGGTCTGTCAGCGATGCAAATCTGCCGCTGCCCTCCCAATCGAATTTACCGCTGTCAACCACAACGCCGCCGAGAGTTGTTCCGTGACCGCCGATAAACTTCGTTGCGGAATGTACCACGATGTCTGCTCCGTGCTCAATCGGACGGAACAGATACGGTGTTGCGAACGTTGAGTCAATTACAAGCGGCAGCTTAGCCTCATGTGCAATCTCCGCAACTGCCTCCACGTTCGGAATATCACTGTTCGGATTGCCGAGAGCCTCTATAAATATAGCCTTTGTCTCCGGCAGTATCGCCGCTTTTACCTCGTCAAGATTGTGAATGTCAACAAATGTTGTATTGATTCCGTATTTCGGCAGTGTGTGCGCAAGAAGATTATACGAACCGCCGTAGATCGTTTTCTGCGCCACGATATGACCGCCGCCCTCGGCAAGAGTTTCGATCGTGTATGTAATCGCAGCCGCTCCCGATGCCGTTGCCAATGCCGCAACACCGCCCTCAAGAGCCGCAATTCTCTGCTCAAAAACGTCCTGTGTTGAATTTGTCAGTCTGCCGTAGATGTTACCCGCATCGGCAAGACCGAAGCGTGCAGCTGCGTGAGCCGAATTTTTGAACACGTACGAAGTTGTCTGATAAATCGGTACCGCCCTTGCATCACTTGCCGGGTCGGGATTTTCCTGTCCGATATGAAGCTGCTTTGTTTCAAAGCCCCAGTTTGACGTATCTTTTATATTTGCCATAATTATCACCTGTCCTTACTTAAAATATATAAAACCTATGGTTTTTGTATGTATTTATATTAACACATATTTTTAACTTTGTCAATAGTTTTTTAAAAAAATTTTTATATTTTTTTAAGTAAAACCGCCGCCGAAAATCCGGCGGCGGCAACAGGTTATTAGGAATTTTGTGAAAATTTCTCAATTAAATACCTGCCTGTTTCGGCAAGCAGCTCAAGTGCTTTTATCATCAGCTTAGGCATATCCCTGTAAAAGGCGAGTATCTCCCCCACCTCATACGTAAAATCTCCTTTATAGCCTACGTCTGCAAGCGCCTTTGTGATTGCGTCCCAGTCAAGTGCTCCGTGATACGGTGCTGCGTGTAAGTCATTGATATTATCATTATCATGAACATGGAGCGCATGAAGCCGTTCTCCCCCAAGCTCGTATATTGCCTCTGACGCAGATTGTCCGACAAGTCCGCAGTGACCTGTGTCGAAACACACATCAAAATGCTCCTTGTCAAGCGCATCGTAATAATCTCCCAAATCACGTCCGAAGCTGCACACGTTCGGAATTATTTTTTTATTTATATTATCATATCCCCACATATTTTCAAGCGCAAGCTTTACGCCGTATTTTTCGCTCATGGGAATAAGGCTTTTGTAAAAATCAACGTTAAATTGCTTTTGCGTGGATTTATCGGGACAGTCAATCGGGTGAATTACAATCCGCTCCGCGCCGATAAGTCCCGCCGCCCTTACGGAACGCTCCAACGCCGCCGAAACACGCTCGTTATATTCGCTGTCGGCAAAGCTGTATACGGGGAAAGGTGCGTGCGACTGATTAAAGCAAATGCCCGCTTTCTCCGCAGTATTACGCAGAAGCTCGCAGGTGCTCTCCAGTTTTTCATCGGAAAACTCCTCATCATATATCGGCTCTATCAGGTTCATATCAAGCGCATCAAAGCCTGCCGAAGCAGCGGCACGTATTCCCTCTTCATAACCAAAGCACTTAAAAAGTGCCGAGGTCGTAGTTGATAATTTCATGGCAAAGTCTCCGTTATTTTGTATATTCAAATGTAAATCTTTCCCACGGAATTGCCACAGGCTTATTCTCCGTCAGAATTTCGTCAATATGCGTAAGCAGCGGAAAATCCTCTATGCTCAGTCTACCGCTTTCGGACGCTTTCTTAACGGCTCTTGCAACACGCTCCGCAACAACAAGCGACTCAAGCGTAACTCCGTTCAATTCCGCCTTTGCCTCGTCAACGCTCAAGCCTCTGCCAAGCAAAATACCCACAAGCCTTGTACGTCCGCCGTAAACCGTTACGTATAAATCACCCGCACCGACTGATATATTATCGAGAGTCGCCGCTCCCTGATACTCCAAAAGCCGATACATTTCCTTTACGCTCTGTCCGAACACAGCCGCCTGCGAATTAAAATGCAGCTCACTGTCAAGTCCGAATTTTCTTTGATTAAGTCCTATCGTAAGAGCAATTCCGAGAGCATAACCGTTTTTGAGTGCAACAGCACTCTCTATTCCCGTCACATCCTCCGACAGACTTATGTGATAATAGTCTGTTGCCATAATTTCCTTAAGACGCTTTAATATGCTTATATCACTGCCGCAGAATGCAACCTCCGTCTGGTCGTGCGCTACAAGCTCATAGCTTGTGCACGGACCGCCGATTGCATTTAATGACACCTTGCTGCCGATTTCGTCAAGCTTTTTCTGCCAAAGCTGCGGATACGTCAGCAGTCTGCCATCCTCGGTGTCCATCAGACCCTTTGTTACCGTCAATACCGGCACGCTGTCCGGGATAATCGGCAAAATCTTTTCGGCAAACCAGTCAACTCCAAAGCTGCTCACGCCACCGATAATCATATCCGAGCCTTCTATCGCTTCTTTTACGTCCTCAATATAATAAAACCTTATCCCCTCCGGGAAATCCCTGTCAAATTTGGGATGTCTGTTTGTTGCTATTGATTTTTCTATAATTTCCGCATCAAGATGCGTTCCCACAAGTCTTACCTCGTGACCGTTTTCTCTTGCCGGGAACGCAAGCGCAGAGCCCATCATTCCCGATCCTATAATCGTTACTACTGCCATTTTATTTTTATGACTCCCTTCATAAAATTATCCTAAATACACTCCGTTATTTTTCAATTCGTCCACAAGCCTTGCAGTATCAATTTCACCCGCACCTATGCCTTCTGCCGCACACATTGCCGCAGCCGTTCCCGCAGCCTGCCCCATCGCAAAGCACGGCGGCATAACGCGTATCGCACCCATAACCTCACGATCCGCCGATATACACCGTCCTGCGGCAAGAAGATTTTTAAATCCCTTTGCAACAAGCGAACGATACGGAATAAAATACGGTTCGTCAGATTTTCTCACAACGTATTCCACACGTCCCTTTTTATGTATGTCCATTGAGTTGGAACAGCAGAATACCGAATCCTCGAATTTAACGCTTTCGACCGCATCCTCCTTTGTAACAGTGTACTCACCCTCTATTCTGCGGCTCTCACGCACTCCGAGTGACGCCGCACTCCTTGCAAGCTTGATATTTTCACAGCCTGCGGCATATTTTTTCAAAAATGACACAACGTAATCTATCTGCCGCCTGCCCTCTATTTCCGCAGCAGTCGCCTCCTCAGGTACGACTGCGTTTACATCGTCAAGCTGCGTCATATTCACAAGCCATTCATCACCTATGCCCTCAAAGAGCATTATCTTGGCACGATACAGCGGGAAATTTCCCTTTTCACGTTCCTCAAGGATTTCGTTCATATAGAATTTTTCCTCCATGGACGAGGAGCTTCTCATATGCTTATCCATTTTCTCCTTATCCACACCCGTCACGCTGAAAAACAGCGATGCCGCCTGAACCTCACCGTTGCCGTCACCGTAAATCGTCTGCGCTCCGCTGTAATATGCCAGATCCGCATCACCGCTGCAATCAATAAACATTTTTGCGCTTATTTTATAAATCCCGTTTTTTGTGGCGAAATATGCCGCCGTAACTCTGCCGCCGTCCGAATCCGCTCCGATCAGGAAGAGATGATACATCAGCCGCACTCCGCTCTCTGCGCACATATCCTCGGCAATACGCTTGTATGCCTCTCCGCTAAAAGCGGTCAGATTTCTGTGTCCCGCAGTTCGGTATGCGGTATATGCCGAATCATACTCCGCTCTTGACGGATGAACTGCTCCGCCGATTTTCTCCATTCCGCGAACAAATTCATCAAAAAATCCACGTATAAGCTGCGTTTCGCCTTTGGCATCATAGGAGGTCATAAACGGTCCTACCATTCCTGCCGTTGCCGTACCTCCGAGATAGCCGTTCTGCTCGGCGATAATCGTATCCGCACCGTGCCTTGCGGCGCAAACTCCCGCCGCAATTCCCGCACAGCCGCCGCCCACAACAAGCACATCGCAGCTTATTTCCTTTTCTATGTTAAATGACTTTTCCATTTTGTTCCCCTTTCAATCAGACATTCCCTTATCCGAAATTCTCCTCCGTAAGCTTCATCTTCCTCCATTTTACCGGAGATACACCGGTATGCTTTTTAAAGAATTTATAGAAGGTATCGTAATTTTGGAAGCCGCAGCTTTCGGCAATGTACTTCACCTCGTCGGCGGAGCACTGCAAAAGCTCCTTTGCACGTGCAAGGCGGTGCGCCTCAACATACTCGGTAAATGTCTGACCTGTTTTTGCCTTTACCATTTTGTTTACGGTTTTACCCGTGATTTTAAATTCATTTTCGGCATCCGGTATGCCGAAATTAAGACGGCAGCAATTTTCATCTATAAATTCCAAAATCCTGTCGTATTCATCATCACGCTTGCTGCGTGTTTCTATAAACTCACAGAGTGCGTCTATATCGTCCGCTATGGCAAATGCAAGCTCGTTTATTTTCATCGTCTTGCTGTATCGTACAAGCGGCCCTTTGTATTTGCATTTCATCGCCACCTCGGAGATAACTCCCATCTGGCTGTAGAAAAGCTGCTCGACGCTGATGTCATCAACCTCATTCCCTGCCATAATCCCGTACCACTGCTCATAAACAAGCTTTTTCGCCTCGGCGGTCTGCGCACAGAGCAGCGTACTTCGGAGCTTGTCATTGTTATTATCCTCCGCAACCGCTCCCGCAGTACCGTCACTTTCTTCGTTAAGGGCAAACACGCCTCTGTAATCGATAGCACGGTATCTGCTTTGCAGCCTTGTATACATCGGATAAAATTCTGTGATAGAGCGGCACGGTATGCCTATCAATATCGTAAGATTTACGCCGTTGTTCTTTGCGGAAAAGCGCATATCGTCGAGCCTTTCGCGGAGTATTTTTGTATCAAGCTCATCGGAGCAGCTAAATACCGCCGTAAACTCATCTTCACCTGAGGGCAGAATCATTTTCGTATCAAGCCCGAATTTACTCATAAGAAGTCTGAGTATTTTTTCGTTCAGATTCTCGCCCCTAATCACCGCCATAATAAACGGTTCGGGAAAATCCGGATATTTGCTGCGGATAAACTCCGCCTCCTCATTGTCCGCCGGCTTAAAGAACAGCGTTGTAAGGAGAGATTTTTCATAGCTTTTTTTATCCTCGCTCATGCTGCCTATTGCCGCATACATATCATCGGCGGTGCGTATTTCGCTGTTGCCCATGATATTTGCCACAAGTCTGACCATGCTCCTTATCGGGCGCTTTGAGTATCTGTCAAGCAGAATCTGAAGTCCGAACACGAACAGCAGAAGTATTGTTATATAAAGATACACAACCCGCCTAAATCCCGCCATATATTTTTTGAGATATTTTTCCGATACGGCGGTGCTTATGTGCAGCTCCGCATTGCTGCATACCTCCATGATGATTTCATCCTTAGCGGGCAGCTTTTCGGGTGCATAAACAATCTTATCGTTTACGGATATATACCCAAGCAGCTCTTTGTAATCCTCGCCGCTCATTCTCCCGAACAGCGAATCAATCTTGTATATCGCAGCAATAACCGCCTCCGGCGACTGCCCTATATGCGGGTCTACAGGATAAAATATAACAACGGACGGTGATTTTTCGCCCTGAAGCACCGTATTTTCAAAGTATTCCGCACGTATTCCCGTACCCACCTTGAACACCGTATTTCTAAATTCCTCGTAATTCATTCCGTCTATTGACAGATAGCTTTCAAACACACCGGAAATATCATCAAAAATCATTTCCTTGCTGACGGCAATATTATTGTTTTTGAAAAATATGTATATATCATCCGACGCGCGGAGCATTCCCGTTCTGCCCATAAATTCCTTTGAGAAATTTTTCAGAATCATGTACTGCGAGGAGCTTGAAAACTTATCTATGCTCTTTATCATGCTGTACTGTGGATTTGATCTTAAATCCGTTTTGATTTCATGCAGCATAATAAGCTCCGAATCAACAGAATTTGCCGCCTCCTCCGTTCTGTAGGCTACATCGCTGTATACCTTTGTCGCTATTGATTTATACGAAATACGATACAGAGGTATTATAAGCAAAAGCAGTGCGAAAAAGAGCGCACCGAACAAAAGCCACTTCCTTACGGCCGCATTTTCGGTTAATTGCTTAAGCTTTGAAATCATAATATCCATTCCCCCGTATATAAATCAGCATTTTATTTAATGACTGCTGAACAATTATGAAACGCAGCCGCATAGCGGCTTAAAAGCGTTTCATAATTGTTCAGGTGCAAGGATTTTTTCATAAATATGAAAAAATCCTTGCACCCCAAATAAATATTTTGTTCTCAAAATATTTATTTGGGCAGACTTTATCAATGCGAACTGTGTAAAATCTCTGATTTTACACGAAAAATTTTGACAATAGTCATAATT
>JAXDRV010000121.1:0-10879 GCA_034090805.1 Clostridia bacterium
GTTCATACACAAACAGGAACTACACTCTTTTGGTTTGAAGGTGGAGGACACAGCTTTACGGTAGACAGATGGTATTACACCAACGATATAAACAGCGTAAATATAAGCTTTAATTAACTTTATAATCAACATAAACAAAAAAGGGCATAATGCCCTTTTTTATCATATATCCAAATTCGACACATACTTTGCGTTTTGCTCGATAAACTCACGTCTCGGCTCAACCTTATCTCCCATAAGCACGGTAAATGTTTCGTCAGCCAGCATTGCGTCCTCAAGCTCCACTCTCAGCATTGTGCGGCGTTCGGGATCCATTGTCGTTTCCTTAAGCTCCGCCGGGTCCATCTCTCCAAGACCTTTGTAACGCTGTACCTTTGCGCCCGGTCCAAGCTCCTCAATCAGCCTGTCACGCTCGTTTTCGTCGTAGGCGTATCTTTCGACAAGATTTTTGTTCTTGCCCTTGAACACCTTAAACAGCGGCGGCTGTGCAATATACACGTGACCCTCGTCGATAAGCGGACGCATATATCTGAAGAAGAACGTCAAAAGCAGCGTTCTGATATGCTGACCGTCGACATCGGCATCTGCCATGATAACGACTTTTCCGTATTTCAGATTGTTTATATCAAATTCATCACCGATACCCGTACCGAGAGCCTGAATAACCGGCAGAAGCTTTTCGTTGGAGTACACCTTGTCTATACGTGACTTTTCAACGTTCAGCATCTTTCCCCAAAGCGGCAGGATTGCCTGATAGCGGCGGTTTCTGCCCTGCTTTGCCGAACCGCCCGCACTATCACCCTCGACAATGAACAGCTCCGCATAATCTGCGCCCTCGTCCTGGCAGCGTGCCAGCTTACCCAAAAGCGAAGAGCTTGACGCTGCGCCGCTTTTTCGTGTTGCTTCTCTTGCGCGCTTTGCCGCCTCTCTCGCTCTTGATGCGGTCAGAGTTTTTTCGATTATTATTTTTGACGTTCTCGGATTTTCCTCAAGAAATGCGGACAGCTTATCATTTAATGCGCTCTCAACAAGCGTTCTTGCCTCGCTGTTTCCGAGCTTTGTCTTTGTCTGTCCCTCAAACTGAGCCTCCGTCACCTTGACGCTGATAACAGCCGTAAGACCCTCTCTTGTATCCTCACCGGAAAGATTGGGATCCTTTTCCTTTATCATTTTATTGCGCCGCGCATAGTCGTTTATAACTCTCGTCAAGCCTGCTTTAAAGCCTGTTTCGTGAGTACCGCCGTCCGTTGTTCTGATGTTGTTGGCAAAGGACAGGATATTTTCGTTATAGGCTGTGGTGTACTGCATTGCAATCTCAACCATCATGCCCTCACGCTCCGCCTCGAAATAAACCACCTCGTCATGAATGGGATCCTTGCTGCGGTTCAAATACTTGACAAACTCCTTTATGCCGCCCTCTGCGTGCAGAACTGCCGGCTCATGCTCATCACTGCGCTTGTCGACAAAGATTATCTTTACGCCCTTGTTCAAAAATGCCTGCTCCCTCAAACGCTTGAGCAAAATATCATAATCAAAAACAAGCACCTCGAATATTTCGGGGTCGGGTTTGAATGTGATTTTCGTTCCCGTTTTGTCGGTATCGCCTATGACCTTAAGCTTGCAGGTCGGCTTGCCCCGTTCATAGCTTTGATAATAAATATGCTCGCCGTTTGATACCTCAACCTCCAGATTCTCCGAAAGCGCATTTACAACCGACGAACCCACTCCGTGCAGACCTCCGGACACCTTGTATCCACCGCCGCCGAACTTACCGCCGGCATGAAGGATTGTCAAAACAACCTCAACAGTCGGTATACCCTGCTGAGGGTGAATACCTACCGGGATTCCTCGTCCGTTATCCGTTACGGTGACGGAGTTGTCGGGATTAATCTCAACAAGAATTTCCGTACAATATCCCGCAAGAGCCTCGTCTATCGAGTTGTCCACAATCTCGTAAACAAGATGATGCAGTCCCGCCGATGAGGTCGAGCCGATGTACATTCCCGGACGCTTTCTTACTGCGTCAAGTCCCTCCAAAACCTGTATTTGATTTTCGTCATACGTTGTTTCTATTTTTTGTTCCATTTCGCTCATGATAATCCTCCATTCCGCCGCCCTGCGGCGGCACAAATCATAATGTGGAAAAGACACAAGCAGATTGCCTTCTTGAGGGACGACGGCGTATGTGTATACTCCAAGTCCCGAAAGGAGGTGAGATGCGCAGTGTATTTTTCACATTAATCTCCTAACTTTTTATAGTATTGCCGCCCTCTTATTCAGCGACTGCGTTGACATAGGTGAAATATATACGAGCGTTTTTCCTTTCCGCTCGGTTACAATAAACGACTTCGGAAGCTCCTCCGTCGCATATATTATACGATTATTTTTCTGCGCCATGGGCAAAAACCGCTTCCCCTGGCGTGATACCGTTGTGTTGTCCACATCAAATATCCCCACCACGTCACGTGTGTTTACCACCATGTCGCCGCCTATATGAATATACATACCTATACCTCCTTTACGCTGCCCGCCTCAACGTAAAACAGCTTTGTCCCGTCGGTGCTTTTTAAAATATCCGTATCCGTTGAGGTAATCAGCACCTGCTTGTCCTTTATCTTCTCCGCAAGATAAAGCCGCCGTGATTTGTCAAGCTCGCTCATTATATCGTCAAGCAAAAGCACCGGGTATTCGTCCTTTATGCTGTGAATATAATCGGACAATGCGATTTTCAGCGTCAGTGCCGCCGTCCTCTGCTGCCCTTGCGAGGCATACAGCTTTGAATCACTGCCGTTTATTCGCAGATTTATGTCGTCACGCTGAATACCGTGTATCGCCGTCTGCAATTCTATCTCACGTCTTTGCGATTTTTCAAGCATTTCGTAATATTCCTCGGCGCTTATTTCTTTTAATTTTATTCCGGGAGCATATTCTATTTCAAGGCTCTCCCCGGAAATTTCCTTCTGTATCTGTGATGCGAATTTCCCCAGAAGCCCCAAAAAATCAAGGCGATACTTCATGATTTTTGCACCCTCGATACTTAGCTGCTCGTTCCACACGCTCAGCATAACGTCCTTTGTTTTCCCTGAGCGGCGCAGCTCCTTTAAAAGGCTGTTCTTTTGATTAAGAGCTTTGCCGTAATCTATCAGGCTTATCAGGTACTTCGGCGAAAGCTGGCTCACCGCCAAATCCATAAACCGCCGCCTTACCGAGGGCGAACCCTTGACAAGGCTCAGATCCTCCGGCGAAAACATGACTGTATTAAGATAATTCATCAGCATTGACAGCTTTTTTATCGGCACGTTATTTATTTTTATTGTTTTTTTACCGTTTTTGGCAAAGGTCATGACCGACCTGTATTCACGCTCCGCAGTTTCAAACTCTATCGCCGCACGGGCAAATTCGTTCCCGAAGCGTATCATCTCACGATCCGACTTTGCACGATGACTCTTCCCCTGGGAGAACATATACACCGCCTCAAGTATATTCGTTTTGCCCTGTGCGTTTTGTCCGAATATCAAATTCGTTCCCGGCGAAAGCTTTATTGTCTGCTCGGTGTAATTCCGGAAATTTTTCAGTGACAGCTCGCTTACGTGCATCTATTCCACCCTTAAGACGAGTGTGCCGTCCTCGTACTCGATCGTCACCTCATCGCCCGGACGCAGCTTTTTCCCGCGAACGGTGCAGACCTCGCCGTTCACGCTCACAATCCCGTCGGCTATCATCTCCTTGGCAATTCCTCCCGACGGAGCAGCATTGGCAAATTTCAAAAGCTGGTCAAGCTTTATAAACTCCGTTGATATTTTTATTATTTCCATTAAAAGCTAAATCCTTTCAATATTTATACGGTTTTGCAAAACGTATAATCTCTTCGGAATTTAAGATATTTCTGATTACGGGGCGGCAGGGACACCCCCTACACACCCACACTTCGTTCGGTAACTCGACAAAGCTTAATCATAAACATCATAAATTCCCAAAAAAACTGTAACATCATGTAGGAGATGAGAGTATTTTGGGGTTTGTTCGGATGAGTTCCCGCAGGGGATGTTTGAGCCGAAGCTTAATCATAAACATCTCAAATTCCGAGTATATTTCACATTTCGCAAATATCTGTTAATTTGAGGTTCTCGATATTCTGCTCACGCCTCGTATCTGCTTTAACCGCTTGTTTATTGCGGCAAGATCGGAGGTGTTGCGTATTTCTATTCCTACCTGTATGATTGCCATGCCCTTTTTGTTGACAAAAGCATTCACCGACTTCATATGCACCTTCATTTCGGCTAGCACATTCGTAACCTCAAGCAAAAATCCGTCACGATCCGGAGCCTCTATCTGCAAATTGGCAATATATGACGTGCTGCGCTCCTCGTCCCACCAAACATCTATGAATCTGCCCTTGTCCTCTTCGGACATGGACGACGGATTCATGTTCGGACAGTCCCTGCGGTGAACGCTCACACCTCTTCCCTTTGTGATAAATCCGACTATATCGTCACCCGCAACCGGATTGCAGCAGTGCGCCAGCCGCACAAGACAATTGTCTATATCCTTGACGATAATACCCCTGCTTGAGCCTCGCCGCTTTGCGTCAACCGCCTCAACGGCTCCCGACTCGTCATTGTATACCGCCTCAAGCTTTTTGCGTTCCTCCTCCTCGTGCTGCTGCTGAAGCCATCTGTCACGCAGACGCACAACTACCTTCTGCGCCGTAAGTCCGCCGTAGCCTACTCCGGCATACAAATCGTCAAGCGAATTAAATCCGTACCGCCGTATTATCACATCGACCCATTCCGGCTTAAACAGCTGCGCATGAGTATTCCCCAGGCGGCGCAGCTCACGCTCGATAAGCTCCTTGCCATGCTCGATATTCTCGTCCCGCCGCTCACGCTTAAACCACTGATTGATCTTGTTTTTAGCCTGTGAGGTTTTGCATATCTTCAGCCAGTCACGGCTCGGACCGTGCGTGTTTGCGGTCAGAATTTCCACAATCTCGCCTGTCTTGAGGACATAGCTGTTCGGAACGATTTTTCCGTTGATTTTCGCTCCGCTCATCTTATATCCTACCTGCGAATGTATTCTGAAAGCGAAGTCGATAACCGTTGCTCCCGCCGGCAGCGATATTACCTTGCCCTGCGGCGTGAACACAAACACCTCGTCCTCGAATAAATCCACCTTGAGAGTATTGAAGAAATCGTCCGTATCTAAAAGCTCGTTCTGCGTGTCAAGAAGATTTCTCACCCACTCAAGCTTTGTTTCCATGCCGGTTTCACCGGTTATTCCCTCTTTGTATTTCCAGTGCGCCGCGATACCGTTTTCGGCTATCTGGTGCATCTGCCATGTTCTTATCTGAATTTCAAACGGAGTGCCGTTGGGGCCTATTACCGTTGTATGCAGTGACTGATACATATTCGGCTTCGGCATTGCTATATAATCCTTAAACCTCATCGGAACCGGCGTGTACAAATCATGCACCATTCCCAGTATCGCATAACAGTCCGTTACGGTGTCCACGATAATCCTCACCGCAAACAGGTCATAAAGCTCCTCCATTGTCTTGTTTTTTGTGTACAGCTTTCTGAATATGCTGTAAAAATGCTTGGCTCGTCCCGTTACCTGACCCTTTATGCCCATTTCGTCAAGCTTTTTTTCAAATATTTCGATTATATCCCTGACGTACTGCTCACGCTCGCTCTTTTTTTGGTTGATGCTTTTTGCAATCTCCTCATACGCAACCGGGTCAAGATATTTTAATGCCAAATCCTCAAGCTCGATTTTGATTTTCGACATACCCAGACGATGCGCAAGCGGCGCATAAACGTCAAGCGTTTCCTTTGAAATCGTAAGCTGCTTTTCACGGCTCATAAAATTCAGCGTTCGCATATTGTGCAGCCTGTCTATCAGCTTGATCACAACAACACGAATATCCTTCGCCATGGCAAAGAACATTTTCCGCAGATTCTCCACCTGCTGTTCCTCCGGCGAAACATATTTGATCTTGCGCAGCTTTGTAACTCCGTCCACAAGCGCAGAAACATTTGAACCGAATATCGCCTCAATATCCTCCGAGCTGTACGGCGTATCCTCCACAACATCATGCAGCAGTGCCGCCGTTATTGTTGTTGCGTCAAGATTAAACTGCGAGGCAATATACGCAATCTGAACCGGATGCTCTATATACGGTGCTCCGCTCTTTCTGCGCTGCTCCTTATGAGCCTGCTTCGCCAGGCGGTACGCAATGTAAATCATGTCCGTATTTGCATTTGGCGAATACCCCTTGACCGCCGCAATAATCCGCTCCACAAGCGAGTCGGTATCTCCGTCCGCATTCTGTGGCAGCTGTTCGGGCGCAAGAATAGAATATTTTGTTGTTTCTTTATCCATGTCAAGCACGTCCCTTCTGCGTATTTTGCATATCCTTAATCAAAAGCTGCACGCTTTGCTTTCCCTGATATGTGTTTATATCCATCTGAAATGCCAGGCTGACCGTGTCGCCGATCTTAAATCTCTCGGCAAGCGCTCCGAGATGGAAGCCTATCCCGTTTACACGACAGTCCCCTCTGCGCACCGAAACACGCAGATGCCTGCCCTCGCTCCCAACTGCGCTTATATACATAAGCTCCGCTCCCGAAAGCGAAAACACCGGCTTTTCGTTTCCTACTCCGAACGGCTCAAGCTTTGACAAAAGCTGCACATTCTTAAGCGTAAGCGCCCGCTCCGATAAAGAGCAGTCAATTTTTACATGCGGTATCATGTCGCTTTCGGTCAAATGCTCATCGGCGTATTTGTTGATTTTTTCGGTAAATTTGTCAAGCTCGGAAATGTTTATCGTAAGTCCCGCTGCGATTTTGTGACCGCCGAACTGCGTGAGATATTCCTCGCACTCCGACAACGCCTCAAACAGGTTCATTCCCTCGATGCTCCGTCCCGATCCTTTTCCTATTCCGTTTGAATGTGATATTAATATACACGGCTTGTAAAACTTTTCGCATATTCTTGATGCGACTATCCCGATAACGCCGTGATGCCAGTCCTCATGCGCAAGCACAATGACCTTTTTCTTTTCAAAATTAGGGTCTGCGGCAAGCATCTCCATTGCCTCGTCAAGGATTTTCTGCTCCGTAAGCTGACGCTCCTTGTTCTGCTCGTCCAAATCCGCAGCGATCTGCGCCGCCTCAGCCTCGTCACGTGACAGCAGCAGCCTTACCCCGGTCGCAGCTTGTCCGAGTCTGCCCGAAGCATTGAGCCTCGGCGCAACCGCAAACGCAATCGTTGCCGCATTTATCGGCTTTCCTCCCATGCCGCTCTGCTCCAAAAGCGCACGTATGCCCGGCCGCCTTGAGCTTTGCAGAGCCTTCAGACCTCTGTCAACAATTATCCTGTTTTCGTTCACCAACGGCACAACGTCCGCAACCGTACCTATCGCCGCAAGGTCTATATATTTCGCAAACACCTCGTTGGTGTTCATTCCCCGCTCAAGCGCAACGGCAAGCGCAAGCTTAAACGCAACTCCCACTCCCGCAAGCTCCTTGAACGGATACTCATCATCACGCTTGGGATTTATTATCGCCTTTGCGGCAAGCGGCAGACGCTCCTTGCAGGTGTGGTGATCCGTTATAATAACGTCCATTCCCTGCAGCACAGCAAACTCCACCTCGCCCACGGCGGTTATGCCGCAGTCAACGGTAATCATCAGCTTTTTGCCCTGCTTTATCAGCTTGTTGACTGCCATGATGTTTATCCCGTAGCCCTCACCCTTGCGGTCGGGTATATAATAATCAACATTACCGCCGATTGAGGCGATAAACTCATAAAGCAGCGAGGTCGATGTTATTCCGTCAACGTCGTAATCGCCGTAAATGACTATGCTTTCTCCGTTATCCACCGCCTCGCATATGCGCTTAGCTGCCTTGTCCATATCCGTCATAAGCATGGGATTGATTATGCTTTTCATTGACTTCTGCAAAAACGGAAGCATCTCCTCACGCTCTATTCCCCGATTAAGCAAAATCGTGGCAAAAACAGCCGGAATATGCAGCTCCCTTGACGCAGCCTCTATATCCTCACGCTTTAAGGCATTGTTTTTATACTGCCAAATTTTCTCAACCATATTTTCTCCGAACGGCACTGTTTCTGCGCCGCATTTTTAAGATAGTATTTTATCTTAATATTATATCATTTTTTCAAGGAAAATTCAAGGGTTTTATGAAAAAAACTGCTGTTTCTCACAGCAGCTTTTCAAGCTTTTCCCACAGATCGGGGTGTGCCTTTTTCAGATTTATCGGTCTCAGCGTTTTATCCACAAAGCCGTGCTTTGTTATCCCCTGCGACACGAGCGTTTTGTCGGGCAGACGGTACACCTCATACTCGAACTCACACCTTGCAACGGTAAGCTTTGACAGACGGCACGTTACCATAACCTCATCCTCGTAACGCAGTCCGTAAATGTACTTTGCGCCTGTTTCGGTAAGCGGGAGCAGTATCCCCTCACGCTCCATTTGCGAATACGTCACACCCGTTTTTTTGATGAAATCCGTTCTTGCCACCTCAAACCACGGATAATAGCGTGAATGATGCACTATTCCCATCATATCCGTTTCGGCATATCTGACGGTTAAATACGTTTTGCTTGTATATGACATGATGACACTCCGTTCCGCCGCCATTATGCGGCATTTGATTTTACTCTTTATCTGTCGGCGTCAATATTCTCCGTTCCCGAATACACATGACCGTTGCCTGCGTCCATGGTGACGGCGGTGCCGCTCTTGAGCGTCCGTGTTGCGCCTATTGCGCCGGTTATTACCGGTATATCAAGAGCCATAGCCAAAACTCCGGCATTGTTTGCCTCGCCGATTTCCTCGCTGATAATTCCGCCCGCTTTTTTCAAAATCGGAACCATGTCCTTTGTTACCTCTCTGACAACAGCAATATCCCCATCGATAAACGCTACCGACAGCTCCTCGGCATTATTTGCAACGCACACGTTGGCGGTTATATGGAGATTTGTAAGTCCCGTTCCGCTTACGAGAATATGACCGACAAGATGAACCTTCATGATATTGGTCGTGCCGGCAACTCCCATAGGAGCGCCGCCGGTTATTACAACGAGATCACCGTTTTTCACAAGTCCCGTGGTAAGTGCCATATCAACCGCATGGTCAAAAAGCTCATCGGTGTTGCTTCTTTCCTCACTCGTCACAGGAGTTACTCCCCACGACAGAATAAGCTGGCGGCGTGCCTTTTCCGATATTGTCGGAGCGATAATCGGGCAGGCGGGGCGGAAACGTGACAGCTGCCTTGCCGTTCCCCCGGAAACAGTAAGAGCAATAATCGCCGATGCGTGCAGATCGTGCGCTGTTGTACACGTTGCGTGACCTATTGCGTTTGTGACGTCCATGCTCTTGTCGAAATCCATTTTTTCAAGCCGCTTAACGTAGTCAATGTCGTTTTCTGTGCTTTCTGCGATAAGAGCCATTGTCTTTACCGCCTCTATGGGATATTTGCCTATTGCTGTTTCACCGGAAAGCATGATTGCGCTTGTGCCGTCGTAGATAGCGTTTGCAACGTCCGTTGTTTCGGCACGAGTGGGACGGGGATTTCTTATCATGGAATCAAGCATCTGCGTTGCGGTGATTACCACCTTGCCGGCAAGATACGTTTTCTTAATCAGCATCTTCTGTATTGCCGGGAGTGCCTGCATATCGATCTCAACGCCCATATCTCCTCTTGCAACCATTATGCCGTCGGATACCTTTAATATGGAATCAATGTTTTCCACACCCTCGGCATTTTCGATTTTTGATATAATTCTTATGCTTTTGCCTCCGTTTTTTTCAAGAAGGCTCTTTATTTCAAGCACGTCCTCCGCCGTTCTGACGAATGACGCTGCGATAAAATCAACGTCCTGTTCAATTCCGAATAAAATATCGTCCCTGTCCTTTTCGCTCATATAAGGCATGGAAAGAGAAATGTTCGGGACGTTTACACCCTTTCTGTCCGATACCTGACCGCCGTTTTTAACCTCGCATATAATCCTGTCGCTTTGCAGTCCCAGAACCTCAAGCTCAATAAGTCCGTCGTCAATGAGTATTCTTGAGCCTGCCGTAACGTCCTTGGGAAGATCGGGATAGGTGATTGAAACCTGCGTTTCATCTCCCTCGACGTCATCGGTGCAGAGCGTAAAACGCTGTCCTTTTTTAAGAGTAACCTTTCCTCCCTTAAAGGTTTTCAGACGAATTTCGGGACCTTTCGTATCAAGCAGTATCGCAACGGGCTTACCCACCTCATCTCGAACCTTTTTTATAAGATCAAATCTTCTTTTTGCCTCTTCATGTGTTCCGTGAGAAAAATTTATCCTCGCCACGTCCATTCCCGCCAGCATAAGCTCCTTCAGAACGTGCTCCGACTCCGTAGCCGGTCCCATAGTACAAACAATCTTAGTCTTTCTCATAAAAATCTCCTTTCCTTTTCCCCTAAGCATAAGATAATTTGGGTAATTGTAAAATTTCGGCTTGGGATTTGAGAGTATTTTTGATTTTATTCGTACTCAAACATCCACACCTTACGAGGGAATTTGATATGTTTACGATTAAGCTTTGGCGAGTTCCCAAACACAGTGAGGGATGACGAAATTTAAGCAGAAACATCTCAAATTCCGTGGAAATCTGAATTTTACAATCCCACGCAGACAACCACACCTTACGAGGGAATTTGATATGTTTACGATTAAGTTTCGGCGAGTTCCCGAACGCAGTGAGGGATGCCTGAGCCGATGCTTAATCGGAAATATGTCAAATTCCGCACCAAACCACAGATAGAATTTGATATGTTTACAATTGAGTTCCGACAAGTTCCCGAACGCAGTGAGGGATGCCTGAGC
>JAXDRV010000122.1:0-2781 GCA_034090805.1 Clostridia bacterium
CATCTCCGCCCATTCCCGCATAAGCAAATCCGTTTTGATTTTTGATATCTTATCCATTCTAATCAACTCCATAGACTTTGTTGGAATTATTATATCACTGTCAGGCTAACTTGGGTAGTCGTGGGTTTATTGAGCGGATACTTTTTATTTTTCAAAAACCGCTTTATTGCAGTTCTTTTATATCTCAAATCAATCAGTTACCCTCAACCAATCTCTTTGTATCTATTGCTATCATCAATTCCTCATTCGTCGGAATTACAAGCGTCTTAACCGATGCGTCATCTGCGGAAACGTCAACAGTTCCTCTTGCCGCATTCTTATCGGCATTGATCTTTATGCCCATAAACTCAAGTCCCTCTGTGATTGAGGCTCTTGTCTTTGCGTCGTTTTCGCCTACGCCGGCAGTAAATACAACCGCATCAACTCCGCCCATAGCAGCCGCATATGCGCCTATAAGCTTCTTTACGCTGTAACAGAACATATCAAGAGCCAACTCTGCCCGCTTGTTGCCCTCATCAGCGGCAGCGGTAAGATCTCTGAAATCGGACGAAACACCGGAAATACCGAACACACCCGACTTCTTGTTCATAAGAGTATCTACCTCTTTTGCGCTCATGCCTTTGTTTATCAGATACGTAACAACGGCGGGATCCATCGAGCCTGTTCTCGTACCCATTACAACGCCGTCAAGCGGTGTGAAGCCCATTGACGTATCAACACACTTGCCGCCGTCAACCGCACTTACCGATGAGCCGTTGCCCAAATGACAGGTGATTATCTTAAGCTCCGAGGCAGGCTTTCCGAGAAATTCGGCAGCCTTCTGCGAAACGTATTTGTGGCTTGTTCCGTGGAAACCATACTTTCTTATTCTGTCAGACTCGTACAGCTCATACGGAAGTGCATACATAAACGCCTTAGACGGCATCGACTGATGGAATGCAGTATCAAATACCGCAACCTGCGGTACTCCCGGCATAATCTTTTCGCAAGCCTCTATACCTATTATATTCGGAGGATTGTGCAGCGGAGCAAGAGGAACGCACATCTCAAGTGCCTCCTTTACCTTGCCGTCTATCACGCACGAATCCGCAAAATACTCTGCACCGTGTACGACTCTGTGACCTACTGCGCCTATTTCGTCCATCGACTTGATAACACCGTGGTCTGCGTCGATAAGAGCATCGATAACCATCTGAATGGCATCGCTGTGATCCTTCATCGGCTTTTCAATCTTTGTCTTTGTATCCTGTGCAACATTTGTGTGCTGAATGTTTGAACCGTCTATGCCTATTCTTTCGCAAAGTCCCTTTGCAAGAACCTGCTCACGTGTCATATCGATAAGCTGATATTTAAGTGATGAAGAACCTGCATTAATAACCAAAATATTCATTTATTCCACTCTCCTTTATGTACTCAATCCTGTGCCTGGATTGCAGTGATTGCTATAACTCCGGCTATATCGTCTGCTGTACACCCTCTTGAGAGGTCATTTACCGGCTTTGCGATACCCTGAAGTATAGGTCCGTATGCCTCTGCCTTTGCAAGACGCTGAACAAGCTTGTATCCGATATTGCCAGCATCGAGATTAGGGAACACAAGAACGTTCGCCTTGCCTGCAACCTTTGAACCGGGAGCCTTCTGCGCACCTACCGAATCAACTATTGCCGCATCAAGCTGCATCTCGCCGTCTATCATAAGGTCGGGACGCTTTTCCTGGGCAAGCTTTGTCGCCTCTCTCATCTTGTCAACAAGAGCGTGCTTTGCGCTGCCGTATGTCGAATGTGAAAGCATTGCGATCTTCGGCTCTGCGCTGACAAGCTTTTTGAAGGATTCCGCCGATGAAATTGCTATTTCCGAAACCTGATCAGCATCGGGATCCTGATTTAATGCCGAATCGGCAAATAAGAATGTGCCGTTCTCACCGTATTCACAGTCCGGAACACTAAGCACAAAAAACGCTGAAACGAGCTTCGTACCCGGAGCCGTTTTTAAAATCTGAAGCGAAGGACGAATAACGTTTGCCGATGAATTTACCGCACCGGCCACCATGCCGTCAGCATCGCCCATTTTAACCATCATTACTCCAAAATAAAGCGGATTTTTAACAGTTTCAGCCGCCTGCTCCGGTGTAACGCCCTTATTCTTTCTCAGCTCATAAAACATATCCGCATAAGCGCCGAGCTTGTCAGAGTTTTCGGGATTAACAATCTGCGCCCCCGTTATATCTATCTTTTCAGCCTCTGCCATTGCGTTTATCTTATCGGGATTGCCGACAAGAATAATTTTTGCATAGCCCTCTTTGAGCGCCGTTTCCGCCGCCTTTACAGATCTAAGTTCCTCACCCTCGGCAAGGACTATCGTCTTAATATCATTTTTAGCCTTTGCCTTCAGTTTTTCAATAAATGTACTCATTTTAACAACTCTCCTTATTTACGGCTCAGCGCCGTATTTTTATCATCATCTACTAATTATATAACAAATTCACTCAATTTTCAAGGGTAATATTAAAAAATTCCAAAAAATATTTTATTTAATGAATGCTGAACAATTATGAAACGCAGCCGCATAGCGGCTTAAAAGCGTTTCATAATTGTTTGGGTGCAAGGTTTTTTCATAAATATGAAAAAATCCTTGCACCACAAATAAATATTTTGCTCTCAAAATATTTATTTTGGCAGACTTTATCAATGCGAACTGTGTAAAATCTCTGATTTTACACGAAAAATTTTGACAATAGTCATAATTTTTCCAAATGCGATTGAAAATCGCATTTGTTCAGTG
>JAXDRV010000123.1:0-33432 GCA_034090805.1 Clostridia bacterium
AAATATTTATTTGGGCAAACTTTATCAATGCGAACTGTGTAAAATCTCTGATTTTACACGAAAAATTTTGACAATAGTCATAATTTTTCCAAATGCGATTGAAAATCGCATTTGTTCAGCGAGAATTATATAGGTAATTACAAATTTCGCAATTACATAAAGGGATTAAAAGAGGCTTAGAAACAGCGTGAATTTGCCGTTTCTAAGCCTTTGAGTTCTGTCTGAATCAGGGATTTATGTCTGCATTTTCATTATTCTTTAACCGGAAATTCTGCAGTTCAATATAATTCTGCGCCCCCGGATACACTCCTTAATCCAAAAAACCTGTTATATTGCATTAAAATTATACAGGGCTTAATCAAGCATATATACTAACTCGCAAATAGCCCAAAGAACCATTCCCGTTCCGTGGTCATCATTTTTTATCGTTTCAAGCCCCGCATAATAGTTGGGGTCATCCTTACAGCCCGAACCTCTGCAAACGCCCGTAACATTCCCGGATTCGTCAATTGAATTATTCAAAATACCGTCAACCGCCTTTTTCACTATCGGCAGATATGTGTCTTTATCCAAAATTCCCGCACGTATCCCTCTTGAAATAGCAACCGAAAATATTGCGGTACACGAGGTTTCGAGATAAGAATACGACATATCAAGAACCTGCCGCCATAAGCCTTGTTCACTTTGCAGCCTGCAAAGTCCCAAAACCGCATTTGAATATATTTCTATCAACTCATCTCTGCCCTCATAATTTTCAGGCAAATGCTCTATAACGTCTATGAGTGACAGATACAGCCAACCATTCCCGCGTCCCCACGCCACTCCGTTTGCACGCTTTTTTTCCGGAAAATATATATGTGAAAATATGTTTTTCTTTTCCATATAAAGCCTTTCCTTATACATTCTTAACTGCCGCACTGCCTCATTTAAGTATTCCTCATTCCCCGTAATATTTCCCATTCTGACAAGAAACGGACAGCTCATATAAGTATCGTCCGCCCACATTGTATCTACACGATAAAAGCAGCCGTCACTCATTCGAGGAATATTTGTATAAATGCTTTTTATAAGCTCCTCAAGAACATACATGATTTTCTCTTTTGCCGTCTCGCTTTTTTCTCTCATGTAAAGCTCACATAAGTTCATTCCGATCGTACCGATCGAGTCAAGATCGGCTTTTCGTACGCTTCTTTTAAGGAACGTCGTATCACCGAAAAGCTCTGCGTCATACTGCATATATTCATAATATTCATACAGAATACTCATGCTGTCATAAAAATATTCGTAATATTCCCGTTTATATTCAGAGCTGTACATAAGACCGTTTTGTCCCACCATAACAGCATAAAACCACTGCCCGAAAAAGCTGGTGTCAAGATAAGGCCTTAAATAGCTTTTTCCGTCGGCAAAACGCCAGAAGGTCTTTTTTTCGTCCTCGTTTTCAAACGGCTCTTTGAATTGCACCTTTGTGCAGTACGGATTGCCGAATGAACCCGCAAGCAGCCATCTTAAAGCATTTTTTCTTTCCTGCTTAACCTGCGGCAAATCAAGGATATTTTCGGTCAAATCCTCAAATCCCCATTTATCATCTGTTCTTTCGCAGATTATTTTTATCTCATCTCCCTTTTTAAGGATGTAATTATCTGTTTGTTTATCATTGACAAACACTCTGCATTTACCGTGCGGTTTTATTTTAAGCTCGCCGTCGCAGCAAGCGCATGAATAAGCAAGCGCATATTTACCGCTTTCATTACCGTACAGTTTATTAAAATTAATAATATTGCATGGCTTGGACGGCTCAGGAAATGCGATGTCGCAGTCTTTAAACGATTTATTTTCCCTCGCTCTGACCAACTCTGAAACACAAAACCCCTGTTCGCCGCTATATTCCTTCAACGGAATTGAATCCATAACCCACAGCAGATAATCACAGGTCCAGTACTCCGGCCAATAAATATGAGCACAAACATAATCAAGCGCAAATACATCGCTTTCGCACACGCACTTGAACACAACCAAATTATCCCCCTCGTTTAACTCAACGTGGAATATTTCACCGTCCTTACAGCTTCTCAATGATTGTTTCTGTCCATACTCAACTCCGTTTACCTCAAATGAAACAGCTCCATTTACCGTAAGCGCCGCTTTTGAAGTGTATTGACTTTTCAGATTTACCGACACATAGGCATAATCCCCTTGTTTTACATCGCCAAAATATCTTTTTAAATCAATATGTATACCTCGTCTGAGCTTTTTTGATGCAAATTCGGGTTTGATATAAGGACGAAGCTCAACCTCTCCTCTCGGACGTGTTTGAAGCATACGGTCGGCTATGTATTTTATTTTTTCAATATACTCTTCTTTTCTCATGTCAAACTCCATTCTGCCGCCATGCGGCGGCACAAACCATAATGTGGAAAAGAAGCAAGCAGATTGCTCTTTCGAGGAGCGCCAACGTATGTTGATACTTCAAACTCCGATAAAGGGCAAAATGCTCCGCTTATTTTTCACGTCAAACTCAATTAATCATCGTACTCCACAAACATAACCTCATCGCAGTGCCAGCCACCTGTATGAGCCGAATAACTGCCCTCATGCCAGTACACCGGCAAATTATCCTGCGCATACATCGGCACCGTGGGACGCCATATCTTTTTGTTTTCTATCTTCGGGATTTTTCTTATCGTCTGCTCAAGCGTATAACTTACACCGCAGTCATTGGAAACATAGCTTTCCAGTACTCGATTTTCATCGTCCGCTCTCGCCACATATAAACGGTTGGTATCGATTACTCCTCCGTCTGCTATGTTAAAGCCTGCCTCACCTACTCCGTAATAAAACGCCATACCTCCAACGTAGGTCTGAGATCCGTCTGTCTGATTCGGTGCTAAAAATTCACCGCCACTCGCTATAGGCTTTGATAATACCCACTTCCCGCCATTATATTCCGCTGCATAATAAGTAATTGTATCTGCCCTGCCAAGAGTAAACGCCGCCAATCCGACACGGAACGGCAGTGTTGCCGAAACGGCAAGCAGTCTGACTGTGGTTCCCTCAGGAGATTCATATACAACCTCAAGCTCGTTAAGATTGATTTCGGATTTTGCCGCATCAAATAAATTAACGTCTGTTTTTTCGCCGTCCTGAGTCAAAAGAAATCCGTCCGCATCAAATATTCCGCTTCTGATTGTGTGATCCTTTGAAATACGGGGATGTCCGTAAAGAGCAAAAAACCATTGCTCCCCTACTCCCTCGGCTGTCGGCACAAGCTGCTTTCTCATATCAAAATAAAACAAGCCGCCTGCATCGGATTTCAGAAATGTATTCGGCGTGCTCCAGGTTTCTCCCTCGTCCTTTGAATAACGAAATTCCCATGTGACGGATTTTACACGAGCAAAAAGCCAGATTTCTTTTCTTTTTACATTCTCAAACACCTGAGCGTATGTAACATTGCTGTCATATGTGAGAATATGCTCACCGCCAAATGACATAATGTCATACGGATTTTCGGTGATTCTGAATCTAAGAGTATGATTCTGAGCGTGCCCGGTATATGTCACCATAATTTTACCGTTTTCCAGAATGCACAGCGACGGCGCATTATGTTCATCAGCATAGGTGCAGTTCATACGGCACAGACATACGTCACGTGATGGCGTTCTGCTGCACTTTGCGTCAAATTCCTTGATATGGATTTCTCCCATATCGGTAACGTAAACTATATAATTAAGTCCGTTTGCACCTACAACCGCTTTTTCGTTTATCCACCAGTCCGTATTTGCTCTTTTTATTCTTACTTCCTTTGATCTTTCAATGGAAATCATTATATATTCTCTCCTTCTGTGTTATTTTCGTGATTATTTTTTTTATTGAAGCTTTCTCTGTACGCTGCGGCAGTCATATTGACCTTTTCGGCAAATTTTACGTAAAAATAATTCGGATCGTTAAAACCGACCTCCAGTGCTATCTCATATATTTTGGCATTACTGTTTTTAAGTAATTCCTTTGACTTCTCAATACGTATATCCAAAAGATAAGTGTTAAAGCTTTTGCCCATCCGCTCCTTAAACATCGTGCCGAGATAGGCGCTGTTTATATAATATTTATCCGCTATCTTTTGAAGCTTGAGATCCTTATCCATATAATGTTCACCGATATAATCAACCACCTCGCCTATAATTCCAAGAGAATTTTTCATTTTAAGCTCACCAAGGAATTTCTGAAGCTCAAGCGCATTTTCCTTTACAAAAGCGGATACCGCCTTAAAATTAACAAAGTCAGATTTTTTAAGCAGCGAATATCGATAAAAAAACTTCACAACATCTCCCCCGCTGCTGTCGGCTTTATTCCCTATATCAAAAATAATATTATAAATGTATACAAAAACAGTTTCGGGATTTACACATTCCTTTTTTACCTGCAAACAGAACTCATCAACCGCCTTCGCCAAAGCTTGCGCATCGGAATTTTTTATTCTGTCCGTTATATTGGAGCAGAAAGACATATCAGACAGCGTCTGCGAAAACGATATATCTCCGTCCGTGTCATATATGAAAATACTCTTTTCCGATGCGTAAAATGCCGCCGCTTCCGTTTTTTTGGCAGTTTCACGCGAATATTTTATATTCTCTATGCAATCTACTTCCTTGCCTACGAAAACAGCAAAATCACACTCTGCGACCTCTTTGATGCATTTCTCTATCTCCATGCAATATCCTCTGATATTGTTTTTGTAAATATGAGAACCGATAATCATCTCAATACATCCGTTATCATTTTTTGAAATATAGGCGCTTTCATCAACAAACGCCCTGAGCTCGTTAAACACCTTCACTGCGGTATCGTCATTATGTCTTTTCCGGCTTGTTATCATTTTATCATCAAAAAAACGTATAAGCACATACCTCAGATCTATATCATTTTCAAACTCCCGGTTATTACCATCACACGCAAAATCCCCCAGCAGCACTTCATGAATATATTTATCCCTTTGATGCTTAATATACTCGTTTTCCTTGAATATTTCGTCCTTAACACGTATCAAAAGCGTAATCAATTCATCCTCGTCAATAGGCTTCAGTAAATATCCGTTCGCCTGATAATCCATCGCTTTTTTTACATATTCAAACTCTGCGTATCCGCTGATTATTATAAATTTGATGTGAGGGTCGGTTTTCTTTATGGTCTGTATCAGTTCAAGTCCCGATATTCCGGGCATTCTTATATCACTGATAATTAAATCCACATGATTTTGCTTTACAAAGTCAATCGCATCGGCAGCGCATCGTAAAGCCGCTGCTATCTCAAAGCCGTACTCTTCCCATTCTATTAAATATTTCATGCCTTCAACAATGCTCTTTTTATCATCGATCAATACAACCTTAAGCATAAACCTTTCTCCTCTCATTTCTACTATGTAAAACAGGCATGAACCTCTTTACAATACTCAACATTTATTTATATTTAATCGGCAAAGTAAGCCTTATCTGTGTTTTTTCATAAGGAATACTCGAAACGTGTACGCTGAACTCATCATTGAAGTAAAGTCTTAAACGCGTAATAACATTTTTTATTCCAACACCTTTGTTTTTCGAATATGATTCTATTTCCCCCGAATTTATCGCATCGGCAAATTCTTTGTCAAAGCCCTGACCATTATCGCATATTTCAATAAATAAATTATTTTCCGATAAATATACATTTAAAGAAAATTCCTTATCACGGCTTATGCTCTCAAGTCCGTGCAAAAACGCATTTTCAACAAAAACCTGAACAGACATCTTGGGAATATAACACCGACTCGCTTCATCGTCAATGGATATGCTGATTTTAACCTCGTCGTCCATACTGTACGACTGCACACCGATAAAGGCATTTACGAAAATCATTTCCTCCTCAAGCCTTATCATATCCTCTTCCCACGATATAAGATGCCGGAACATTTTCGAGATTTCCTTGAGAATTGCCGCTTGCTCTTTATCTCGCTTTTGCAGTGCTTTCATTCGCATAACCTCAAATATATTGAACATAAAATGAGGATTCACCTGTCCCTGAAGTGCACTGAGCTTTATTTTATACTGTTCCTTTTCAATCTCCGCATTCTTGATTTTTTCCTTATATACCTTATTTATAAGTGAGTTTATCGTCACAATCGCATCATTTATTCCCCTTGTAAGCGTTCCTATTTCATCTTCTCCCGTATTTATATCATCAACAGTTTCAAATACCCCTCGCTGTATTTTCAAGGCGCATTCCGTCAGCCTGTTAAGCTTTGTTGACTGTGATTTTGTAATTATAAAAATCACAATTGATGATAAAAACAGAATACAGAATATAAGTGCCACAAAGGTTATTGTTTCTGCGCCAAACATATCAACCATATGCTCCGGTTCATAAAACGCCGCAACCTGATACTGTGTCGGGAAGTCAAGCTCCTTTACAATAATTCTGCTATCCTCAGCATCAAATTCATCACCGACATTATATTCAGGCTCCCCCAATGCGGAGCTGTACTTTCTTGCCGTTATTATTTTATTTCCCTGCACAAGATACAAATCTCTTTTTTCCGAATAAGCATAAAGCACCTGCGAAATATCCGCAATCGAAAAATCCAGTTTCATGACATTTGATGCGTCATCATGATTTTTCTTGTTCATTTTCCTCAGCATAGAAATCTGATAGCGATCAATCTCATTGTTGTAAGATGTGAGCACTCTTGCATTATCATCCGAAGCAAGAAAATCAGTAAGCCATTGTTCATCCTTCACATCGGACATTTTTTTAAGTACAACACCGCGGTATAAGTATTCATTATTGCTGTAAATATCTATGTTCTCCAAAGATCCGTTTATAACATAAGAACGTATTTTTTTATCAAGGGTATCGGAAAACCGTATCAGACTTTTTCCGTCCCCTTCTTTCAGAGAAAGGGCTTTGTAAATATCGTCATCATCATACAGCAAGTCGCTTATAAGCGTTGCTCTGTCAATGATCGTCTGAATCGAGTTTTTTGCATTCAGCAAGGCCCCTTCTATATCTCTCACATTACGGGCGTCAACCTTTTTTATCGTAATGGCATAGTAAAAAATACTTAAAACTACAATCGGAAGAATAACGCATATAATGTATATAATAATCATTTTGCGCTGGAAAGATATATTATTCAAAAAATCCTTTTTCCACTTTAACATCCTGTTCATTCAACTCCACTCAATACGTAAATCCTCAATTTTTTGTAGCTAAAGTATATCACATTTCATAAAAAAAATCTACCCTTTTATTGAACCTATCATAACACCCTTCACAAAATATTTCTGTACGAACGGGTACACGCACCACAGCGGAATACAGGAAACCATAATGGAAGAATATTTCATAACCTCTGAAAGCGCATCCATTTTAACTCCCTCGTTGCTTGCCGTGCTTGCTCCGTCTGCCATTGATGTGCTGTTTGCAAAAAGTATTTCCCTTATTACAAGCTGGAGCGGGAATTTGGTTTTATCGTTAAGGTACAGATACGCTTTAAACCATGAATTCCAGTTTTCAACGACATAGTAAAGGGCTATTACCGCAAGAATCGACTTTGACAGCGGCATCACTATTTTCACAACAAAGCTTGTATTTCCGCATCCGTCAATTTTCGCAGCATCAAGCAAGTCATCCGGAATCGTCGTCTGGAAAAAGGTTCTTGTGATAATCATATTATAAACATTCACCAGTCCCGGCAGAATAAGCGAAAGTCTGTTGTCGATAAGTCCAAGATCACGTATAAGCAGATAGCTTGGTATCAAGCCTCCCGAAAAAAGCATGGCAAATGTAAACAATCCCATAAACTTATTCCTGCCTACCAAATCCTTTCTCGAAAGCGGATAAGCACACATAACAGTCGTAATTACCCCGAAAAAGGCAGTCACGCAAGTATAAAATAAAGCGTTCATATAGCCGCTGAATATTCTCTCATCCTTTAAAACCGCTTTATAGCCTGCCAGACTGAAGCCATTGGGAAGCAGAAATATTTTCCCCTGCATAACAGCATCAGGATCGGAAATCGATGATGAAATAACATTAAGCATAGGAAGTATAACCATAAGCAGTATCAAAAACATTACAATATCTACAAATAAGTAAAATATTCTGTCGCCTGTTGATATATTGATTTGTTTTTTTCTCATATTCGTTTTCCTCCATTACCATAAGCTGTTTTCTGTCACTTTTTTTGAAAGCTGATTTACAGAAATTATAAGAACAAGGTTTATGAGCGAATTGAAAAGACCTATCGCCGTTCCGTATGAATAATCTGTTCCTGTTTGCAGCGCCACCTTGTATGAATACGTACCTATTACCTCACTGGCGGAAAGATTAAGTGAATTTTGCATAAGAAGAACTTTTTCATAGCCAATGCTCATCATATGTCCGACATTGAGAATAAACAGGATAATAAAGGTTGGCATAATTGACGGAAAATCAATATATCTGACCTGTTTCAGCCTGCTTGCACCGTCTATGGACGCCGCTTCATAAAGAGCCTGATCAACACTCGAAAGCGCAGCAAGATATATCACGGAATTCCAGCCAAGATTTTGCCATATTCCCGACCACACATAAATATGTGAAAAATACTCCGGCTTTGACCATACGTCGACCGCCTCTATCCCAAGCATATTGCATATATTGCCATAAAGACCTATTCTCGGGTTCAAAAGCTGCGAAAGTATACCTACCATAATTACTGTTGATATGAAATACGGCATATATGTTACCATCTGCACTGTTTTCTTGTATACCTTTGACCTTACAACATTGAGCAGCATTGCAAAAATCACAGTAACCAATGATTTTGCCACTATAAGATATAACGATATTTGCAGTGTATTGAAAAACACCTGAGTAAATTTAGGCGTATTAAACATTTTTTTAAACTGATACAGCCCTGACCATTTACTGCCCCATATACCTCCCGATGCGGAAAATTTCTTAAATGCTATTTGAAGTCCGAGCATAGGATAATATGAGAATACCAAAAGTAAAACCAACGGAATCAATAGCATTAAATACAAATCCCAGTTCACCTTTATCTTATTCCAATATTTATTCCTTTGATGTTTTTTCTCACTTCGTGTCTGCCCTGTGATTTTTGAGTTCATTAATACCACTCCTTATTAACGCTGATTAAAAACCGGGCGGAGGTTACGGGAATAAGCTTCCCGTAACGCACCCATAAATTAATTATTGATCCTGCGTCAAAAACGCCTCATATCCCTGCTGCGCAAGCTCCAGGTATCTGTCTATATTAAGGTTTTTCAGACTTTCCTGAAACTCTTCCCAATCCTTGTCAAGATTTTTATCACCCGAAATAAAGAGTGAAATGTTTTCTTTGACATACGCAGAAATTGAATTATAAAGCTCTCCGAATTCGTTCATTTCATCCAGTCCGAGACTCATACGCGTACGTGTAAAAGTATTTTCGGGGCCTTTGCCGATATATGCCGAAAGTGCCTGCGCCTTGAAATATTCTCCGTTTAATGGGTTGCCGTCCCAAGCCTGCGTATCGGAAATATCAATCGATCTGAATGACGGATTGTACTGATTCCAATGCGAATTTTGTATAGAGCCGTATGCCAGTATAGGCAATATTCTGGACTTTGCACCTATACTTGCAAACAATGCAGGTGTACTCTCGTCAACCTCTTCCCAGTCTGTTCCCTTAACTCCGTACCGTCCGAACAGTGAGGCTTCCTCAGACAACATAAAGTCAAGCAATCTGAACGCTGCCGCCGGATGCTCGCAGAACTTTGTAACAACGCCTCCGCAGGCAACCGTAAACTCGCTCTTGTAGGCATATGCCGTTCCGTCAGGTCCTTTAAGAGGTGGAAGTGCAACAAAATCATTAAGGCGCTCAGGATTGTCACTGAACAGCACATCGGGTGAACCGCTCGCAAATGCACCTATTATTTCCTCATCGTTTGAACATAGCGAACGCAGAGTAGATGTACTTTGAGTAAAGCATTGCAAATCAAGTGCCTTTTCACCTGCAAGTCTTGAAAGATAGCCCAGTCCGTCTTTATATTTGTCACTCAAATAATTAACTGTGATTTTGTTATTTTCATCAACTACAAAGCCATCTCTGTAATCATCAAATACAAATGAATTCATAAGGAAATTGCTCGGCTTTTCATTCCATCCGTCCTTGCTCCCCGTAAATCCTATTTCATCGTTTTTGCCGTTTCCGTTCGGATCCTGCGTAACAAAGGCTGTCATTACTTTTTCAAAATCCTCTGTTGTTTCGGGCATCTTAAGCCCCAGCTTATCAAGCCATTTCTTGTTTATAAAAGCCTTGCCGCCATACATATTACCCGTCTGCTCAACAACATTCGGCATAAAATATTTTTTCCCGTTCGCAGCCGTGAGGAAACTGTCGAAGTTTTTAACCTTTGTCTTTTCACTCATCTCTTTTATCCAATACCCATATTTATCCATATACGGAGCTAAATCAACGAATACGTTTTTATCCGCATATTCCAGGAAGGTCGTGCGGGAAATATCAAAGCCGCAGAGTATATCGGGCAGCTCGCTGTTTGATGCGAGCATTACGTTAAGCTTTTCCATTCCGCCGCTTGCCGGAAACTCATAAAATTCCAGATTGATTCCCGTTTTTTCGGTCAAGTATTTTGTAAATTCATTTGTCGCAAAGTCCTTTACCTTAGAAGAGCTTTGTATACCGATTTTAAGAGTAATCGGCTCTTTTACAACCGGAAGCTGACCCGCCTCCGTTACGTTATTATCGATCTGAACATCTGCTTCATCAACGCCGCCCTGCTTGCCGCAAGATGTAAGCAAAAGTGTTGCGGCACATAATATTGCTGCCGCCTGTTTTAATTTTTTTGTTTTCATATGATTTATTCCTCTATTCTTTTTATTTTTGATTTAATGAAGTCATTTATTGATAAATACCGCTCCCTGCCGTTCATCGTATTCAACAGCCGCACCCAGCGTTTCAGCGACAAATCTGAGCGGAACGAGAGTTCTGCCGTTTACTATTTCCGCCGCAGCTTCAAGCTTTTGCGGTTCATTGTTGACATACACAGTATCGCTGTCAATCACAATTCTTATAAACTTGCCGTTTCCTATTGCGTAAACTGCTTTTTCCTCTTCATTAAAGGTAACACCACAGCTTAACGCTTCAAAAACCGCCCTCATGGGCACAAGCGTTCTTCCGTTCTTTACAACAGGAGAAGTCCCCATACAGTCAAGTCTGTAACCGTTCACCGAAATTCTGAGCGGATCGCTGCCGTTCCACGGAACATAATTTTCACCCGTTACAAGCTTTATTTCACCGTAATTCTGAGTTGATACGTAGTTGGTATTGTCCTGCGTACTCCATGCTCTCATTCCCTGTCGCACTGCGCCCAAAGCATCGTTTACGAGAATATCAAATCCGATAACCGTTCCGTCTGCCGGCATTATCTCAAGCCACGGTAGCTTTACCTCTACAACATAGCCGCCCTCTATGGACGAAACGGCACTCAAAAAGCTGTCCGATGCCGCATTTCCCAAAGTACGGCTCCCAAGAGAGGTTACACGATACTGTGTATCGTTTTTGTCAATAATTTTTGACTTTGAATTATCCTCATCTGTAAAGATTTCAATGCTGTCCTGCTTGTATTCTTCACTCGCCTCATTTGCGGGAGTTATTTCCTTTACCTCTGCATAAGCATAAAGTCCCTCATTATCCCACGACAGCCATACCTTTGCCGAACTCGGATCATCGATAGATGAACCTTCGATAACCTTTTTTGTTTCAATAGGCTTCATCGAATCATAAAGTGCATCTTTAATCCCGTCCACCAACGGAGAGCCATAGCTTACTTCAACGGCTGCTGCCTCGGCACACGCAAATGTCATTACCATAAGCAAAAGGATAAGTATTGTCCCTGCTGATGCTTTTAATATCCTCATATCAAAGCTCCTTTCGCTGTTTGACGTCGGGGCTGCAAAAATACAACCCCGGCGCTATTGTTTTAATTTGTAATATATGTACTGTAGTCGGGGTATCTTGTATTGAATTCCTCCGGCGTATCGACAAGAATATAATACTGCGGCTTAGGTGCAAATTTACGGTCAAATATTCCCGCATATTCCTTATGCACAAAGCCCTCTCTGTTCGGATACGCATATAAATCGGAGAATGTCCAGAAATTCACTCTGTCTATTTTATCCGACATCAGCTCATATTTATCGAACAAGTCACGCATCAGCTTAGCCTGCTTATACTCAACCGATTTGGGAATCCCGTTTTCATAAATCGGCACTTGTGCATCACGCTGTGCTTTTGTATATGCCTTAATATCCAGCTCGGTTATATCAAGCTTTATATCACTGCTAATTGCGGCATATTTATCAAGTGACTTTTTTATGGTGTCGGCGTCGCTTTCTATATCATAATGTGACTGAACACCGATTTTGTTTACATAGCTCTTAGACAGATCATCCGGATCCGTAAGTGTTTTAACATAAGCACAGACAGCATCCGCCTTGTCTGCATTCTGCTCGCCGTAATCGTTGTATCTAAGCTCTGCATCAGGATCGGCATTGTGAGCATATTTAAAAGCATATTTACCGTAATCCGCGCCTATGGCATGGTAAAATCCGGTTCCTTTATAGAATATTATATCGCCGAGATTAGAGCTTACAGCTTCGTTTACAACGTCCCACGTATTTACATTCCAGTTTTTATATCCGTCTACGCTATATTCGCTTGGATCTCCCTTACCGTTAAAATGATTCATAACAGTTTCAATATACGTTTTCATAAATTCCAACGCACCATCACGTGTGTATTTCGGATCGTTATTTTCATCAAAGAAATATTTTTCCGTTCCCTCTTTATCCCATATAAGCGCATGACCTACAATATCGGTAACACCGTTATCATAGCAGAACTTCATAATCTTATCTGCCTTATCAAACGTATAAGCATCGGGTGCTTCGGGATCCTTCAGTATTTCATCCATTTTGAAATAGCCGTCCGAGGCAGTGGTATTAAAGTGCTTTTTGAAAAGCTTATTATAGATTTTCACATTTCTTGCACCTGCGCTTGTTACAACGTCATTTGCAAGAGTGCCTCCGATTTTGAATTTATCGGCATACTTTTCATAAAGTGATGTTATTCCCGTATCCAAATCTACTGTTTGATACGTTTCCGATGTTGCTGTTTTGGATATGCTGTCATCATTGTTAAGCAAGGTATAATCATCAATAAATGTACCGGCTTTATCCGACTTCAGCATAAAGTCATCGGCATAATAGCTGCTCTTTTCCGGAGTTGTAACTATGTCAATGTTGACCTGAGAAATATTTTCCTCCGTTATCTCAGGGTAATCGCTTAAATCAAATATTCCTTTAAGCTCTGTCCATATTGCTCCGTCCAGTCTGACAGGATCACTGTATACATATCTGTTTGAACCATCCTCCGCCTTTTCGGGAAGAAGCAGACGGAATTTTGCCTCTGTTCCGCTCTTTGTCGGATAATAGTTTCTTAGATAGCATGAGGCAGTTATCGTTGATGTCGTGTCTGCTCCCTTAAGGCTTGTTACAAGAGTTTCCCAGTTTCCTTGACGTCCCGTATACATAACGCTGTATTCACCGGTATGCGCAGTTTTATTTGTAATAGTTGATTTAGTTTTCGCATTCGGCGCAAACATATCCATTGAATCAGTTTCAAATGTCGCTCTCTTTGTGTATAAGCTGTCATTTGTTATCTCGGCAACCTCACCCGGAGTTGTATCTGCTTCCGTTATCTCTATTTCGTCAAGATACAGTTTTTCCTTAAAGTATATAGTCTTATCATACCATGCATCTCTCTCCGGTCTGTTATATGTCATAACAAAGCATAAATCCGCATATCCACCGTCTGTTTCAAAATCTGATTCCTTAGGAATAAGTGTTGCCGTATACTTATGCCATGATCTCGGCATTGATGCAACGTAATTTACCATGTAGTCTGTTCCGTTATTTTTATACGGAGTGTCCTCGTACTGAATAATGCCCGGTGCACGCTGATTTTTAACAAACGCTGTTCCCTTGGCATTTGTTCCGGTATAATTAACGCCTGCAAAAGTAGACGGCATTCCATTTGCTTCATGCGGTATCAGACCCATGTACATAGCTCTTTTTGCTGAATTGCCGAATGCCCAGAATGATACATTATATGCCTTTCCGGGTACAAGATCCGCCTTTGAAAGCTTAATCCTCGCCGTAACATGTGTTGTGCTGTAATTAGCCTGTGTTGAATTAACCTCAAGCATATAATTGCTGCCCGTTGGAGGTGTCTTTACTGCGTCGGCATCCTCATTTTGATTAGTCTTGTCTGTCCACGTATTGCAGAATTCCGCTGCGGATGTACTTACTACTGTAAGCTCCTGTTTATCAAATGTTCTCGTCCATCTGTTTGTATCACTTACTAAATTAGTTTCTCTGTGCGTTGTAACGTAATCAGAAGTATTTCCTGTTTCAAAATCCCACTTCATACCGCCTGCTTTTATATCATCATAAATTACAGTCTTTATCGCATCTCCACAAACTATTGTAAAATCATCGGCATAGTAATCTACATCATAACTATATGCACCCTCAGAGCCTGTTCGTGCACCGAGTTCCACAACATAATCACTTGATATATTGGCAATTTCCGAAAGATTTACCTCTAACATAACTTGATGCCAGCTATAGTCCGATGCAGTCACAGGTGTACTTGACTTTATTACATTTCCTGCCGACGTCGGTACGATAACATTAATATAAAATTCGGTGTTCTTTGTAACATATTCAGGTCTGCACATAAACGCTTCTACCTTAAGAGTTCCTGACGTGCCTATTTCATTTTTTGTAAGCTTTGTTCTCATTGTTGTTCTTTCAGTTGTTCTTTCGGAGATTTTAGCGTACTTTGTTCCCGTATGCGCCTCTATATCGTCCTTAATCTCCATTTTAATCGGATTTTTAGCTCCATTCTGGAAAATCTGGAATCGTCCCGTTTCAAATGAATTTCTCAAACCCAATCCCTCTGTTACATTAAATTCCGGAATCGTGTTGTTTACATTTTTCACAAAGTCGGCATAAGATGTTTTATATGCGCCCCCTGCCGGCTCTAATGATTTCAAATTCCAGATATAATGCGCAGCCTTATCCGCACCTGCGTCATTAACCGTATAGCTTACCGAGCCGTTTTCGTCAAGTGTTCCCAATGCGCAGCTCACAAGCCTTCCGTCCGAATCGTACAAAGCCGTTATTGAGCCATAGCCGCTGTATTTCTTATCATACGAAATATTAACATCAGCCTTGCGTGAACCGTCCTCCGTTTCCTGCCATCTGCCGGAAATTTGCGGCTGAAGAACCGTTTCCTCAGCGTTTGCCGCAATCGGATACATACCGCCCGAAAGTATTACCATTGAGCAAACAACAGAAATACTCTTTTTAACAAATCTTTTCATAAAAATCCCAATCCTTTCCTTAATATATTTACGTGTTTTTATTGGTTATTTATTATTTTTTATATCACCCACCTTTATCAATGTGATATTACTTACCGTTTTATCACACTCCACCGTAATGTCATCGTTCTCCGTAAACCCTTCTATATCTTCTTTTGTAAGACAAATTTCCGCAATACCGGTGCCATCCGCAAATACATCCGCTTTTTCGGTAACGCCGCCGATTGAAATTTGTGCCGTATCGGTCTCTGTACCGCCGTCTACATTAAACTCGGCGAGGTACTGTCCCTCCCCAAAGTTCTTTAAAGCCTCTATGCTCGGATAAATATTAGCACCGTTTTTAAAGAACATCGTTGCAATATTTTCCTTATCAAATATGCTGCCGTCGCTTGTTATGTTAAAGGTTACCGTTCCGCCTGAGCCATAGGGAATCGCAGCTTGAAATTCATAAGACTGCATACCCTTCCTTACGCTGACATCTCCTCCGACAATAGTTCTACTTCCTATTTTGTAAACGGCAGAAGCATTATTTATTTCCTCAAAGCCTATAACGTCGGCAAGAAAATACATCTGTTCACCGATATGCCCGCTAAACTCGTCACCGCTTAGATTATTAATAATGTGAATATCATCAGCTGTAAAATCACTGTCCGAAAAAACGGTAAGCTTCACCCTCGAATTGTCCGTTTCAAATACCGAGCCTCTTTCCTCACCCGATAAATACGGCATATCACTTTCGACACTGAAATCAGCCGTCATACTCTCCCATTCATTATCACTCATCAAAGTCTTTGTAATCCCGAAAATCTGCGTCTTTCCGTCGATCTCCGCTTTTGCGGTAATTCTTGTACCGCTTTCGCCCTTAACCTTTGCACTGAAATGATAATTTGTTGTTTTTATATCGTTCGTTTCTTCTTCAAGGCATATATTATCAAAATAAATCTTCTCATATTTATAAATATCAGCCTGGTTTGTAATCGTTTTTGCGGTTGTGATGATCCATAACGTAGTAAATCCTTCCCCATTAAATTCATCAGCTTTCGGAGTAAACGAAACTGAATATTTTCTCCATTGCTTTACGGTGCTTGCCTCAACAAGATTGTGCGTACTGTCGTCATAATTTATAACACCGTTATTCAGAACCTTCTCCGTATTGACCGAAAGCTCCTTCGGGTCATAAGGCGTTCTTCCGCAGTATATTGCTCTTCTGTTTGAATTTTCCATCATCCAGAAAGACAGCGTATACGTTTTTCCTACGCACAGAACGCTGTTTGACAGCTTTGTTCTTATTCCCATATATCCCGTCCATGCTTTGTTTGCTGGATTCATTATCATCAGACACCGTTCACTTCCCGACGCAGGTATCAGCTCTGTCACTCCCGGCTGCCAGCTTATAACATTGCTGTTTGTTCCGCCCTCCGCAGCATATTGATAATTATACGGCTCCACGTCCTCAATCGCTTCGGCAGAAATCGGCATTGACGTTCTTGCAGGAGCCCATTTCCCTATATCATCGTCATTATCAAGGGAAAGGTTAGATGTGATTTCATCATCCGTTTCAAAATCCCACGAAGACGGATTTCCGGCAGATGCTGTTTTATAAAAACCGCTTCCTATATTCGTACTCAAGCTGCCGTTTCCCGAAGAGGTGATTTTTACCGCTCCGTCGGTTATTTCCCCCTCTCCGTCGTTTACTTCCCAGCCTGACAGTTCTTCAGAAAAGCTCGTATCGGCGCCGATTATATCAAAGCCTGTCGACATTCCCGTAACAACGGCTCTATTCGGGGAATATACCGCCAACGCATTTACCTGTAGGGACAGCGTAATCAATACGCTCAACGCCGCCGCTGTTTTAGAGATTATACTTTTCCTCATTTCAATCCTCCATACTTAAATTATTCCGTTTTAATTAATGACTGCTGAACAATTATGAAACGCAGCCGCATAGCGGCTTAAAAGCGTTTCATAATTGTTCAGGTGCAAGGTTTTTTCATAAATACGAAAAAATCCTTGCACCTCAAATAAATATTTTGTTCTCAAAATATTTATTTGGGCAAACTTTATCAATGCGAACTGTGTAAAATCTCTGATTTTACACGAAAAATTTTGACAATAGTCATAATTTTTCCAAATGCGATTGAAAATCGCATTTGTTCAGTGAGCATTAATTACTTGATTGATCCGGCGCAGTCTTTTCAGAAATATTCATCATATTTCTGTCCGCATTGTAGTCGCTTTCATAACCGAGAAGCTCAGATATTTCCTCTATAGGCAAATAGATTTTATCCGTTCGCACTATAATATCCTTCGTCAGCGTGCAATCTTTAAAGCCGCGCTTAATTACATTTCCCTCTCCGATTTCATAGAAAATGCTGTCCTTTATAAAGATGATTTTATCGCCCAGCCGCACATAAGAAATGCCCAAAATATCGAGATACTCACCTGCGTCTATATATTGAATACCGTTTTGCGCAAATGCGGAAGTGTTTTTATCCTTAAGCTCGCGCAAAACAGAATTATAAACCACTCTCAGTGTTGAATTATCCTCTTTAAGAATTTCTCGGTAATATTTTTGCGGATCTACAATCGCCCAGTACTGCGGTTTTGCCTGATATGCCCTGTCAAATATTCCGCAGTATTCCGCCCTTGGGAAGGTTGATATTACATTTTCATAAGCAAATTGATCTGCCCACGACCAGAAATTAACACGGTTTATATGCTCCGAATACTCCCTGTAAATCTTGAACAGCTCTGCATATGCCGTTGCCTGAGTAAACTCCACCTCTTTCGGTATACCGTCCTCATACAGCGGTTTTTTCGCCGCCTTTTCGCTCTTTGAATAAGCGTTTAAATCAAGCTCGGTAACATCAAGTGAAACTCCGAGTCCAAGATATTTTTCGATTGCACGCCTTACCGTACTCGGTACAATATCAACAGTATAATGTGACTGCATACCGATTATATCAACTCTTCTTCCTCGCTCCTTTAAGCCCTTTACAAGCTGATATACCGCTTCACATTTATTTTCATTCTGTTCGCCGTAATCATTATACCTAAGCAATATATCGTCATATCCCGTTTCTTCTGCACATTTAAAGGAATAGTCTATGTAATCTGCGCCTAAAACGTCATACCATGAGCCTAATGCTCTGTATTGCAGGCTTCCGTCCTCGTTTACACCTCCGACAGCCTCATTTACGACATCCCATGTACCTATATGCCAATTTGAATAATCTATCCCCGCAGCATATTCATCGGGATCACCGTCACCCTCGAAATGCTTCATTACCTTCGTAATGTAATCCTTTATAAACTTAAACGCAGAATCCCTGTCAATAAGACTGCCATCGCTGTTTGTGACGTATTTTTTCGCTGAGCTCCGTTCCCATACAAGAGCATGACCTACCATCTCCAGATCATTTCTGTTTGCGAAATCCATCACCTTATCTGCGTCTGCAAAGGTGTATGTAAATTCATCGGTGCCTTTGAGTATCTCGTTAATTTTCAAAAGTCCGTCCGAAACGACCGTATTAAAATGCTTTTTCAGAAGTCTTCCGTATCTTGAGTTGTCGGATTCCGTCCTGTTCGTAATGGTTCCGCCAACCTTGAAATAGTCCTTAAAAACCTCCTGAAGCGACGGTATATCCTCCTGAATTTCAGTGTACTCCGCCACCTGACGGCTTGGCGTTGACGAAAGATTTTCTGCTTTTTCCTTGGGAACATACTTCGTATCATCATACAGCTCTCCATCGCAGTCGGCAACAGCCAAAACATCATCTACATAAAAGTCATAGTACTGCCATGCCTTTGTTCCAGCTACGATTTGTATTCCCACAGTGCCCGTCACCTTATATTTGCTGCAGTCTATAACTCCCGTCACCTGTGACCAGCCTTTATCCGTTGCCGGCGTTGCTGACGATACAATAGGCCATTTCTTTCCCTCGCCCGTAGGAATAATTCCTTGTAACGTGTAATTTCTTGACACATCTCCCGGCTTATTTCTTACCCAGCAGGAAAACTCGATTTTTGCGTCTTTTGCCGCTCCCGGGAAATATATCATCATTGTTCCGTCGGAGGCTGTCCTGTGCGTAATCTTCATTGAGTACCGCCCCGTATGAGCAGGCACCTCATCGGTTATGATATATTCTGCCGTATCATTTGTTTTAAAAGCCTCGTATGTGTTATTTTCAAATGCGGCACGAAGCGTATATTTTCCGTTATAATTAACAGCAGGAGGCGGATTATCGGCTCCTGAGGACGCTTTATCGGATGTGATTTTCAAATCATCCATAAGATAACTTACAAAGCCGTCACCCGTCTGTACCGCCACCGCCAGCTGCGGACTTACGCTCATCGTCATATATTTTGTAAAAATTTTTCCCGATAATTTCGTCCACATTCCGCCCGCATTTTCCGACGCAACAGTATACATCTTTTCACCCTTTTCCTCATCACGGGTAAAAAGCAAAAGTGACACTTTTGCGCTGCCGCCGGCTATTTCCGGCTTAACCCAAACCGATATTTCGCTTCTTGCTTCACGGTTTACCTCCGAAAGGGAAATTCTCGGGGCTGATTCCTTATTCAAATAATCCGAAACACGCACAGCTCTTTCCCCGGTTCTTGCATCTCCTGTAACATAATCCGTTTTCCCGCCGCCGGTAAATACGATTGCGTTATCCTCAAACGACGTATCACAAATTGTAAATTCACCGTCTGCAAAAATCGGCGTCTGCACGATTGTAAAAATCATTGCAAACACGGCGGCAGAAGCCGCAATACGTTTCTTAAAGTCCATTTTGAAAACCTCCGTTTATGTCAAGTTCTCTTTTTTAATATCCAACATATCAAAATAATCTTCTATCGTAACAAAAATATCCTGTCCGTCATTTTTTATTATCGCCGCTTCTTTCTTTTCGGCATTTCGGGAAACCTTAAATTCCGTTTTCACCCCTCGGACGTCAGTTATCGTGACTGTACCCTCAGGATAATCAAGTCCGTACTCGGCACGCTTTTCGCTATTATTCGATACAAGTCTTTTTGCATACATATTATCAAAGTAACGTCCGACAACCGCTCTGAATTTTTCGTCCTCCGCCTCATAGCTGCCCTCGATTTCACTTTCAATTTTCCATTTTCCGTCCGACTGTTTTTTTGCCGAAAATCCATTTTGACCGCTCACCGAAACTGACGCTATATCACTGTATTTGCTATGAAAGAGCGTCAAGTCCATTAATTGCCACTTCCTCGACAGAAGCCTGCTTCCGACGTTTGAGTATATGCTGTACACGCTGCCGTCGTCTGACATAATATAATATTCCGTTTCGGCCGGAGTAAGATTTCCTATCTTCAGAGTTATATTTCCCCGCGACGCTCTGAAGCTAACGGCGGCTTTGGGAGTATCAAGTCCGTACTGCGCCGTATCCTTACAATTTTCCGCCAAAAGCCTTCCCTCAATTTTCAAAATATCGTTAATGAGCAGTTCCGCTGCGTTTTTGTCCGTTTCGGTTTCTCTGTCCTTTATATAAAAGGAATTGTTTTTATGAACTATCGTAAAATTCTCTTCCTGATTTTCAAAGTCAATTTCCTCAATATCAGCCGGCAAAATATCTATAATTGATGTTTTTTCACCTTCGATATTATACTTTCTCTCTACCTTGATTCCTCCGACCGCAAGCCTGCAAATCAACATAAAAGCAAGCACGGACAATGCAATAACAGTGCTTTTATACTTCTTCATAAATTTCTCCTTTTTATCCAAAGAACAAATCCTGCAGTCAATACGGCAAACGGCAGCAGTCCGCCGAACAATATAATATAAACAAATTTTTTATCATTGCTGAGTATCAGGCTTCTGCTGTCTATGCTCTTCGCAGCGATCGGCAGAAGAAGATTTTCGCCGCCTGTCATATACTTCACAGTCTGAACAAAAAACTCACGATTCTGATAATCCACAAAATTCAAAATATTGCTTATCTTTGAATCATCGGGAACAAGAAATTTGCTTGTCGAGGCTACAAAGACTTTTGAGTCATCTTTTTCGCCTATCGCAGCAATTCCAAAACTTCCTTCGCCGATTTTTCTTCCCGCATCACCGTCAATCAGCTCTCTCTTATCAGCAGACGACTTCGTTTTCAGAAGATACGATGCATTAACCCCATCCTTTTCCAAAACAGTAAGCGCACTTGCGGACGGGAACAGAATATTAGAATTTTTCAACTCTCCGCATATTTCATGCCCCTCCGCAGCCGCCATAAGATAAAGCTCATTATTGCCGACTATTTCACCCTTATTGCCCTCCGAAAGAATATTGTCTTCAACATTAATTCCGTAATCTGCGGCAATATTCAGAATATTTGCCGGACGCACTCCCGGATCAAGCGTTATAAACAGCTTTCCGCCGCTTTTTAGATATTCCTCGACCTTTTTGGCTTCTGCTCCCGACAAATCCTCCGTCAATCCGAAAAGTACAAGCATATCCGTATTTTCGGGAGTTATATCATCCTCCGCAAGAACAGCTTTCTCAACCTCTATGTTTTCCGCTCTCAGCTTTGAAGCGGGAACGGTAAAGGGTATGCCTGCGTGCTCCGTAACATAACGAACAGTGATATGAGAGTCACGCACCGTAAAATCAATTGCGTTTGTAAGCTTTTGTTCAAGCGTGAATCCAAGCGAGCGTGTTACATTTCCGTTCTTGTCACGTATGATCGTAAGCGCGCTGCCGGGGTCAACCGCTGTATATCTTTTGGAGCTTTCAACAATAATCGTCCCCTTTTGCACAGCCTCACCGTCAGCGGTATACCTTGAAACAAAAGCGGGATTTTTTACGGGGTCAACCTTTTCCACAGTTATTTTTCCCGATCTTTTTTCATATCTGTCCGTCACCTCAGTTACATATGGGCTTTCCTTTCCCGGTTCAATGAAGTAATAGAACTTTATGTCCTCTTTTAAATTATCAAGATATGCGTTTGTTTCATCTGAAAGGACAAACAGCTTATTCGGTGTCATATCAAAGCTTAACTGCACTTTCTCAGACAACACTCTTAGGGTACTGTTGAAGATTATAAATACCGCAGCTGCACATATAACCGTTATAAGTGCATTTGTTTTCTTTATCTTCTTATATGCTGCCATATCGTCCATTCTTCTGTCCCCTTTCTCCGAACCCGCCTTCATGATCTATACCTCTCGCTTTCTGTTTTTACAATTGTAAAAATCACAAACAGTGCGGCAAAGCTCAAATAATAGCCTATATCGGCAATATCAAGCACTCCCGAAACAGCCTTATCAAAATGGCTTGCTACGCTCATCACATCAGCCGCAAATTCTAAAATTCTCCCGCTTACGGCTTCTTTCAGCCAATCTGCAAGATACAGAAGCAGGCATACACCGAACGAAATCACCGCCGCCGCAAGCTGACTTTCCGTCATTGCCGAAACAAGCATTCCAACCGATATAAAGCAATATCCTATCAGAAGATACCCGATATAAACCGTAAAAACCTCTCCTGCCGTCTGAACACCCTCAGCCATAACAGCTATTCCTGAAAAAAGCGTTAAAAAAACAGCTACAGTAAAAACAAAGCATGCAGCAAAATATTTGCCGATAACTATTTGCCATGTCCTGAGCGGCGCCGACATATAAACCGAATCGGTTTTCATATGCTTTTCTTCGGCAAACAGCCGCATTGTAAGAACCGGTACCAAAAATACGAATGCCGCAATTGTATTGTCAAGCATATTTCCTATTTCCGCATTTTCTCCCATAAGGTTATATGCTACAAAATAGTATCCCGATATAAGCAGAAATACACCTATGAAGATATATCCCTGAACAGTCAGAAAATACGTTTTTATCTCCTTGCAAAAAATCGCTTTCACTGTTATTCCTCCGTCTTACGCTCTTTATTGCTTTTTTCAAGCATATTGAGAAATGTGTTCTCAAGATCATTATTCACAACAGAAAATGCCGCAATAGGTAATTTATGCTGCACCAGGCTCATAAAAATCTTATCACGCACATCATCACCGGCAGTTATAATGCACTCGGTATTTTCGCCCTTCTGAACGGCATTTATTTCAAAAACACCGCTTATTCCCGAAACAGCATCCGATACCGTGCGTTTTTGCCCTGAAATGATATACTTAAACACAAATCTCCGTCCGTCCGAAATATTTTTTTCTCCTATTTTGTCCTTATCTCCAAATCCCGCAAGTTTTCCCTTATTTATCATCAGAATTTTATTGCATACCGAATCAATTTCCGACAGTATATGCGAGCTTAAAATAATACCGCTGTTTTTGCTGAGTTCCTTTACAAGAGCAAGCATATCCAGCTTCTGTGCGGGATCAAGACCGTTTGTCGGCTCATCAAGCACAAGAAACGGAGGATAACCCAAAATTGCCTGTGCAAGCCCTACACGCTGACAATATCCGTGCGAGAGATTTCCTATCTTTCGTTTAGCGGCCTTTTCAAGTCCCGTCAGCTCAATTACCTCACGTATACGAGCCCTTTTGTTCACCTTGAGCTGTTTTATATCAAAAATTGTATTTAGATATTCCGTGACGGTAAATTTCGGGTAAAGCGGCGGCCGTTCCGGAAGATAGCCTATATTTTTCTTTGCACTGATCGGTTCTGTCAGAATATCAAAGCCGTTTATTCCGACACTCCCCTCATCAGGAGCGATACAGCCTGTTATTATTTTCATTGTTGTAGATTTCCCTGCACCGTTCGGGCCGATAAAGCCCACTATATCTCCCCGTTCAAATGAAAAGGAAAAATCCTTCAGTGCCGTCAGATTTCCGTACTTTTTTGTAATATTCCGTACTTCAAGCATTGCCGTATTCTCCGTTCGTTTAATATACAAATATTTCCGTAAAGCTGTCATTGAAAACAACGAGAGCTTTTGAATAATTTTCCGCATCCTCCGTATATCCAACAACGTCGGAAACGCTTCCAACCCTGTATTTTTTATCATTACCATATACATATATTACCGCATCACTGTATTTGAACGCTTCAAGAGATGTGTCATCTCCCGGATCATCAGTGGTGTTAAACCACATATACTCGCCGTTTGATTTATACACCGAACCATATCTTATTCTTTCGGTAGCGGTCATGGACGACCGGTAGGAAACTCCTATCGGAGAACCCGCATTCCAGTCGAACGATTTTGCGAATACCGGGTTTTCATCGTCGTAATCAAGCAGCATATGATAGTATTTCACATTGTCGTACAGCCGCAAAACTCTGTCACTGCCGTAGAAACAGAAAATTAAATCACCCCTTTCAAACGGAAAGACACTTTGATCCGTTCTGTAATCCTCGACAAAGAATTTTATCTCACGTCCGTTTGAAAGACCTTTTATTTCCTTTTTGATTCCTCCGTCATCGTAAACTGAATAGATTTCATTTATCATAACCGGTCTGAAGGAGTATTCATTTTGAGTATATCCGTAATTGCTCATCCTGACAACAGCAACATCGCCTATACCAAATTCACCTTCGGTATTATAAATATCCACCTGGCGGTAATCCTCGTATCCCGGCAGTCTGCTCGGCGCTATTACCGCATATTGATAATTATCCGATCGTTCTTGCACCGTGTTTGCCTCCGCATCGGGAATGACAAACATGACAGCATTCGAATAAATAGCGCAAACATTTCCGTCGTCCTCCTTTTCGGGGCCAAACACAGGACCGGATTTATATTTTCTGTAATATGCGGTACGAAGACTGTACACCTTTCTGAAATTACTGTCATCCTCGGAGGGGAAATACATTGACATTACCTCTCCCGCCACATTCAATTCGTATTTGCATACCGTTCCGATATACATATCCATATTTTCAATATTTCTTGATTCATTCCAATTGCCGTTAATCTTCACCTTTTCCGCAAGGTCATACAACTCCCACGCCCCGCTCTGGTCAAATATTCTCACCTGTTTTTCCTCACCGAAGCCATCCTCCGATGCCATAAAACGCTTAAAATATCCAATCCTGAAGGCTTTGTCGGATTCGTCACCGACAGCCACTATTTCGCCTATGCTGCTGAGTAAAAATGTATAGGCTCTGCCAACCTCAGGCTTTATAATCTTCCCGTCACTTATGAGCTTTTTAAAATGCACCGACAGCTCGTATCTTGTTCCGTTCAGATAATACGCTTCATCATCAAGCATCTGTATATCACCCGTGACGCTATCCGTCACCACGGTCATTTTATAGAAAGACTGCGCGGCGCTGTCTGTCTTTACGGTTTCAATGACATTACCCTTATTTATATTTGCAATAGTTCCCTTGCTGCCGTTTGCTAATGTAACGGAATATTCCCTGTCAGTCAAATCCAGATTATATGCCGAATCGTATTTATCATAAATCACACACTTATCGGACGAGGTACTCATAACAACCGTCAGTGTTATGTCTTGGATTTTTATAACGTCATACGAGCTGCCGCCGTCATTTGAGATAAATTCGACGCTGCCGTATGACGGGATAAATTTCCCCGCATCAAGGTTCGATCTAAAAGCATTGTTGTAGATTATTACCGCCTGATTGGGTATTCTTATGCTCCTCTTGCGTCCCTTTTCGTCCTCATATGTGTAAACGCCTGCATTGCAGCTTATTATATCACTGCTGCGTATAAGCAGACTTTTATTCTTTTTCGAGGGTGATATATATAAAATCGTCTTTTCGTCATCTGAATCATGATAAAAGAACTCTGTATATACGCCCAGATACTCCTCCGCATTTGTGCTGCCGACTGCGAAATACTCATTATTTATCTTAACCTCGCCGCCTGATGTAACCTCATATTCGGAATAAAGCCCCGAATACCTGTTTGAGCTCACCGTTCCCATAGCTCTCTTTATATGTCTGTATACGGAAAGCAATGTATTTCCTTCGGTTTGCTTATAGGTCATTTTTCCGCCCTCAAGCTTATCCGGCTGCATAATATCAATATCGGTAAGATTATACAGCATCGTCACATAATCTCCCATGCAAAGCTCTTCGGACGAGGAAATTTTTATTCCGTCAAGCAAACCGAGCTTCTGCGCCTGAGCCACGTAGCCGTTTGAATAGCCTCCGTTATAATCTGCCATACCCTTAAAGCCAAGAACGGTAACGGCTATTTTTGAAGCTTGCTCCAATGTTACAATCCCATTCGGGTCAAAAACATCTTTTTCTATACCGTTTATAACACCGACGGAATTGAGATACAACATTCCCCTATCCTCGGAGGATAAATCTCCGACTGCCGTCAAACCTGTACTCCCAAGATCATCGATAAGCATTGCGGATATACCTTCGGCAAACATTTCGCGCGTAACATTCTCCTCCGCCGAAAAGCTGTTTGTTTTTATATCCGTAATCCCTACGGCATTAAGAAACTCTATTTTGTCACTGTAATCAGTGTACTCCTCTTTCCCCTCGGCAAATACTGTCTGAAGCACCGTAAACAAAACAGAAGCCACAAGGCATAAAGGCAAAACTCTTTTACCTATTCTCATATATTTCAACACCGTTCCTTTCCCAGCCTGCTATCATATTATCGTCTTCCATGGCTTTTTAATTTATTTGATGATACTGTAAATTAATTTTGCCGCTTCAGCTCTTCCCGTATTATTATAAGGTCTGAAGCTTCCGTCTCCGTAGCCGTTCACATATCCGTTGTTGTTCAGGAATACAATAGCCTCTTTTGCATAATCCGCCGCCGAATCAATATCTGTAAGAGATGAACCGTTTATATCCACTTCTTCATTCCCCCTTTTAATGCGAGCCAAAATCACGCATACATCCTGCCGTGTGATAGCTTCGTCAGCACCGAAATAATTGTCCGTGATACCGTTTACTATTTTATTTTCATATAACGCCATTATATAATCATGGTACCAGTCATCTGCGCAAACATCGTCAAATACAGCTTTTGTTCCCGATGCCGTCAGGTCAAACCCCAATGCAATCATTTTAGCAAATTCAGCCCTTGTGACGTTATCGGCAGGCTTAAACCTTTTATCCGCACTTTTGCTGATAACACCCTTTTCCATCAGTGCATATATACTTTCATTTGCCCACTCGTATCCGTTCAAGTCTGTAAATTTCCATTTCTCTCCGGTAGTATTCGTATTTGTCGGCTGTGTTCCCCAGTTATAAATTTCTGAGCCTGATGAATTACTTGAACCGCCGCCCGCACCGGAGCCTGTGCCTGTATTTCCGGATGGATCTTTTTTCGCTTCCGCAACTAAATTGTTAAGTGTGTCCTGAAGAGTTTTAAAGCTGCCGGCAGTCTTAAGATACGCAGTAAAGCTGTTGGCGACCGTATATTTTTTTTGCGTGCTTAAGGCATTGTACTCCTCAAAATCAAGCGATAAGGCGTCTGCGTATTTTAAAATATAATTCATAATTTCGGAATAATTTACCGCCTTACCCGCCTTTTCCTTTATAAGCAGTTCCGTAATTACATAATGCAAATCGTCCATCGATTTAATTTCGGTCGTGCAGCTTCGGAACAGAGTCTCAAGCGCGTTTTTGTCCGCCTGACCATATTCGTTCTTATACGCCTCAACCGAATCAAGCCTCAGCTCTGTGCCGTATTTTTGGACTGCATCCGCAATACCTATATCCTTAGTCGAAAGTATACTTATAATTGAGCCTGTTTTTATTTGTTCCTCAAGCTTTTCATAAGTGGAAATATCATTTCCGATCAGATAATTCAACACAAAATCCTTGTCTGCAATACGGAAATTCTTCATTTTAAGTATTCCGATATCCTTTAAAACCTCATCTGTCAAAAAGGTCTTAAGCTCACTTAAAGATGTATATTCATCAGCCTTTTTGGCTGTATCATTCCTATAGGCATTACTGTATACCTCAATATAACCGTTAATCACATCTCCGCAGTCCGAATATCCGTTTATATTACTTATAGTGACAAAAATGCCCTTGCTTTTCTGAACATCCGGTAAACCGCAGCTAAATTCATATGCCCCGCTCCCGTCCGAAAATGCACTGAATTCTCCTAATCCCGTTACATTTACACGTAATTCTCTATCTTCATTTCCTTTTCTCAAAATTCCCGACGCAAACAGCTTATCGCCCTTTTGCTCAAGCTTTACAGAAGTATCCGCTTCACGTATTTTAAGATCGGTAAAGCTTATTTTTCCTTCCGAATTTTCGCTTGTTCCCACCGCCGTAATACTGAGTTTTATATCACTGTCCGTACACTGCGCCGGATCCAAGCACAAATTTACATAAGTACCGTTTCCGGACATTATTTCATATTCCGAAAAACAATTGTCAATATTATCAGCACTTACATACAGTGCGGCTTCTTCCATATCCGTATCGACATATCCGCTTAGCACATATTTTTTATTTTCATCAAATATGCTTTTATCAATTTCGGTGCAAATACCGCTGTATTTTTTGAAAGCCTCCGCCGAAGCCGTATACGAGAAACCGTTTTCCTCTTCGGTAACAGCTCCCCTGTCATCAGATTTCCAAGAGGAATCCGAGATATAATCGGCACTGTAAGAAAATTTATCTATGTATACGGATTTATTTTTGCTTATATTGTAAAACGCAACACGCACTCTGTTTTTATCCGTTGCGGAATCAGGTGTCCATTTGTACGTTTCCGTCTGCCACACACCGCTCTTAAGCTCCGTTTCCGGAGATACCGCCACAGCCTTATTGCCGTCCATCTGTATGAATCTCATTTTTATACCGTTGCTCTCTGTGTAAAAATCTGCTGAAACGGTATATCCGCATCCCTCTTCGACCGAAATATATTCGGTATTGTATATTCCCTGATAGGCAAAGCCAAGGCTTTGCGGCGAAGTGCTCGTTTTTTTCAGTAAGGTTTTTGAGGATACAAATTCAAGAGAACATTCCCCCTCAGACGCTGCGTACGAAGATTGAAATATATACGGCAGCGTTGTATCATCTCTCCCGCTGTAGGATATTCCGAATCCATCAATGCCGTTCTCAAAATCGCCGTTTCTTATCAACAGTCCCATATCCGCCGCTTCCGAGATACAGCCCAGACCGAAATATACAATTAATAAACAAACAATAATTCTTTTAGCTTTCATACCTGCCTCCTGTGCCGTTTAAGTACCTATCCATATTTACTCTTTAATTATAATCAACGTCAAAAGCTTTGTCACTTGAAAATTTTTTAAAATTTCTTTAAAATTTTTAAAATATACTGTTTTTTTCGGAAAATATGTGTTATAATAGGTTTTAATATATAGAAGGAGAGAAATATTTAACAATGAAAAAAATTCTTAAAAATCCCGTGTATGCGGTTATTCTTGCCGTCATATGCAACATACTTTGGGGAAGTGCCTATCCCGGAATAAAGCTCGGATACGAGGCTTTTGAGGTTGCAACCGTTCCGCAAATGATTTTATTTGCCGGCATTCGCTTTCTCATTGCCGGAGCAATCGTATTCTGCGTGTCAATTCCCATTCAGAAGCGCGTCCCGAAGCTTACCCGCTCGGCTGCACCGCTTATCATTCTTACTGCAATCGTGTACACTGCCCTGCAATACATATTCTTTTATATCGGGCTGTCAAACACAACGGGGACAAACGGTTCGATAGTGAACTCCTCAAGCACGTTCATTGCGGTTATACTGTCGCATTTTGTTTATAAAAATGACAAAATAACACCGTCCAAGCTTATAGGTACGCTGATAGGTTTCTGCGGAGTGCTGTTTGTCTGTGCCGCCGGAGGCAATACGTCGTTTTCTCCTACGGGCGAGGGATTTATTCTTATCGCCGCACTTTGCTTTGTTGTCGGGAGCATGATTTCAAAGCGTGTAACGGCAGCTTCAGACCCATTCACGGTAACAAGCTTTAATCTTCTGATAGGCGGGGCACTGCTTACACTTACCGGAATTTTAGTCGGAGGACGTCTTGCGTCTGTTACGCTTTCGGGAGTGTTAAACCTGTTGTACCTCGCATTACTGTCATCTGCGGCATTTACTATATGGACGCTATTACTTCAATATAATAGCGTAAGCTCAATAAGCGTATACAACTTTATAATTCCCGTATTCGGAACGCTCCTTTCGGCGCTGTTTCTCGGGGAAAACATATTTGACATAAAGTATCTTATCTCGCTGATACTTGTATCTGCGGGTATAATAACAGTAAACAAAAATTCATTTAAACAAATGGAGGAATAACTTTGAAAAGTGACATCGAGAAAATTTTACTGACAGAAGAAGATATTGCCCAAACGGTCAATGATCTTGCAGAACAAATTACTGAGGATTACCGCAGCAAGCAGCTTGTTATTGTCGTTATAATGAAAGGCTCGCTGCCTTTTGCGGCTGATCTTATGCGTAAAATCGATCTGCCTTTGACGGTTGATTTTATGCAGGCATCAAGCTACGGTGCCGGGACAACCTCCGGCAAGCTCGTTATAAAGCGTGATCTTGAGGAGGACATAACCGGCAAGGATTTGCTGATAGTTGAGGATATTGTCGACAGCGGCAACACGTTAAGCTATCTGAAAAAGCATTTTGCAAATTCTGCGGCATCATCTGTGCGTGTCTGCGCTTTGCTTTCAAAGCCGGAGCGCCGTGAAACTGATGTTGAGGTTGAATATATAGGTAAAATTGTCCCCGATGAGTTTGTCGTCGGCTACGGACTGGATTATAACCAAAAATATCGAAATCTTCCGTACATAGGAATACTTAAGAGAGAAATTTATGAATAATCCGAAATATTTACTCGTGGGAGTAAATGCAAAATACATCCATACATCGCTTTCCGTGAGAACGCTTAGCGCATATTGCGGCAATATTCCTTGGGTTGAATACACGATAAACGAGGATAGCGCCTCGGTATGCGCAGATATTTATTTTCGCAAAGCGGACATGGTCTTGTTTTCGTGCTATATATGGAATATAGAGTACATTCTGCGGACTGCACGGCGGTTAAAAAGCGTTGCACCGCATACAAAAATAGTCCTCGGCGGTCCTGAGGTTTCGTACTCTGCCGAAAAATATCTGGAGGAAAACACCTTTGTTGACGCCGTTATACGAGGCGAAGGTGAGGAAACTGTCCGCCGCATCGTACAAACCGGAACGCTTGAGCATAAGGGAGTAACCTACCGCAGCGACGGCAGAATAATCTCGCTTGAGCCTCGGGCGCTGATTACGGATATTTCAAAAATTCCGTTTCCGTACACGGACGAGGATATTGAAAATAACAAACACAGGCTTATATATTATGAAACAAGCCGAGGCTGTCCGTTTAATTGCAGCTACTGCCTCTCCTCTACGGAGCACTCCGTAAGATTCAGAGATTTGAGGCTTGTTTTTGATGAGATGAAATATTTTATTGATAAGGGTGTTAAAATTGTCAAGCTTACCGACAGAACCTTCAATGCTCACCGAGAACGGACTCATAAAATACTCAGGTTTCTTATTGAGCACGCCGGGAAAACAACGTTTCATTTTGAGGTTGCGGCAGATTTGCTTGACACTGAAACGCTTGAACTGCTGAAAACCGCACCTAAGGGGCTTTTTCAGCTTGAGATAGGCGTTCAGTCGACAAATGACCGCACGCTTGCTGCAATCAACAGAAAAACCGATATTGAAAAAATATCCGAAGCAGTCCGAAAAATACGTAGCTTCGGGAATATCCACACGCATCTGGATCTTATAGCCGGTCTTCCGCATGAGGATTTTGAAAGCTTTCGCAACTCCTTTAACTGCGTGTACAAAATGCGGCCTCACGTTATCCAGCTCGGCTTTTTAAAGCTTCTGCACGGTACGGAGATCAGACGCACCTCAAGCGGTACGATATTTACCGCCGAGCCTCCGTATGAGGTTTTGCAGACGCCGTATATTTCTTATGATGAGCTGCTCAGGCTTAAGAGAATTGAAGATATTGCAGAAAAATATTATAACAGCCTTGCTTTTGAACGTTCGGTTGAATTTCTTGCGGAACATTTCGATGAGCCGTTTGATATGTTTTCGGCTCTGGCGGATTTTTACGGCAAAAACGGCTTTGAGCGTATAGGGATTTCACGTGACAGACTTTATGAGATTCTGCTCCGTTTTGCCGAAGAAAATGGATGTGATATGCGTCATTTTAGAGATTTGCTTCTGTTTGATTATTTATCGTCAAACAAGCCGAGGACTCCCTCATGGGCGCAGTGCAAGCCGGTGACGGCGGAGCGCTTTGAAATACTGACGGAGGATTTTATCGCACGGCAGCTGCCGGAATACGCAGGTATGAGCGCAAAGGAAATCGTAAAGCATATTCATTTTGAGAGATTTTACGAGCCTGAGAGAATATTGATTTTTGACCCGCATTACAGCCGTATAATCACAGTTCCTCAGAACGCTTTAAAAAGCGGTGCATAACCCACGTAGCTGCACCGCTTTAATATTCCCGATAATTCATGCCGATAAATTAAGCTTTTCAATGAGCCTGTCCACCTTTTCGTTCGTTAATCTTGACAAAGACAGTGCAATATCCGACTTGTTTCTTACCGCCTCAATATCCAGTTTGTCAAACCTCTCGGCATTTAGCTTATATCCCTCACCAAGAGTCTGAATAGCCTTATTAATTGCGTGCTCAACGGTTAATGTATTAAGCTTAACCTGCTGTTCCAAGTCATCAACCCTATGTTTCAGTGTATTAACCACACTTTCCAAACCGTCCATTCTTTGCTCGAAGCTATCCATCCTCTGCTCGAAGCTATCCATTCTCTGCTCAAAACTGTCCATTCTTCGCTCAAGACTGTCCATCCTCTGTTCAAGACTGTCAACCTTGCTTTCAAGTCTGTCCATTCTTGTCTCGAATCCATCCATTTTCAGCAGAATAAGATCTAACTTTTCATCCATAGTCATACCTCAGCACCTCCTTTATATTTTAAATTACTGTATCTATTATATCACATATATGCCGTAAAAGCAAGG
>JAXDRV010000124.1:0-17350 GCA_034090805.1 Clostridia bacterium
TATACACAGGGTAGTGCGATAATGATAGACACCTCGGAACAGGATTCGATCTATGTTGCCGAGGAAAAGGCGGTAAAAATCGCAAACACGATTGTTTCGGGTGACAGCAAGCTTGCGTGCGGCAGCAGCGTAACTATCAAAGCTGAGGTACAGAATCAGCTTGGGATTCCCGGCAATCTTGACCAGAGTGTGAAATGGTATGTTACAAATCAGGACAAGACAGCGGAAGAAAAAGGCTTTACGGTAGTTAATAACGGAAATACCGTAACAGTAACACCGGGCGAGACTGTCGAAGACGGTACTTATGCAGTTGTAGCACAGTCAGGAATATACGGATTCGTAAAAACACAGTATATTTCCGTTGTCGGCAAGACCTACACCAATACAGGCACACCGATAATGGCAGAGAACATGATCCCTAAATCGGACGATGAGCTTCAATCAAGACCGAGGTGGATAAGAGCTAATTTAAACCGTAACGGAGACAGAATAGACTATATTACAGACGAGGACGGCTGGACAGAATTGGGTGCGTCAAAAAGTACCTCCGTTTATGTAACGACAGGCAGCACAACGCAGTCAAATCCATATACAGGCTATGACGGTATCGTGATTAAATCAGGCTTGGAGTTTGAGGCAGGAAAATCATATTGTGTATCGGCAAGAGCAAAGCTTGCGGACAAGACGCTGCATGAGGATGTATATCCGACAACGGAAAACGCAAATGCGGCATTCGGTATCGCAATCACAAATGAAACCTTCAACTCCACATCATACACCAACGAATACGGCAGCGGAGGAATGGCACTCAGCTCAGAATACAAGGATTACAAGGGTACGATTCGCATAAAGGACGAATATAAAAATGAAGGGCCTCATATGTTTGTTTTGGGTTATCCGGGCGGCTATACCGAGGGCAGCGCAATGTCAATTGACACCTCCTGTCAGGATGCGGTATATGTTGCACCGGAGCAGGCTTATGAGCTTAGAATTTCAAGTGAGAACAACGAGAAGAGAATTGAGCCCGGCAGCACATTAAAGCTTGATGCGCATATGCTTAACCAGCTCGGTCTTGAGGGTAACCTTACTCAGGATTTACAGTGGTATGCAATGGATAAGTCGAGAGAAACATTTATTTCGGGTATAACAATTACGCCGAGCGACGATAAGAAAAGCGCAGAGATAACTGTTGATGAAACTGTTGATTCGGGAATATATGACATTGTTGTAGCCTCCGATGCGAACAACTTCATAAACGGATACGAAATAATAGTACAGCAGGCTGATTACAAGATTTATGTTGATGCGGTCAAAGGTAACGATTCAAATGCAGGAACGAAGGACGCTCCTCTCGCAACACTTCTCGGCGCAAGAAACAAGGTTCGCAGCATCAGAAAGAATTTGACGAACCAGAATATTATAGTAGAATTTGCAGAAGGTACATACCGTTTTACAAACGGTGTTACATTCGACGCAGAGGACAGCGGATCGGAAGCTTGTGTCATAAAATATGCGGCGGCAGCGGGAGCAAGAGTAGAATTTAGCGGTGCAGCTGATATTGATATATCCAATGCAGGCTTGGTTACAGATGCTTCTATACTTAACAGAATGTATCCCGAAGTAAGGGATAAGGTTGTATGCGTGAACATAGCCGATCAGTTCCCGTACGCACTATCGGGTGAAACAAGGCATGAAATACAGACGGGGCATATCTATAAGAACCGTGAGAATGTGGAGCTTTTTGACGGTGATGTTCGCCGCCCGCTTGCGCAGTGGCCTAACGGTGACGATAACTATGAGAGATATGAAAGCGCAGCTTCAACCAATTCATTTGTATATGCTGCCTCAGACATACCGGCACGTTGGAGCAGCGCAAAGGATTTCTGGGTTGGCGGATACTTTACGTGGGATTACCGTTATACAAGGCATTTTGTTGAAGCCGTAGATCCGTCCTCAAGGACAATAACGCTTGAAGCTCCGCAGAGTTCGGCGTTTGAGCTTGGACAGCAGACGGGAACGCAGAAGATTTCGCAGCGCTGGCAGGCATTCAACCTGCTTGAGGAAATAGATGTTCCGGGTGAATGGTATCTCGACAGAGATACGATGAACCTCTATTACTATAAGCCTGAGGGCGGCAGCGATAAGCTGGAAATGTCAGCTCTCTATGCTAACATGATAGAGATAAGTAATGCAAACTACATCAGCTTTGAGGGAATATCCTTTACAAAGTCAAGAGCAAAGGCCGTTGTGATTATTGACAGTAATAATATCAACATTATAGGCTGCACCTTCACAAACCTCGGCTCGGATGCTATCTATACAACAGGAACAAAGCTTGCCGAGACAGACAAGAACTACTGGCAGAGACAGAGTATAGACGCTTCGTATAACTGCCACTTTGATAATAATATATTCTCAAACATCGGCGGTATGGCGGTACAGATAAGCGGCGGCAATGTTGACACGCTTACACCGTCGGGAAATACATTTAAGAACAACATTGTTTATCGTTGCTCAATGTATAAGAAGGACGAGGATACAATATTGGTTCTCGGTTGCGGAAACGAGGTTTCGCACAACAACATAAGCCGACTTCCGTTCCAGGCAGTACGTGTTATGGGCAATGACCATAAGATAACATATAACGAGATATATAATGTATGTCAGGAGACTGAGGACTGCGGTGTATTGTATGCGGGGAGAAACACAATTGCAAGAGGTCATGAATTTGCATATAACTATATACATGAGGGAAATTCCGTAAATCATATAGTGGATAGATCCTTTAACGTAGGTATATACTGGGATGACAGACAGTCCGGTGAGTGGGCGCACCATAATATCATTAAGGGTGTAAATACAGGTATGTTCGGTGAGGGTGTTGATAACATAGTTGAATACAACACTGTCATAGATACAAGCACCTTCTTAAAGCTCCAACCCAAGGGTGTTGCTCCCAACGTGAATGATTCGACCCAAACAAGCTTTGGCGGATATATCCACGATACCGCTTTGTACTATGCGAAATATCCTAATCTGGAAACTGCGATCAATAACCCGACATCTAACTCGACAAAGAGGCTTACAAAAGCTATAGGCAACTACGGCGTAAATTCAGGTACAGAGGGTCTTGCATCAAACTCATGGTTTATAAGTACAATAACAAAGAGCGGAAATAAGCAGGTATCCTCATGCAGCGACTTTGCCGATGCTGCCGGAGGTGACTACCGTCTGAAGGCAGGAAGTGATACAGCAGTATCATATCCGAATCTTCTTAACACATCAAACTTTGATATTAATTTAATCGGTCTTGAAACCGAGGCGACGTTGGGAGCTTCGTTCAGCCCGGTTGCTCCGATAGGTAAAGTTGCAAAAGCAGATACGGTATACTTCACATGGGAGGATGTCCTCGGTGCTACAAGCTATAAACTCACGGTAGCAAAGGATTCGGCATTTAGCAATGTGGTATATGAAGGCACAACACCGTACGCATGGGCGGAGGCGGAGCTTACGGATTCGGGCGAATACTACTGGAGAGTAACAGCCGTTAATTCATCGCTTGAAATGGGCGAGGAATGGACATCGGAAACCGCACAGTTCACATATGGAAAAACAGTTGAAATATCCGATGTTAATTATGAGATCGACAATTCATATGTTGCTGTGACTGCAAATGTATCGGCTGATTATGTATGCGAAGCGGACGCATATATTGCGTTTTATGCAGAGGACGGCACACTGATCAGCGCAGAGCGTCAGACACTTTCGTTGGGCGGCAATGTAAAAAATATATTTGCAGAGGTTGACACAATCCCTGCAAATGTGGTAATATACCTGTGGGACGGAAATCAAAAGCCATATCTTTACAAGACGGAGATAGAAATTAAATAAGGAAAGGGAAACGGAAAGATGAAAAAGATATTTTCGGCTGTAATCGCCGCAGTGATTGCGGTAGGTATATTACCTACCGCAGCAGTATTTGCCAACGAGGGGTTGTATACGGACTATGTTCCGACAGGGGAAATGCCGGCGAATATTATACCTGTAGATGAAAACAATTCGCCTACAAGAACCTATTGTCAAAGCATTGTCCGAAACACACGTGATTTGGACATTTCGTGGAGCTCGGTCTGGTCGAGTGAATCCGCCTTTTGGGACGGCGCAACGGTGTTTGCAGATCAGCCCATCACAGCAAATGACGCTGCCGGTATTCACGGCTTTGTGCTTAAGAATGTGGTGGATTTTGACCCAAATACCGCATATGTATTTAAGGCGAAGGTCAAGTCGGTCGGAACAGAGGATGTAAGACTGACAATGACGCTTTCAAACGAAAGAGCGGACAGTATCTCCTATGCTGCCGAGTACGGTACGGAGGGAAAGCTTATCGGGGAAGAGTTTGAGGATTTTACGGCAACACTTATTCCCTCAGATGGGTTTTCAAATGTTCCGGAAAGAGTGCAGTCGTTAATATTGGGCTTTGTACCCGGCACGAAGCCGGGAGCAAAATTCTATCTTGACACAAACGAGAAGAATTCTGTTTACATTGCGCCGGAAATTGAGTATGATATAAAATCAGAGGTTGTTTCTGCTCCTCTTGATATATGTCAGGGCGGAACATTTGAGGTAAAAGCATCGGTGGTTAATCAGGTAGGCTCATCGGGTAACTTGAATCAGAATTTTACATGGAAGGTGCTAAATGAGGACAATACAGAGGAGGTAAGCGGATTTACAATAAAGGATGACGGAACGGGTACTGCTTTGATCTCCGTTGCAGAGGATACACCGATAGGAAATTATACTATTGCCGCAATCTCAAATGATTATGATGGGTTTGTAAGGACAACCAAGATCAAGCTGAACAGAAAGAGAATACTTGATATCCCGTTTAAGCCGGAGGGTGGAGAGGTGCAAAACCTTATCCTTACTCCAAATACGAACGCATTTGCGGTAAGGACTGACAAAAATCAGATAAAAGCGGATTCGGGGGACAAATATTATACTGTAAGTGCGCTTGCGGATATAGCAAGTACCAAGAATATGGGCATGGAAGGTCTTAGGATTCAGACTGTTTTCGACAAGGGCTTTGCATCTGATTTTCAGTTTGAAGCGGGCAGAACCTATACACTGAGCGCAAAGGTAAGAAAATCCGAAGCAAGCACAGAGGATGAGGTATATTTCAATGCCGCTCTCGGACAGGGTACTCCGGAAACTCTGGCATATACAAATCAATACGGCGAGAAGGGAATGCTCCTTACCGATGAATGGCAGGACTATAAAGCAACCATAACCGTTTCAGAAAATTATGACAGCTCGGCAAGTACCAAGCTGTTCTATCTGGGTATGCCCGACGGTACTCCGCAGGGTGCGGCATTTGATATAGAATACTCGGTATATATAGGCGAGAACAGTATTTCAAGCTTTGAATGTAAGCTCAAAAGTGAAACGGATGTTGTTACAATGGATAACAGCATAAGCTTCTGTGCTGCTTTAACAAATCAGATAGGTCTCGGTGACGCATCGGGCACTGTAAACTGGTATATCATAAACTCTGACAGAAACGATTACATAACCAACCTTAAAACGGAAAATGACGGGAGCTGCTACATAATATCGGCGGATGCTCTGAGTGAAGCGGGCAGCTATTATGCTGTTGCCGAAACCGAGTCAAACGGTGCGATTGTGAGATCAAGTCTGCCGTTTACGGTTGAAAAGCCGTCTGTAACAGAATCGATTGCGGCTATTATTAATTCATCAACCGCATCTGAAATTGCGCCGAACATAAACAAATATATAACCGCACTCGGTATTGATTTTATCGATGTGCAAAAGCTTAACAGCGCCAAAATAGCAGAGCTTATTGAAACAGCGGTAAAGAGCGCACCCATTGATGAGAGTAATGCAGACGCGCTTAAAACACTTTTGAAAAAGGCGATGGTTGTGTCGCTTTACAGCAGCAATGCGGATAATGCGAAGCTTTACAATAATGACGGTACATTTGCGTTTGCAAAGGAGCTTGCAATGGATGACATCGATACAAACGGAGTAACTATTTACGGTCTTTTTGTATCGGACGCATCAAGCGATGCAAGGCTGGCTGTTCAAATGGAAATTTTGGGCAAGGATTATGAGTCGATAGCCGACTTTGAAAAGGCATTTGCAACCTCCGCAGTACTCAATACGTTATATAAGCCGGAGGTGAGCGGAAGCGGATATGTCGAAAAGCTGCTCACAAAGGCAAATGCCGATTATATAGGCATCAGCATAGCTCCATACCTCAATGCTTCAGGTAAGTCAAATTATAACATTGCGCTTGCAAGACAACAATTTACAAAGGCTTCGCTTGAAAGCAAAATCGCAGAACTAAGCAAAGGCTCGTCACAGTCCGGCAGCGGCGGCAGCGGCGGAAGCGGCGGCGGTAGTATAAACAATAAGCCGGCTGTTACAAAGCCGTCGACAGCAAACAACATAACCGCAGCTCCTATAAGTCCGTTTAAGGATGTTAATGAGAAGCATTGGGCATTTGCTGATATTTATGCGCTTCAGCAGCGGGGCATTGTTTCGGGAAACGACAACGGGGAATTTGCTCCGGAGGCGCAGATGACAAGAGAACAGTTTGTAAAGATGATATGCGAGATTTTGGGGCTTAAGTCTGAAAAGTCTGAAACAAGCTTTGAGGATATTCAAGGCGATGCATGGTATGCGCCGTATATTGCGGCAGCAACGGAAAAGGGGATAATCACGGGAATAAGCGATAATGAGTTTGGAGTAGGCAGACCAATCAGCCGTCAGGATATTTGCGTCATAGTTTATCGTGCCTGCGAGGGCGACATGAGCGAGGGTGTGTCTGATTTCGAGGATGCCGATATGATAAGTGATTATGCACTCGGCGCGGTTACATATATGACCGATTTCGGTATTGTAAACGGATTTGAGGATAACACCTTCAGGCCGAGGGATAACTGTACAAGAGCGCAGGCGGCAAAGATACTGTCCTCTGTAATTAATTTGAAAGGACTGGTAAAATGATGAGAAAGGTTTTAGGAATACTCATTAGTGTTCTGATTACGGCAAATATTATTGTTCTTCCGGCAAGTGCGGAATATCAATCCGATAAGGCAGAAAAAATAATGTGCGGTCTCGGTGTTTTCGCCGAGAGCTATGAGCCGGACAAGGAGATAACAAGAGCGGAATTTGCCAAGGTTCTGTGCGATCTTCTTCATCTTTCAGATCCTGACCGTGACGGCAGGCTGTGGAGGGAAAATGTAATGAACTCGAACAGCGGAAAGGTGACGATTACGGAGGGTATATTCTCTGATGTTGACCCATCGCATCCGTACTACGCAGAGATAACACTGGCAGGTCAGAACGGACTTATGAATGGTGTCGGTGAGCATTTGTTTGCACCCGAATACGGAATAACGGTCAACGAGGTTTCAAAGGTGCTTCTTGACACAATGGGTTATAGTATCTATGCTGCAAGGGACGGCGGTTATCCGCAGGGATATTCAACATTGGCATACTCCCTGGGCATGATGAGCGGCATAAATATACAGCCGACATCACCGGTAACAGAGAGTGTTCTTGTCCATATGCTCTATAACTCATTTGAAATAAAGCTTATAGAGATTTCGTATGATCCGAATCCGGTGTATACAAAGATTGATGATACCTTCATGACGGGTGTGCTTCAGCTCGGAAGAGTACGCAGCTATGTAACGGACAATGGCTTTGCCTCACTGCACGGAAATACGGAGCTTTCGCCCGGTGCATTGAGAGTAGGCGGCATCGATGTATATTCAAGAGATAACGGAGAGGATTTATCTGGTTATCTTGGTCATAAGGTTGAACTATACTATACAGAGAATGACGGAGACAACTATTTTGAGTATGCAGAAATTATTGACGAGAGTGATGCGGTAACCTTTAATGCAGGGGATTTCTGCTCATATTTAAACGGGACTGTATCATATTACAAAGGCAGCAAGAAAATTAACAAGCGTCTTGCCGCAGATGCTGAAATGATAGTAAACAACGAGTGGAAGCAGTCATTTACCGCATCTGATTTTCAATTTGCGGACGGAACTGTAACTCTTGTTCCCGATAAGAACGGCAACTACGGTACCGTTATTGTAAACAGCTATGAATTTGCTGTTGTATCGGGAAAGGACGCTGATAAGGAGCTGATTTATAATAAGATTACAAACAGCTCCTCAGAGAAAACATATGACTTCTCCGGCTCAGGTGTTCCAAAAAATTCAATCTTCATTTATGATGCAAACGGAGACAGGATTAATTTTGAAGCTGTAACCGTGGATAGTGTTTTGAATATAATAAAATCCAAGCAATATATGAAGGTTGTTGTTTCGGGCAATATCGCTCCGAAGTTTAAGGTAAACAGCATCAACAAGAACGATAATGCACCGAGCATAAAGGACAACGATGTGGAGTATCCGCTTTCGGGCGCATTTATGACGGTTACAAATTCGGATGTGCTTGCAAACGGACAGACATATACATTATATCTTAATATGTTCGGTGAGGTAATCTGGGTAGAGGGTGAAAGCGCTAATGACGGTGTGCATATTGCTGTTCTTACGCGAGCAAGATATTTTGAAAACGAGGATGAAGCTAACAGCAGATGTATTTCTCTGTACACCGAGAAAGGTAAGCTTAATAACTATATGGTTGACGAAAAGTTTATCATAAACGGGAAGAAGATGAAATATGATGATGCTATGTCAGAGCTTAATCAGCATAAGGGTGAAGCGGTGCGCTATAAGCTTGATGAGAACGACAAGCTGGTTGAAATTACTGTTGCATCAAAGCTGAACACGGACAGCTACAGCAATTGGTATCAGATAGCGGATCCCTCGTCGGATTTCAGATTTGGAATACAAGGCGGAGATTTCAGCAACCAATTCTATACCGGGTCATCAACACTTAGGTTCACAATACCGAATGATGAAGCATATTTCGGTAATAGAGACTATTTCTCATTAAACAGTATTTCATTTATTGATAATAAATCGGATTACAAGCTTTCGGCATATGTAATGGACAAGGACAACGTTGTTGCGGATGCAATTGTAATTCAGCAGGACGCAGCCGTTTCGGCAGGAACGATTAAGGAAGCGGAGGCAATCCTTATACAGGATATAATAACAACGATAAATGAAGACGGTGATACGATATTAAGACTTTCGGGCTATGAAATGGGACTTACGATCGGTGCGCCGAGGCTGGTGGAATTTGATATAGATACAGAATGTAAAATGATAGCTTTCGGTGAAACTGCACCGGAGGTTGATAAGTCAAAGGACGAATATGAGGTAGGACCGAGAACTGTTGATGAGCTAAAAGCAGGCGACATTATCTATTATGAAACAAATATAAAGAATGAAATTACAAGCATCAGAATTGCATTTGATTACAGTACAGGCAAGGCATTTGACGGCGGACGAGGCAACGACCACTATGATCCGACAACCACCGGTACAGCTGTAAATACCACATGGGTGGGAAGGGCTCTGTCAAGCCACGGCAACGGCATAAGACTTGCCACAGGATGCGAACCCGGCGATGTTGATTATCTAAATCTTGCAAACTTCAGAAAGCAGACATCGGCGTTTGTTTTAAGAAGAACTGATTCGATTTTCATTGTTGAAGGCGGAGGAAACAATAAGATCAATATACAGAACGGTACAATAAACGATATTAGAACCTATAATAATATGGGTGACAGCTGTGACAATGTTGTTGTTCTTACATATTGGTCATCGGGTAATTATGCAACTGTTGCATACAGACAATAAATACCGTGGAGGTGAGCAGGATTGAAAAAGAAAATCTTATCGGCACTCCTTGCGACTGTCATACTCGCTGCCGGGTATGTTCCGGCAACGGCAGCTGATGATAAAGCAGTGATTTATGTTTCACCAAACGGAAGTGACAGTGCAAAGGGAACGATTGAAGCTCCGCTTAAAACCTTTGCCGGCGCACAGGCGGCGGTAAGAAAGCTTAAATCGGGTGGAGCTAAGGATATTGAGGTTATATTCAGAGAAGGTGAATACCGTCTTTCATCGAGTGTAACCTTCGGAGCAGAGGACGGCACGTACGAAGGGCATCTCATAACATACCGCGGCATGGAAGGAGAAAAAGCGGTATTTAAAGGCTCTCGTGAGTTTAAGGCGGAAAAGGCGCAAAGAGTAACATCGGCTTCTGCACTGTCAAGAATAAAGCCGAGTGTAAAAAATAATATAGCCGTATACAATCTCGCGGATATGGGCTTTTCAAAGAATAATATAACGGATACAACAAACATTGAAGCTACAATACAGGTGCTTAGTCACGGCGAGCCTAACTATGTATATGTGGACGGGATTGAGCAGAATATTGCACAGTGGCCCGATGGTGACGGAGTTTATTCTCATTGGGATTCAACGGAGGACGGAAGAACGATACACTTTACCGAAAGTGATCCCACACGCTGGATAACTGCACCAAAGGACTGGTGGCTCGGTGCATTTGCAACCTATGACTACTGCTATGCAAGAATGTCAGGCGATCATGTTAATCCGGAAAAGCATACATTAACGGCGGTCGATTTAAACACTCTTTTCAACTTTACAAGCTATCAGTCAAGACGTTGGAAGGCATTTAACCTCCTTGAGGAGCTTGACACACCGGGCGAGTTCTATATTGACAGAGAAAATATGATGCTATATCTATATCCGCCGTATAGCATAAAGGATGCTCGGATGGAACTTTCATTCCTCACAACGCCTATGATAAGCCTGCGTGAAACACAAAATGTATTGTTCGAAAATCTGACACTTTCTCAGACCTGCGGTGACGGCTTCCGTATGGTTGATGTGAGAAATGTCGATATTAAAAACTGTAATTTTGAAAATATCGCACAGTTTGCAATATTCGTTGACGGTTCAAAGAATGCCGTTACCGACAGTCAGTACTGGCAGGTACAGAGAATTGACGCCTCGTATGACTGTGATGTAACAGATTCGACATTTAATAATATCGGTTCCAGTGCGATTAAGATGTCAGGCGGAAATCTTGATACTCTTACGTCGGCGAATAATGTGATAGACAATAATATGCTCTATCGATGCAGTCAGATTACAAAGAATAAAAACGCTATAGAGATAGGCGGATGCGGAATTACGGTAACGCATAACAATATCAGCCGATGCGCATTTCAGGGTATATACTACATGGGAAACAATCATACAATAAAATACAATGAGATATATGATGTTGACCAGGAAACAGATGACTGCGGCGCAATCTACTGCGGAAGAAACTCACTGCATCAGGGGAATGTAATAGCATATAACTATCTGCATGACTTATTCTCAACCGAAGTTCTGCCGTTCGGACACCAGACGGCTATCTATTGGGATGATAACATGGTGGGACAAACAGCGCATAATAATATTATACGAGGAGTGAGAAAGAATGCCTACAGCAACGGTATAGACATTCATTTCTATAACAATACATCAATAGATATTACAGCTGCAAGCATGGACTTCAAAAACGGAAGTGCCGCAACAAACAACAATGCCGGAGGTGTCGGATTTGGCAGCACCATTGCCGATGAGGCTCTGTATTTTAAGACATATCCGAATCTGCCGGAAATAATAAAGCTTATGGCGCAGGGGACGCCTGCGGAGCTTTCAAAGTTCAGCGAGTTCTACAACAACCTTGATGTAAACGCTCCGGCAAATATCATAGGCACTAATAATCGGGAGTATGCCAAGGTGAAGAACAATGTTAATATATCCTTATGTGATGATTTTGTAGATCCCGAAAATCAGGACTATAGAATAAAGAGCGGTTCGCCAACGGCGAAGCTCGTTCCGGGTATAACGACGGATGAGTTCGATATAGAGGAGATTGGATTGCAGAGGGATATTACGCTCAGCGCTGAAAACTCGCCGTTCAGGCTTCTGTTTCCGGCAAACGGACAGCAGGCTCTGCCAAGCTCCGAGGTGAAATTCAAATGGGAAAACGCATTCGGAAGCAGCAAGTATAAGCTTGTTGTCGCAACAGACAGAGAAATGAAAAATATTGTCTATGAGGATGATAATGTTCCTTATAATATAACTTCCGTTAAGGGCTTAAAGAGCGACACGGTATATTACTGGAAGGTCAGCGCATATTCACATTCAAGAGAGCTTGACGCAGAGTGGGAGAGCGAGAGCGGAGTATATACCTTCTCAACAGGCATATATGAGCAGCTTGATAAATCCTATTATGAAACTGTGGTACCGAATGCCATAGCAGCGTCCGGAAATGCGGCTGAGGGCAACGAAACGGGACTTTATCCGATAGGCACAAAAAAGAAATTCAACAACCTTTTAAAAATGGCGGAAGTAGTCGCAAATTCAAGGTTAGGAATGTTCTCGCAGAAAACCTTGGATAATATTGTTACCAATATAGGCGAGTTTTACACAAAGAAGGGCATGGTAAACAAGGGCGTCTATGATATGGCAGCCGTATTTGACGATCCCGAAATGTGGTCGGGGGATGCGGAGGTATCAAACGGAGTGGTATCCCTTAAGGCAGATCCGACAAGACCCGAAATCTACTCTATGGCGGGAACAAAGGGGTTAGAACCGCTTACAGGCTCTGTTATATATAGCTTTGACGCAAAGCTCCATATTACCGAAAAGTTCCTTGGATTGGGCTTTAAGAAATTTATCGATATGCTCCCATACCAGAACTCAAATGCCGGATATGACCTTATTATAAACAGCGAGGCAATTGAACTGCAGTACAGCTCCGGTACGGCTCATGATATTCTTGAAACCGTTCCATATACATTTGATGACAAATTCCATCATTTTGATTTTGGGTTTATCGATATTCCCTGCGGAACGATAATTATGCTCAATATTGACGGAAAAAAGGTGATTGAATATCGAGACATCATTGATGCGTCGGTCAATGCGCTGTGTAATATGGAAATTATGATTTTTAATGACGGAGATGCAAGCATAGAGCTTAGAAAGAACGATTCTCCCATGACCATGGAGCAGTATGAAACTCAGCTTAAGGATAATATTTATCGCTCGGCAAAGGTGCTTGTTGACGGAATAGACAGCGGATATAATGAGCGAACAAGATTTGCCGTGTTCAAAAACGGCAGCGATAAGGTATTCACTGATGATAATGTTACGGACATTTCCGAATGCGGCTGCAGAAAGTATAACGGCGATTACACCGTCGAGCTTTCAAAGCTTGCCGAAATTATAAACGCAGAGATTACCGAGGAAGGAAACGGATATAATATCACAAGAAACGGAGTAAGCGCGGTGATAGCAAAGAGCGACTGCACGGAGTATAACGGCAAGATGATGTTTCCGCTCATAAAGACAGCAGAAGCACTCGGAATGTCATATGCGGAGGATACGGCAAACGATATTCTTGTATTCGGAAATATTGTTGTAATGAATAATATTAAAATTCTTACAAAGATGTCAAGCCTTATGGATACCCTTACGGAATATCACGACGGCAGGACATTTATATATTGATTTTTGAAAGGGCGAGGCAGTATGTGTCTTGTCCTTTTAAAATCTAAAAATAGTGTAATAAATAGATAAAAAAAAGCATTGATTGGATTTTTTTTCTGTGATAAACTTATAATATAAAATACATAACTGAAAGGAGATGTTTCTTTATGAAACAAATAAAACGAATCTTGTCTCTTGCGACAGCATTGTCAATAGCGGCAAGTGTGTCAATATTTACTCCGACAGCAATGGCGGAGGGGACTGTTGATTTGACACAGGACAGCGCAACGCCGGCACTTGCAGAGAATCTGATGCTTACCTCGGTAACCAAGGGAGATGGTTTGACTGCGGCAAGAAACTTTAACAATAAAACAAATCGTATCAATACAGAGCTTATCTTTACACTTGATACAAGTGATGCATCACATTGGGAAGACGCAAAGACCTATGCATCGTCAGTGTTGGAGGCATTACAGACAATAAATGACCCGCCCGGTGACGGTCATGTTTATTACGGTACAACGGGAGCATATACGGCGTTTAATCAGGGAGCATTCAATCCTAATAAAACATATGTATTTAGAGCATATGTTAAGGCCGAAGGCGATGTGGATGCATATTTCACAAACGGTATTGAAAGCAAAAGTCGTGATACGCTTGTATATTCAAATGAATATGGCAGTACCGGTAAGAAGATAGAAGCCGGAGATTATCAGGAATATGCGACAACAATAACACTTCCTTCAACATACGATACGGCTGATAATAACTGGTTTCTTTATATACTGCCGGACGGAGTAAAAAAAGGAGCAAAGGTAAGATTCAGAACAGAACACGCAGACGATATATATCTTGCAGAGGAGCAGGCATACTCTCTAAGCGTAACGTCGGATTCAAAGACGCTTAAAGGCAGCGGTGCGGTCAATATGACTGCTGAGACCTTAAACCAGGTTGGCTTAAAGGGTAAGCTTGACCAGAATGTTACATGGTATGCCTTAACCGCAGACAGAAAAGCAGTTGTTCCGGGAATTACCGTAACACCGGGTGCAGATTCGTCAAAGGCGATTGTAACTGCGGACAGCACCGTAGAGGACGGAACATATACGATAGTAGCAAGCTCGGATAGATATGGACTTGTCAAGGGCTGCGATATTGTTGTAAAGCAGGGCTTGCCGAATCTGACGGATACGGCACCTGTGGCGGCACCTGAAAACCTTATCCCCAAATCGGATGATGAGCTTCAATCAAGACCGAGGTGGATAAGAAGTAATGTAGGGCGTAATTCGACAAATATTCAGCATATTGCGGATGTAAACCAATGGAACACGGAAAAGGGTGCGGCAACAAATTGTGTCATATATGTAGATGAAGGGCAAACCACCGCACCGAGCACTGCACTCGGTTATGACGGTATCGTGATTAAAACCGGATTGGAGTTTAAAGCCGGAAAAACATATTGTGTATCGGCAAGAGCAAAGCTTGCAGATAAATCACTGAAAAAAACGGATGGAACGGAAATACAATATCCGTCAGGTGAGAACAGAGCTAATTTGGGCATTGCAATAACAAACGAAAAATATGGTTCAACCTCATACACAAAGGAATATGGCGTCAACGGTGCAGAACTCGGCGATGAGTATACAGATTTTAAGGGAACAATCAAGCTAAATGATTCGTATGACAATAACGGCCCGCATGAGTTTGTAATAGGTTATCCGGCAGGTTATACACAGGGTAGTGCGATAATGATAGACACCTCGGAACAGGATTCGATCTATGTTGCCGAGGAAAAGGCGGTAAAAATCGCAAACACGATTGTTTCGGGTGACAGCAAGCTTGCGTGTGGCAGCAGCGTAACTATCAAAGCTGAGGTGCAGAATCAGCTTGGGCTTCCCGGCAATCTTGACCAGAGTGTTGAATGGTATGTGCTGAATACCGACAGAACAAAGGAAATAGAGGATATCACGATCGTTAAGGAGAATGGTTGTGCAAGGGTTACAATCGGATCAAATGTCCCTGAGGGTGAATACGATATTGTTGCAGTATCGGATAATTACAACATAGTTAAGGGTATTACCATTACTGTTTCGGATTTTGTGGAGAAGATTTCCTCGCTTGAACTAAAGCAGGAGTACGGATACGCAAATCTTGCGGCATCGGTTGCAAACTGTAGCTCGGAGACGGTTGTATTTATTCTTGCAGCCTATGACGAGGGCAAGCTTGTTGACATAATTCTTGATACGCAGACCGTTACGGGCGGCGTTGCTAAAACAGATATAACCTTTGAGGACCCGCTTGAAAACGGTAATGTTGTAAAAGCGTTTGTATGGGATGGTTTAGGCGTTGGTTCGATGAAGTCTATTGCAAATGTTTCGGGATTTAATACAACAATGACAATTGACAGTGCCGAATAATTAAGAACTTAATAAGGAATTGAATTTATGGGAGCGGTCGTATAAGGTCGCTCCCATATAAGTATTGATTGAAGGAGAGCAAACAATGATTGGTGCTTTTTGCAAAAGAATGAATTTTCCTCTGAAGGCAACCGAGGATATAGTAAATGCTTATGAAAAAATAACGAAACAGCCGGATTGCACTGCTTTGCTGCTGTCAGCGGCAAAGGAGTTTGTAGAAGGTGAATCGGAAGATTACAGAGCCGCTCTTAATGAGCTTTCGCAAAAGCTCAATATCAGCATATATACAGTAAATCTTGTCCTTGTAATCTATTCAATGGAGAATTATACACGACAGATGTACAAAGAAAAGGGATATGATGAAAATCTTTATAATGATACAATGCTTGATACTGTTTATAAGCTGGATGAATGCAAAAGGCTTTACGGAGTATGGGGTGTGTTTACCATGGAATGGTACAGACTTTTCTGTAAGTGCCGTGTATTCACCTTGGGCAGACTTCAGTATGAGCCTATTGAAGCACCTACTGATTATAAAGATATTGTTAAAAAAGGAGATCGTATCATTAACTGCCATATACCCGGTGGAGGAAAGCTGCTCGATGACGACGTTACCAAGTCATTGCAGCTTGCAAAGAAATTTTTTAATATGGAGCCGCTGATTCTGACCTGTCATTCATGGCTGTTATACCCGCCGTATGAGGAAATGTACGGATCAAATATGCGTAAATTTTATGAGCGTTGGGATGTTGTAAGGCTTGACGAGAGTGACGAGGATTTTTGGCGCATTTTCTATAAGGAGAAGCTTGAAGATTTATGCGAGGATGATATAAAAACAAGTCTGCAGAGAAAAATGCTTGATTTTATCAAAAACGGCGGAAAAATGGGCGCGGGACTTGCATATATGATATTATATTAGCAGCTCTGATATGATGTCTGTGTACTCATCAAGCCGTGAAGGCTTATTTCTGTGCGTACACTTTTGAAAGCCATTCAAGTACTTTGGATTGATATTCAACGCTCTTGCAATTTTAGACGTATTTACTTTTAAATTATTATGCTTCATAAAAGCCCCCGGTTTCGATAAATCCTGTACAGTATTAATTTCTATTGTCACAGGAACATTTGATTTGTATAACATAGAACATCCTCCGATAAAAGTAGATGAATATATTATACAGCATTTTTTTACTTTTTGAAACTGTGCACTTTTATTTGATAATTTTTGTGTACTTTTATTTTATCATTTATAATGGTATATAAAAATAAAGGTTGATAATTTTGTAAATATATGATATACTTAATACAAAGACAAAACCATTGCGGGAGGTGTTACTATGTTACTGAACAACGGGAAGAAAAGAATACCTATCGGATACGAGGATTTCAAGCAAATAATGG
>JAXDRV010000125.1:0-2365 GCA_034090805.1 Clostridia bacterium
GGAATGTATGCAATAGCGGTTGGTGCGGCAGAGTATAATCCAAAAGCGGATGTTGCCATAAAGGATTTGGAGAGCTTGTATAGGGCATTAGATATTTTAGCATAACAGGAGAAAAGCAATGGTTGATTTCATTTTATCAGAGAATATATTCAATAAGGAAAATATACCATGGAACGGTAATCGTTTTCTTATAGGAAACGGTTATTTCGGAATAAGGGGAACACTTGAGGAATACACAAAGGAACAGATGTGCGCCGTAAATATGGCAGGCATTTATGACCGGGCAGGCAGTGCATGGCGTGAAACGGTAAACGCACCGAATCCGCTGTATACATATGTTAAGGTGAACGGGAAAAAATATACACTTCCCGAAAACGAGCCTGTTTTTCATGAGCAGCAGCTTGACTTTGAAAACGGCTTGCACAGTAGAAAAACAGTATGGCAGACAGAAAACGGAAAAATAACGGTTAAATGTGAACGCTTTGCAAGCATGAGCTGCAGACATTTAATTGCGATGCGATATACCTTTTCGGCTGAATTTGAATGTGATGCCGAAATGATAACCGGAATTGACGGCGACGTGTGGGATATCAACGGTCCTCATTTTGTAAAGTTTAACTCGGGCAGTGAGGACGGCGTAAACTATGTTACGGGAATTACCGGCGAAAAGCATATTTCCGTAACGACACGAGATAGCGTAAAGCTTGATTTTGATGCGGAGTGTTCAGGGGATATAGGCGAGAAGTCTGTATACAGGCATATTGTGTTTAAGGCGGAACCGCATAAAGAATACAGTATAGAAAAAATTTCCGAGATAACGACTTCGGAGGATGATTTTGAGCCAATAGGAGATATAAGAGATATTACATATCAAGAGCTTAAAGCGGAGCATACGGCTGCATGGGCAAAGATATGGGACATTTCAAAGATTACGATTGACGGCGATGATGACGCGATGTATGCGCTCAACTACTCAATCTATCATCTGAACTGCATTGCACCGAGAGAAATGAAAGGCAAATCCATTGCCGCAAGAGGACTGTCGGGACAGGTGTATAAGGGCGCGGTGTTCTGGGATACCGAAATGTTTATGATAGATTATTATATACATACAGAGCCTGAAATAGCAAAAAACCTCTTGCAATATCGTATAGATACAATAGACGGCGCAAGAGCAAAAGCAAAGGAATACGGATTAAACGGCGCATATTATGCATGGGAGAGCCAGGAGGGCGGCTATGAAGGATGTTCCGATTATAACATTACCGACGTGTTTACAAAGCGTCCCATGCGCACATATTTCCGCGATAAGCAGTATCACGTTTCGGCTGCAATAGTGTACGGTCTTATGAAATATATCAATGCAACGGGCGACTATGATATTTTGAATGAAGGTGCAATGGAGATGGTAATTGAATGCGCCGAGTTTTATCGTTCACTTCTCGTTAAGAAGGCAGATGAGCGGTATTATGAAATTCGCGATGTTGTAGGTCCCGATGAATATCATGAGAGAGTCAATAACAATGCGTATACGAACAGAATGGCAAAATTTGTGTTCGATACCGCACTGGAACTCATAGACAAGTACCCGTCCGACAAATATGACGGCTTAAAGCCTATGCTTAAGGATTCATCCGAAAACATATTTATCCGAAAGCCTGATGAGAACGGTATAATAGAACAGTTTGACGGCTATTTCAAGCTTGAGGACGTAAGCGTGGACGAGGTGCGTTCAAGACTGATAGATCCAAAGGAATATTGGGGCGGCGCGTACGGTGTTGCGGCGGATACACAGGTTATAAAGCAAGCGGACGTTGTGGCAATGCTCTCTATGTTTAAGGATGATTATGCAACCGAGGTAATGGCAAAGAATTTAGAATACTATGAGCCGAGAACCGAACACGGTTCATCATTATCAGCGTGTATGTATTCACTTCTTTCGTGTTATACAAACAATCCCGAAATCGCATATCCCATGTTTATGAAATCGGCAAAGGCTGATTTAACAAAGGGCGGTAAGGAATGGGCAGGCTTGGTATATATCGGCGGAACACATCCGGCAAGTGCCGGAGGTGCATGGATTGCAGCAGTCAAAGGCTTTGCAGGAATAAGAGAAGAAAACGGTGAGCTTATATGTAAGCCAAATCTCCCTAAAAAGTGGAACGGTATGAGATTCAAGTTGATATATAAGAATAAACTGTATGTAATTGAGGTACAAAATGATCCTGTATAATAAAAGTTGACATTTTGATCTCAAGGATTATATAATAAAAGAAAAAGAATCAGGAGGACAAAAAACATGGGAAAGCAGCGGGCATATAATAAAGAATATAAGGTTCAGGCAGTAAGGAGATTTATGAACAAT
>JAXDRV010000126.1:0-17456 GCA_034090805.1 Clostridia bacterium
TGTTCATGAAAGAGCATAAACCGCCGGTATTGATACCGTATAAAGCTTCTGTCCCTGTCGATTTTTGTCGACATTTTCAGTATATCATACTTTTAACTCTAATTCAACAGAATTGATTAAATGTCATTAAAAAGTAAAATTCTTCAAAGCAGCACTTTTCCGCCACCGGGAAGGTATTGCTTTTTATTTTTCTGCGGACGGGTGTGTAATAATTTGCCCTAATTCATCATATCTATTATTGAAACGGAGGCGGCGAAATGAATGTAATTATAACGTCATATGCGTTTGTGGCGGCAGTGATAGGTGCCGGATTCGCATCCGGTCAGGAAATACTTGCTTTTTTTACAGTTCACGGCAAATGGGGTGCGGCGGCGATAGTGCTTGCGGCGGCGATATTCGGTGCTTTTGCTTATTTTGTACTTGACGTATGCCGCAGAGAGTCGCTTACCGACTACGGCGTTCTTCTGCGAAAAATCATGAGCAAGCGTGCGTGTACGGCGGCAGAGGTGCTTACTGTGGTTTTTATGCTTTGCTCACTTGCTGTTATGACTGCCTGCTTCGGGGAAATGTCATATATGATGTTCGGAATCGGCAAACGCATTTCAGAAGTTATATTCATAGCCGTATGCATGCTTATTGTCTGCATAGGAGCCGACGGCGCACTCAAGCTTAACGGAGTACTCGGAATAATCACAGCAAGCGGTATAGCCGCATCGGCACTGTATCTTCTCCGATACCGCGAGCATCAGGTATTTGCGCCGCAGATTACGGCACTTGTATCCGGTGCGGGATATTCGGGATATAATCTGATAGGTGCGGGAGTTATTCTTGCGCCCATGAGCAAGAATATAAAGTCAAAATACTCCGCCGCTGCCGCAGGTGCAGTAAGCGCCGCCGCACTCGGTGTGATGATGCTGCTTATTTATGCAATTTTAAGCATTTACAGAAAACACATAAACCTCGGCGAAATACCCATGCTCACGCTTGCGATGCGCGAAAATATGACAATATCATATTTTTATTTCGGAATGCTCCTGCTTGCCGTTGTAACAACCGCAGTTGCGGACGGAGTGGGAATATCTGCGGTAGTTCCCTTCGGAAGCAAATACACCGCAGCAGCATGCATGGGAGCGGCAGCGCTTATCCTTTCCGGAGCAGGATTTTCGACTGTTATCAACACAGCATACAGATTGTGCGGATATGCCGGGATAATTATGATTTTATATACCGTAATAAAATACAAAAAATATGAAAAAAGTAGAAAAAAGAAGAATTTAAAAGCAAATTCAAGAAAATACAGTGATAATTCATTATAACAGCGATAAATGGAGCTTGATAAAAACAAAATAATCTGTTATTATATATAAGTCGTTCGATGAGAGGAGATTGCGGGATGTAGCGCAGTTTGGTAGCGCATCTGGTTTGGGACCAGAGGGCCGCAGGTTCAAATCCTGTCATCCCGACCACTTCATTGAAAGTGTTGTCGAATAGATATTTGGGAGTTTAGCTCAGCTGGGAGAGCGTCTGCCTTACAAGCAGGATGTCACAGGTTCGAGCCCTGTAACTCCCACCAACGTACCGCAATGCGGTACAAATGCTGGTGTAGCTCAATTGGTAGAGCAGCTGATTTGTAATCAGCAGGTCGCGGGTTCGAGTCCCATCACCAGCTCCATATGGGAGAGTTCCCGAGTGGCCAAAGGGGGCAGACTGTAAATCTGTTGTCTTCGACTTCAGTGGTTCGAATCCACTCTCTCCCACCAATCGGACAAGCAATCGCATCGGTATGCGGTTGCTTTTTTCATTTGCATACGAAAAGCACGTTGACTTTTTAGCTTTAATATGATAAAATTAGATTGTATGTATAATGCAGAGGACGGTAGTAATTTATGGTATTTTCATCATATAAATTCATTTTTCTGTTTTTTCCGATAGTGTTCGGAGTTTACTGCGCACTGCGGAAAATGAAGCAGCTTACGCCGATGAAGGTATGGCTTGCGGCTGCGTCGCTGTTTTTCTACGGTTCGGGCGATATGCGTTTTTTTCCGATACTGATGTTCACAGCGGTCTACAACTTCATAATAAGCCATTTTTTGCAGCGTGACGGTGTGAAAAAGCCGGTGCGCATTTTGCTGATGATTCTCGGAATTGCGGAAAATCTCGGACTTCTGTTTTATTTTAAATACAGAAATTTCTTTTTTGAGAATGTGAACATGGTATTCGGCACACATTTTGAGATGCTGAAAATCATACTTCCGCTCGGAATATCGTTCTACACGTTCCAGATAATTTCATATCTGGCGGACAGCTATTCCGGTGATGCAAAAAAATATTCGTTTATCGATTACATGGTGTTTGTGACGTTTTTTCCGCAGCTGATAGTCGGACCCGTCGTTTCGCACGATCAGATAATGCCGCAGCTGTCACGTGAAAATCTCATGAAAACAGACTCCAAAAACATCATGCTCGGTATCCTGCTCTTTGCAATAGGCTGCTTTAAAAAGACGGTAATTGCCGATCCGCTCATCACCCATGCGCAGACATATTACAACGGCTCGGACATAAGCGGTATTTTCAATTCATGGAGTGCAGTGCTTGCGTACACGTTTGCGTATTACTTTGATTTTTCGGGATATATCGACATGGCTCTTGGACTTGGGAGGTTTTTCAACATAGAGCTGCCGCAGAACTTTAACTCGCCGTACAAGGCACGAAACTTTGCGGATTTTTGGCGCAGATGGAACATAACTGTTTCAAACTTCCTTGAGGACAACATATTTAAGAGGATATTCCATTTCGGAAACGGAAAGATAAAGCTTATATTTGCGACGCTTATCACGTTTATCGTGTCGGGACTGTGGCACGGAGCGGGCTGGCATTACATTTTTTGGGGTCTGGCGAACGGAATACTCGTATGCTGCGCAAACATTATGACGCTTTACAGAAAACGTTTGCCGTTTCCGCTTGCATGGGGACTGACGTTTTTCTTTTCGGTGCTTGTGAGGGTATTGTTTGACGCACTTTCAACCGCACAGGCTTTGCAGGTGTACAAGGCGATGTTCACGCTGCCGTCTTTGAGCAGTCTTGCGGCGCAGTGGAGTGCTTATTTATCGGGAAATAAGAGCATAATATTTTTGCTGATATTCAGCGCCGTGATCGTCTTTGGATTTAAAAATACGGGCGAGCTTGCGGAGGACTTCACACCGAAAATCCGCCACGCAGTATTTGCCGGAGCGTTAATGGCGGTGTCGCTGTTCTGCATGGGCGGTGTGTCGAATTTCCTGTATTTCCAGTTTTGATCGGAGGTGAGCGGCTTGAATTTAAAAAAATATATATCGGTATTCGCAGTTTCGGCTGCCGCCGCTTCATGCCTTTTGGCAGGCTTTAACATAGCCGTAGATCCGTTCGGCGTGTTCGGCGATAAAATACTGAACGAATATTCCTACGACATGACGCAAAATCCGAGGATTGCCAAAATCGCATATCTCGACAAACATCACAGCGAATATGATTCCTATATCATAGGCAGTTCAAAAACAAGCTCCTATTCCGTTGAAAAGCTCAACGAATACACAGGAGCAAAATTTTACAACATGATTATGTACGGCGGAGATCTTTATGATGCGCAAAAAACCGCCGAATATATAATAAACAACTACGAATGTAAAAATCTGATACTTAATATAGGTATCGAGGAAATGTTCAAATACGATTATGAGGACGATCCCACAAAGGGAAACCTCCATGCAAAGCTGAACGGCAAGTCTCTTTCGCTGTTTTATCTGAAATATGCGTTTTTAAATCCGCAGTATTCGACAGACAAGCTTACGGCGATTTGGGAGCGTGATTATCTTCCAACAGCCAACGAGGTATTTGTCCCGGAAACAGGTGCTTACGACAAGTCGGTGCGTGATGCCGAAAGCATCTCGGACATTGACGCTTTTATGGCGGCAAATCCGAATTTTTACGTTTACAGAGAGGACGGGCGCAGCGGCTCAAACGCAGACAGGGCTGTCGAATCGGTGAGAATCGTCAAGGAGCTGTGCGAAAGCAAGGGGATTGATTTTAAGCTTATCGCCTCGCCGCTTTACGACACGGAAATAGAGGACTACAACTACGAGGACTTATGCGATTACTGGCAAAAGATTGCCGAAGTAACGGATATTTATGATTTTACGGGATATTCGCCCGTCAGCATGGATCCGCGGTATTTCTATGATGACGCACATTTCAGAAACAGCGTCGGTGACATGGCTCTTGCATGGATATACGGCGATACGAACGCATATATCCCGGACGGCTTCGGTCACAGCACGACAAAAGACAATGCTTACGAATATGCCCGCAAAATTTTTGCACGTCCGGATTCACCTCCCGATGAATCCGCATACACAAAGCGTGTGCCTGTACTGATGTACCATATGCTCGGCGAGGAGGACGGCGAAAACGGCATGATTATTTCGCCGCAGCGTTTTGAGGAACAGCTGAAATCACTCAAGGATAACGGCTATGAAACGGTAACGCTTGAACAGCTGCGTGATTATGTTACGACAAATTCGTCCCTGCCGGAAAAGCCGGTATTGATAACGTTTGACGATGGGTATCTGTCAAATTACGAATACGCTTACCCGCTGCTTGAGCAGTATGGATACAATGCGGCGGTGTTCACTGTCGGCGTCACATTCGGAGCGGACGTATACAAGGACACCGGGAAGGAAATATACCCGCATTTTGACTATGCACAGGCGGCGGAAATGGAAAGCAGCGGTGTTATTGATATTCAAAGCCACACCTACGATCTCCACAGAGTCGAGGGACTTGATGCGGAATACCGTGACGGTGCTTCCAAGCTGAAGCACGAAAGCGACAGCGAATTTGCGGAGGTTTTCAAGGCGGATATTCTGAAATCAAAATCGGAAATCGAAAGCAGAGTCGCAGGCTCGGAGGTATTCGCACTTTCGTATCCGAAAGGAATACATTCCGTTTTGACGGACGTATGCGCACGTGAATGCGGCTTTGACGTTACGGTAACGGTAGACGAGGGGATAAACACCATAGTCAAGGGTCTGCCGCAGAGCCTGTATAATCTTAAGCGAATAGGTATGTATCCGAACATAACCGGGGATATGCTGATTGAGCTTTTGGAAAAATAAGAGCCTGCCGCAGGCAATTAAGTTATTTGAATTTATACCGCCCAAAAGGCGGAGAACGGAGGATTGTTATGACAACACAGGAAAGAATTATGGGATTTTTCACATCAAAGGGTATCACCGAGATTACCGGCGATACGGATCTTTTCAAGGGCGGCTATGTTAATTCGCTTTTTGCCCTTGAGGTGGTTATGTTCCTTGAAAAGGAATTTAAAATCAAAATCAAGAACAAGGATATAACAGAAAAGAATTTTAAAACGGTGGACAACATGGCTGCTGTTGTTGAAAAATATCTTTAACGGAGATTAACGTGAAAAATAAGCGGCGCATCTTGCCGCCTGCTTCTTTTCTGCGTTTAATTTGTGTCGCCGTACGGCGGCAGAATGGAGATTAATATGGAACAGAAAATAAAATGTGTGGTATGGGATCTTGACAACACTCTTTGGGACGGAGTGCTGTCCGAGGGCGATGACGTTCAGCTCAGAAGCGGTATAACGGACATATTCAAAATCCTTGACGAGCGCGGTATTTTGCAGTCAATCGCAAGCAAGAACAATTTCGATGACGCATACAAAAAGCTGGCAGAGCTTGGCGTTGCGGAGTATTTCCTTTATCCGCAGATAAGCTGGAATCCCAAAAGCGAGGCGGTAAAGACAATATCGCAGAAATTAAATCTCGGCATTGACTCGTTTGCATTTGTGGACGATTCGCCCTTTGAGCGCAGCGAGGTTCTGACTGCCGATGACCGCATACTTGTGCTTGATGCCGCCGACATTGACAAAATCCCCGATATGGAATGTTTTATCCCGAAATTCATAACCGAGGACACAAAAAACAGGCGGCTTATGTACATTGCCGACAGCAAGCGCAAGCAGGAGGAGCAGGAATTTACCGGTGACAATACCGAATTTTTAAAAAGCCTTGATATGCACCTTTCTATAGCACCCGTTACGGAGCATGATTTGCAGCGTGCATATGAGCTTACCGTCCGAACACATCAACTGAACTCCACCGGCTACACGTATTCCTACGATGAGCTGAAAGGGTTTATCGATTCGGCGGAGCATATATTTCTCATTGCTCAGCTAACCGACCGTTTCGGCGACTACGGCAAAATCGGTCTTATCCTCGTCGAAAACACGGACTCACTCAGAATAAAGCTGCTGCTTATGAGCTGCCGTGTTATGTCGAGAGGCGTAGGCTCTGCGATACTCATATACCTCGCCCGCCTTAAAAAGAAGCTGGGCAAGCGGCTGTTTGCCGAATTTAAAACGACCGACAGAAACAGAATCATGTACATCACATATAAAATGATGGGCTTTGACGAGCTTGAGGACAATGACGGTGATGTTTTGCTCGAATACATTTCGGACGAGGACAAGGAATATCCCCCGTATTTTACGATTGACGGCGATTGTGAGATATGAATTTATTCGTATGTTCAAAAATATTTGACATTCGAACCGAAAATTGTTGACATTGTATTTTTACGGTGATATAATATATATTAGTATACATGGTGTTACGGGGGTGTTCATATTGAATAAAAATTTCTTTAAAAAATGCGTTATGCTTACTTTAACCGCAGCGTTGTGCGTTTCGGTTACCTCCTGCAAAAAGGAGAAAAAAAAGTCGGCTCTTGAGGAGGCAAGCACCTCGGACGCACAGACGAAGGTACTTGAGGAGGCAAAATCTCATTCGAGAATCGATTCGGACGATGCAGCGGCAACGGACAGTCCGGCAAGCAATTCCGAAAACTCCGGCAGTGCCTCAATCGGCGGTGCGGACGGTCCGACCGATGTGTATGTTTCAAACGAGGTCAAGGAATACGCACCGGGAAAAATCAGCGGCAATACGTTTGAAAGCGCATATATCGGAGTGAAATTCACAACACCCAACGGCTATACTCTCGCAGCGGAGGATTTCATAAACAAGCAGAATGAGCTGTTCGCCGCAAGTGATAACGAAGGTCAGAAATACCTGCGCTATGAGGCAATCATAATAAACAAGGACGAACAGATGCAGGTGGTTGTCAGCGTTGACGGAAACAAGGCGGATTATGATGAGCTGAATTACCTCGGCAACGTTGCGGCAACGTACAGGTCAATCGGAGCAGAGATAGACGAAACCCCGCTTTACGCAACAATTGCGGGGCATGAGTACACGACGATGAAAATCTCGTCCGAGCAGGGCAACATACTGTATTGTGTGCGCAAAAAGGACGACCATGTAATAGCGTTTATCATTTCCCACCCCGACAATGCGGACGATAAGATCGAAGCCGTAATGAACGCATTTACACCATATTAAAACCAAAGCGCAGACAGATATGTATCGGTCTGTGCTTTTTTTGACATAACTGAAAGGAGTAACAATGATAATAGATTTTCACACGCATATATTCCCCGACAAAATAGCGAAACGTACAATCGAAGCTCTCGAGGAAAACATTGCACGGCTTAATATTTACGAGGGACACGCAGTAATCGGCGGTGCGCTCGATGATTTAAAAAAATCCATGACGGAAAACAACATAGACGTTTCCGTTGTTCTGCCGATTGCGACAGCGCCGCATCAGACGAACACAATAAACAAATTCGCCGCCGAAATCAACGGTCATGACGGGATATTTTCATTCGGTTCGCTCCATCCGTCACAGGAAAACGCCGAAGAAATCCTCGAAGGGATCAAAGCGGCGGGACTTTTGGGAATTAAGCTGCATCCGGAATATCAGCAATCATATATAGACAGTCCCGAATGTATAAAAATCCTCAAAAAATGCGAGGATTTAGGCCTATATACCGTTCTCCACGCAGGCAACGACATAGGCGTCGCTCCGCCGGTTCACTGCGCACCCGAAAGGCTGTCGCACGTGCTTGAATACGTAAAGGGCGATAAAATCATAGCTGCCCATCTCGGCGGCTGGCAGGATTGGGACAACGTTGAAAAATATCTTGTCGGGACACCTATTCTGCTTGATACGGCATACACCGTATTTTTCATTGAGCGCAGTCAGCTTATCAGGATAATCAAAAACCACGGCTCGGAAAAAATCCTCTTTGCCACCGATTCGCCGTGGGAGGCTCAGGGAAAGAGTGCGGAATATGTCCGCAGCTTAGAGCTTGAGCAGGGTGATATTGATAATATAATGTACAAAAATGCACAAAAAATCCTTAATTTGCATTAAAAGTATTGAGTTACGCAAGAATATGTTGTATAATGTTATCAGCGGGCAAAAATGCCCTACCACATAGCATACGAAAGGATACGTTTATGTTCAACAGCGATATAAGCATTGATCTCGGCACAGCCACAATGCAGGTATATATCAAAAAAAAGGGCATCGTCTTAAACGAGCCTACTGTAATTGCCGTCAACACTCAGACAAATGAGGTTTGCGCCGCAGGCAGCTCCGCTCTCGAAATGCTCGGCAGAACACCGCCGTTTATTCAGGCGGTAAGACCTCTGCGTGACGGTGTTATCTCAAGCTTTACGCTTGCAAAGGAAATGATAAAAATTTTTCTACGGCGAATAATGCCGAGAACGTCCGGGCATACAAGGATCATGATGTGCGTTCCGAGCGGAGTTACGGACGTTGAGCAGAGAGCCGTTATCGAGGCGGCTCGTGAGGCGGGCGCAAAGGACGTATATATAATAGAAGAGCCTGTTGCGGCGGCATTGGGCGCGGGCTTTGACATATCACGTCCGAAAGGAACGCTTGTTGTCGACATCGGCGGCGGAACGACGGACATTGCGGTGCTGTCACTCGGAGGCATTGTCGTGAGCCGTTCGCTGAAAATCGCCGGCGACGAATTTACCGAAGCGATAGAGCGGCATATGCGACGCCACTACAAGCTTTATATCGGCCCTCGCACCGCGGAGCGCATGAAGCATGAAATAGGTACGGTAGTCAAGCGTGAAAATGAGCTTTTCTGCACGGCAAAGGGGCTTTGCGCCGTTTCCGGACTTCCCCGTTCGGTCACCGTTTCGTCCTCCGACATCTGCGGAATATTTGAAGATTTTGTATACAATATCAACGAGCGCATAAAGGAGGTATTTGAAGAAACACCTCCGGAGCTGCACGGCGATATTATCGAGGACGGAATAATACTGACAGGCGGCGGCTCACTCATACACGGTCTTGACCGCAGAATTGAGGAAGCTGTCGGTGTTAAATGCACACGTGCCGAGGATATTGTCAACTGCGTTGTCAAGGGAGCGTCAATTGCACTCGACAGCATAGACACCGTAACGGACACAACGCACATATTCCATAAAAAGGCATATATACGAGAGTAGTGTGCTTTGGATTTGTGAGTATTTTTGATTTTATTCAGACTCAGACATCCCTCACTTCGTTCGGGAACTCGTCTGAACAAACTCAAAAACACTCACAAATCCCCGGAGGGTTCTGTATGTTTATCAGACCTTGATAATTTACCACACGAACAAAAACTCCCCCGGGAATTTGAGATGTTTTCGATTGACCTTTGGCGAGTTCCGAGCGACAGCGAGGATGTCTGAGCCAAAGACAAGCGAAAATATCTCAAATTCCCCAAGTAAAGCTGATGTCAGCCGCAGCAGGGAGTTATAGGGGGCGGCAGCCCACCTAACCTACACACATCATTAGGTAATTTAAAATGTCAGTTTGGGAATTTGAAATGTTTTCGATTGACCTTTGGCGAGTTCCGAGCGACAGCGAGGATGTCTGAGCCAAAGACAGGCGAAAATATCTCAAATTCCCCAAGTAAAGCTGATGTCAGCCGCAGCAGGGGGTTATAGGGGGGCGGCAGCCCACCTAACCTACACATATAATAAAAAGGAGAAATTAAAAATGTTGGATATTACAGAAATTCAGAACATCCTTCCCCACAGATACCCGTTTCTGCTTGTAGACAGAATTGTGGAAATCGAGGAGGGCAAGTCGATAAAGGGAATCAAAAACGTAACGATGAACGAGCAGTTTTTCCAGGGTCATTTCCCCGGCAAGCCGATAATGCCCGGAGTGCTTATCACCGAGGCTCTTGCACAGGTCGGAGCGGTTCTGCTTCTCGGTATGGAGGAAAACAAGGGCAAAATAGGTGTTTTCACAGGAATAAACAACTTCAAATTCAGACGGCAGGTTATCCCCGGAGATGTGCTTGAGCTTAACGCAGAGCTTGTCACCTACCGCCACGGAATGGGCAAGGCAAATGTCAAGGCAACCGTTGAAGGTCAGGTTGCGGCAATGGGCGAAATCAGCTTTGCCGTTATCGATAAATAATGCAGCCGAGGTCTGATGAGCAGCTTGATGATTTGCAGCTTAACGGTCTGTTCCTTTTCCAAAAAAAGAGCGGATTCCGTTTCGGAGTTGACGCAGTTTTGCTTGCGGATTTTGCAAAGGCTACAAGCTCAAGGCATACGCTTGATTTATGCACGGGAACAGGAATTATTCCCATACTTCTTAGCGCAAAAACAAAAACCCCCGATATATGCGCACTTGAAATACAGTCCGATATTGCCGACATGGCACAGCGCAGCGTTGAATACAACGGTCTTTCGGACAGGGTGCATATTACGTGCGGCGATTTGAAAAACGCTGCGGAAATATACGGCAAAAGTTCATTTGACAAAATAACGTGCAATCCTCCGTACATGAAAAGCAGCGCAGCGATAACTAACAATTCGGATTCCGTTGCGGTTTCACGTCATGAAATTCTCTGCACGCTTGAGGACGTTATCAGAGTAAGTGCGGACTTGCTCATTCCAAAGGGCAGGCTGTACATGGTTCACCGTCCGTCACGTCTTGCCGATATTATCTGTCTTATGCGCAAATACTCCGTTGAGCCGAAACGGCTGCGGTTTGTTGCGCCGAGACCGGGCAAGGAGCCGAATCTGCTTCTTATCGAGGGAATGTACCAAGGCGGCGAGGAGCTGCGGCTGATGAAGCAGCTTTACATATTTGATGAAAACGGAAATTATTCCGAAGAAACAGATAAAATATATAACAGAGGTTAATATGTTTGGAACATTATATTTATGCGCCACGCCGATAGGGAATCTGGGTGATGTGAGCGCAAGATGTCTTGAAATTTTAGGCTCGGTGGATATGATAGCCGCAGAGGACACACGCCGCACGCTTCAGCTTTTGAATCATTTCGGCATTTCAAAGCCTCTCACCAGCTACCATGAGCACAACAAGCAGGAAAAGGGCGAATATATAGTCCGTCTTTTAAAGGAGGGCAAAAACATCGCCCAAGTCAGCGACGCAGGCACTCCCGCCATATCCGATCCGGGCGAGGAGCTTGTGCGGCTTTGCATCGAAAACAACATAACGGTCACCTCAGTTCCCGGTCCTGTTGCCGGAATAAATGCGCTTATTCTTTCCGGGCTTTCCGCTGCAAGATACGCTTTTGAGGGATTTTTATCGGTGAACAAGCGTCACCGTGCGGAGCATCTTGAAAGTATCAAAAACGATACTCACACGCTCATCTTTTACGAAGCCCCCCACAAGCTGCGCAATACTCTTGCCGATATGGAAAAATATTTCGGCGCAGACAGGAAAATCGCACTTGCACGGGAGCTGACCAAAATACACGAGGAAGTCCTGCGCATGACGATAGGCGAGGCTGTTGAGTATTACAGGGAGGTTTCGCCAAGGGGTGAATATGTGCTTGTTGTTGAGGGTGCAAAATCCCCCGCAGCGGATAACGAACAGTCATGGTGGCAGGATATGACCGTTGCGGAGCACGTTGACAAATACATCACAGACGGCGAAAGCTCCAAGGACGCAATAAAAAAAGCCGCCGCAGATCGTGGTCTGCCAAAGCGTGAGGTATACAACGAATATCACAGGTAAATGTATCGGAAAGGAATGATTGTAAGCATGAAAAAACGCAATATGTTCTTGCTCGCCTCGGCAGCTGCGGCAGGCGTTTACAGTGCGGTTACGGGAAAAGGAATATTTAACAAGCCTCGTTTTCGTGAACAGCACAGCGCAGTTTCGAGGTATGTTGACGCTCATTATCCCGGTGCCGTCTACTCGCCCATAGAGGCAACTCCAAAGGGATATATGACATTTATAAAGCGTTTGGGCAAACCGAAAATAATGCTCTACGCATATAAATCACCCGACGGCGTGTACGTTTTCCACGAAACAGAAGTATCAAAACAGTAACAAAAAAACCTCCTCAAGCATAGTATACTGTAGACCATGCAAAAGGAGGTTTTAATCATGGGATTATTCGGAGGATCTAATTCCGACAGCCAGTGGATCTGGATTTTAATTATTATTGTGCTTGTTGTTTGCTGCGGAGGCTGCAATTTCTGCGGCGGTAACGATCATGATTGCTGCTGCGAGCATGAGCCGCCCTGCAACCCCTGTTGCTGACAGCGCTGCACACAACAACACATAAAGTCAAGAAGCATCGGTCTTTGACCGATGCTTCCTTTGTTTTTACTTATCCTGTACCGTAATAACTCTTATTCTTCCGCCCTCGCTTTCCGGCTTATCGTAATATGCCGTTATACGATAATCACCGTTTATTGCGTCATCAAGCGTTATCTTCATTACATTATACGATCTGTCAATCCTGTATACAATAACGCTGTCACTGAGGGTATACGACGAGCCGTTCACCACCGCCGCCGTATGCGACAGTGAGGTTACCGACGAATAGCTCTTTAAATCTCTTACCGTCTGCACCGTACCGTTAGCACCCACAAATACCTTAACGGGTGTGCGTGATGCAAGAGTTTCGCCGCCGCTGTATGACATAACCGAACCGTTCACGTTAATCGTAAACACGCTTGCAGTTTCCATACCTGATTTTTTGGCAGTTATAATACCGTAGCTGTACGCATCTCCGGTAACATCCTTGAGTATCAAATCGGTTACTTCACCTGCGGAGTTCTTTGCACAGTAAAGCACATTTGATGAATTTATTGTGATTCCGTCAAGGCGCTGCGGATATATGCGCCTGCAAGCTGCGGAATCATAAGTCCCTGCCAAAACAGCGTCAAGTATCTTAACGTTTTCGTCAAGCTTTGTGCTGCCTATCTTCATATCAGACGACGAAACCGTACCGCTTACTCCTCCGGCAGAGGATACGCTTGTAAGGCTGCCCTCGCCGCCCTTAAAGCTGATTTTGCAGACCTTTCCGACATATGCATCGGCATTGCTCTTAACCTCATATTCACCCTCAGCACCGTCCGTACCGACAAGCTTTGCATAAAAGCCCGTGTACTCCTGACCGAGGCTGTTTGTAAAGGTCTTTGTTCCGCTGCCGATCACATAGCCGACCTTTGTCGTTTCGGTATTCTCCCCCGCTCCCAGCACTCCGGCAACATCGCCGTTTCTGCCGAGCAGGAGCGTGATTGTATCGCCTATCTTCAAACTTCCGCTTGAGGACAGCGCATTGAATGCCTCAACGCTCTCCACCTTGTATTCCTTGCCCGAAAGCTTGATGCTTGTCGGAGCATCCTTCGAGGGCGAGGCTGATTCGTAAATTCCCGTAACCTTATCGGTATACGCAAGCACCATATTAAGATCCTTGCAGAAATAAACTATATCATTCGTGAGAATCGCCGACTGCGAAACCTTGTTTCCGTCACGCATGATCTGCGTTGACGAATCGGTTTCAAACTGCGACATCCACGAGGACGAGGTCACCTTGACAGGTCCCTCCATGCTGCCCTTTTCATAGCTTACATAATCAACCGTACTGCCGTTCATCTTAACGTACAGAATATCTCCCATTTCCATCTCGTTCTTGATGGTACCGTATGTACTTTGCAATGTGTCCCTATAGCAGGTTGTGGTATCCTTAACATCAATCTGACGGAATGCTCCGTTTTTGTAGCAGATAACGGCATTGTCAAGCAAGGAATAAATTACGTATCTGTCAAGGTTGTTTTTCCCCTCCGAGCCGCCGCCCTGCGACAGCAGCACGCAGTCAACCGACCCTGCCGAGCTTCTGACAATTCTGACCTTATCGCCCTTTGACGCCTTCTGCGCAATCGTTCCGTAGGTCATTGCCTGGGATTTAAAGTATGCTGTGGTGTTTTCGTTAATATCGAGAATCTGACTGTCTAAAATCAAATCCTTTCCTATTACATTTGTAACGGTATATTCTTCCACGCTTTGCTCCCTCGGCGTAAATGATACAAAATCATCTCCGTTTTTAACGACTATATCTCCCTGTCTGCCGATGTAGTCACTGTTGAAATTGTCATTGATTTCAAGTATTCCGACAGTAGTGTATATTTTATCGGTTCCGAGTGAGGAATCCTCATTATGTGAGGCGATTATCGTTGCGCCCTCGGTTACGGTGCAGTCGAAAATCGTTATCAGCTTTATGCCGCTTTTCTGCTTTGTGTTAAGAGTATTATACACAAGCCTTGCCACCTGTCCGCGTGTGAGAGGTTCGCCTATCGAGGCATTGACGTATTTTGTCATTTCAAGATTCTGCGCCATTCCGACTTGACCGTACGGCCACGAAACTCCGAAATCCTGATCCGTATATCCCAGCGCACGCAGGAGCATCGTTATTGCCTCCTCGTACGTCACGGTGTTTTCGGGGCGAAACGTTCCGTCTATATATCCTTCGCATAAGCCGCCGCTTACCGCTGCCTGCACATACGGCGCAAACCAGTCGGTGTATTTTACGTCCTTGAAGGGTGAAATTTTCAGTCCGACCGCAACGGTATCCTTAACCGGCGACGCAGCGGCCGCAACCTTGGCAAATTCACCTCTCGACACGTAATCGTCAAGCCGATAATTGCCGTTTCCGTCACCCTCCATTATTTTCAGTCCGTTAAGCAGCGACAGCACATTCTCCTCCGTATCCCATGCGGCAAAAGCCGATACGGAAAACGCAGTAACCGCCGACAGCAAAACAGCCGTTATTTTTTTAAATATTTTCATATAGCCTTGACTCCTTTATACGTCGCATTAATCATATCTTAAAGCATCAATCGGGTTCAGCCTTGCAGCCTTTCTTGCCGGCAGGAATCCGAAAGCCACACCTATACCGGCGGATATTGTAAACGATATTATAACCGCACCGACGGACGGCGCCGCATCAATATTAAGCAGCTTTCCACCGACAGCAGACAGCAGAACCCCAAGAATTATACCTATTATCCCGCCTATGCAGCTTACCGTTGCCGCCTCTATGACAAACTGCGTCATTATGTGCTTCTGCCTTGCGCCGAGGGATTTTCTGATACCGATTTCCCTCGTTCGCTCCGTTACCGACACGAGCATGATATTCATTATTCCTATGCCGCCGACAAGCAGCGATATTCCCGCAATCGCAACAAGCACCGCCTCCATGGTGTCCATCATTTCCGTCATCATATCTATCATAGACATCATGGATATTACATTATAGTAATCCTCATCGCCTATCTTTTTCAGCAGAAAATCCTTAAGGATAGAGGTCGCAGTCGTTACTCCGTCCTCGTCTACCGCCGTAAAAAGATAGCTGCTGACAACGCTTGAGCCGTTCATGCGCTGAGCTGTCGTATACGGAATATATATACAGTCATCGGCAGAGCCGGAGCTTGAATCCTCTTTTTCCTCCAAAACTCCGACAACCTTAAACAGCTGACCGTTGATTTTTATATTCTGTCCGAGCGCATTCCCGCCGAAAAGCTCCTGCGCCTCGTAAGTTCCGATAACGCAGACCTTCTGTGCGCGGTCAATATCAACAAACTGCAAAAACCTTCCATGCTCCACAACAAGCTGCTTCATATCTGCGTACATCTCCGCAACTCCCGCAGCAGATGATGCCGTTATCGTATCATCATAGCCCGATGCCTTAAGCTCTGCGCTGATGACGATATTCGGCGATACATTTGAAAGATAGCTGCTGTTTTCCTCAACAAACGCAAATGCGTCCTCCGGCTTTAGCTGCTTTGTCGCCGAACGTGAACGGATTGAAACGTTTATGCTTGTCGTTCCTATTTCCTGAAATGTATCGGTTACCTGTCCGGTAAGTCCGTTCATCAGACTGACAAGCACTATAACCGCCATTATACCTATTATAATTCCGAGCATCGTCAAAAATGAGCGCATTTTTGAGCTTAAAATACTCGAAATCGCCATTGAAAAGCACTTTCTTATACCCATTACGACTCAGCCTCCCCTGCTCTGTCCTGCATGGCGACTATTCTGTCGCCTGAGGCGGGTCCGTCATAGACTATGCGCCCATCCGTAATACGCACAATTCTCTCCGCCTGTGCGGCTATCGAGTTGTCGTGCGTTATGAGTACAATCGTGTTGCCCTCCTTGTGGATATTTTGCAAAAACGACATCACCTCACGACCTGTTCGCGAATCAAGTGCTCCCGTAGGCTCGTCTGCAAGAATTACCGAAGGATCTCCGGCAAGCGCACGTGCAATTGACACTCTCTGCTGTTGACCTCCCGAAAGCTGTGTCGGCAGATTTTTGCCCTTCGTTTCAAGTCCTACCTTCTTCAGAGCAATATTCGCCCTGCGCTTTTGCTCTTTATCGCTAAATCCTCCGTAAAGCAGCGGCAAAGCCACGTTTTCCTCAACGGTGAGCTTGGGCAGCAGATTGTATTGCTGAAATATAAATCCCAGCATCTTATTCCGCACTCCCGCAAGCTCATCATCGGTGTATTTGCTTATATCCTTACCGTTTAACCTATACGTTCCCTTTGTCGGAACGTCAAGACAGCCGATTATATTCATGCAGGTGGACTTACCGCTTCCCGACTGTCCTACAATAGCAACAAATTCTCCCTTTTCTATCGTCATGGAAATACCGTCAAGAGCGTGTACCTCGGTATCTCCCATTTGATATATCTTATATATGTCCTTAAGCTCAACCAATGGAGGCATAAATATCAAACCTCCTTATCTCGGTGCGCCGCCACCGCCGGGTGCTCCTCCGCCCGGTGCGCCGCCACCGCCGTTTCGTCCGCCGCCGGATGCTCCTCCGCCGGGTGCGCTACCTCCCATCATTCCCGGAGGTCCGCCGCCCTGCATCATCTGCTCCATGATGTTATCCTCTTTGATGTCAATGCCCTTAAGCTCCTGACCCTCGGTGAGTCCGGACTTGATTTCTATGTAATCCTCATCGTTTATTCCCGTTTCAACCTTAACGGACATATATCCGTCCGGCGCTTTATCGTTCTCGTCTGTCTTTTCACCCTTGACGTAAACAACATTGCCTCTTTGCAGGCTGCTTACGGGAACGGCAAGAGCATTCTTGACCTCCTGGACAACTATCTCGGCAGTTATGTTCATACCCGGCAGAAGCTCGCCATAATCGGTGATTTCAACATCTATCGGATAAGTAGT
>JAXDRV010000127.1:0-4636 GCA_034090805.1 Clostridia bacterium
TCATTGTCAAGTGACTTTCGCGGCATAAAAGCTATATTATCGTATACGTTAAAAGTACCGATTTACAATATAAAAAGCATGCATAATTAACAAAATTTAAATATGAGCAAAAAAACTTACACACTTTACTTGACAAACCCGCCTGTCACACAGGAAATCCATCACCCAGTGACTTGTACACTTTCTGGCGAAGGATTACTTGTACATTTTCTGGCGAAAAGTTGTACATTTTACTTGACTTTTCACAGCACTTTATCCATAGATATGTATTACTCCTATATTTATTATAACAAATTTTTTTGTTAGTTTGAATGAACCTCACATAGAAATGTCTCAATTTTAAATTCGGTTTTCGGTGTAAAGCCTTTCATTAGCTTTTCACATAAATAAATGCCGTTCGGTAGAAACATGTCTCTGCCGAACGGCATGTTATCTTAACAAAAATTTCATTTGATTCCCTTATTAATTCTATTATAACAGCTTTTACATCTCGTCACTTCTGTTATTCACTTTGCGATTAATCAATAAAATAGGAAAATACATTCTTTCCGATCTTCCTATTGAGGTTATTTCTATTACTCCTTCATATCTTCCTTTGGAGCTTCCGTTGCATACTATTTCTGTTTGCAGTGTACTGATCGCTGTTCCTCCGTGGAACTGGTCGATACAATACTCACAATCATTTCCTTGCATCAATTCCAATCCATCATCGGTATACAAGCGTATGCGAATCCATTGCTGCATTTTCAATTTATTTCTAACATATAATTTTATCTGCTTCGTATCGGTTATTTCCGGTTCGTCATAGCTTAATATGACTTCAAGCAGCGTATTTTCTCTTTTTATTCCGCGCATTCTGATTTCCAAATCATCTAAGAAACAGCTATGCGAAAAAATGCCTGTCTTGCAACTTGTCATTCTTAAAGCGTCAGATTCTTGTCCCGCAAAAATCGATCGTAAACTGATTATTCTTTCCACCAGTTCCGTTACCGTTTTCGGGATTCTGATTACATCATTTGTCAAATTTACAGATATTGTCTTGATTTCATCGCCTATCGGTTTTTTCCACGTATCCGAAATACTGTCGCTTCCTCCTATAATTCCGAGAATCGAACCAAGTGTCGCAGCTGTACAGTCAGCGTCTTCTCCGCAGCCTGCACTGATACAAATACTCTTGCCGAAATCACCTCTGCCCCAAAGCCATCCTATCAGGATAATGCCAATATTCGCCGGAGCATCGAAACCAAGCTCGCCCACCGGTATATCCTCTTTTTCCCTGTCTTCATAACCGTCATACATACCAAAGGAACAAGGAATCTCCGTCAATAGCCTGTGTCTTGCCTCTTTCCAGTCCATATTTTTCTCAAAGCATTCACGCACCAACTTGACCGCTTTTGCCACCGCGCAGTCCTCTGGTATATATGAAAGTCCGATTTCAATAAGCTCGTCGGTTCTGTTTTCGACAAACGCTGCGCTTTCAACCGCCACACAAAAAATTTCCGCATAAACGCCTTCATCCGAATGGTCGCATATTGCATCCTCCAAAGCATAACGCACCGCCTTTGCGGGGTTGCCCGGCATAAGGCACGCCCATATTTCACTGCGAATAAACGCCCCGCAGCTGTTCTTATTATGGTTGCAATACATTCCCGAAAATGGAGGCAGCAATCCTGCACGTAAATTGTTTTTGCACGCTCCGTATTCCGACCAGTCGCCGGCTATATAGGCAATCCAATAATCCGCCAATATTTCTGAATTAACATTCCCACCATATGCCTCACAAGCGTTAAGCCACACAAGCTGTAAATCAAGGTCATCATTCGGTAAAACACCGTTTGACATATCTGTTGTATAAAATTCCAAATCCCACACGCCGCGTTTACATTCAAATGGTGCTCCGAGAGTTCCTCCGATATTTTTGCCGCAAAAACAGCCTTTTACTTTGTTTGTGTATTCATTCAAATTCATTTTATCAATCCTCATAAACCTTAAAATTTTACCACTACCTCTGCCAAACAACATTTGCTAATCGGCAAAATATTGGAGGCACACTTATCACCGTTAACCCATATTCCCTTTGTATCGTTTCTTTCAAATTTAATATGATATTCAGTACCCCTGAACTTTCTTACCATTGCAAAGCTGTTCCATGTTTTTGGAACCTTCGGTTCAATTCTCAGTCCGTTAAAAGTTGCCTTTACACCGATCATTTCATCAAATCCGGCTCTTAAAAGCCATGCCGGATTTCCTGTAAACCATGTAAAAAAGTTTTGTCCTGCCCGTTTGTGAGACGGTCCACAGTAGAAATTTCCCATGCAATATGGCTCGGAAGTTCTCCTGGAATCAAAATTTTCCGGGTTTGTGGGAAGAAGCTTTTTAAAGGTATTATATGCCTCGTCATATTTGCCGACTTTTAAAAGCGCAAAAATATAGAAGCATACGGCGTGCTGATATACGCTTCCGTTTTCAAATGTTCCCGGTTCAAGGTTTACAATGCGTCCTACGCTACATGGCTTTTTTCTGTAGGGCGGTGCAAGAAGTGCAGGACCGACAAACGTATCTAAATATTTATCAATGGAAGCAAAAATCTTATCTGACTGTTCCTTATCGGCTATTTCTGTAAATATTGCCCATGTATTTGAATTTAAGTGAATTTTTCCTTCTTCATTTTTCTTTGAGCCAACAGCTTCGCCATTTCCGCTTATTGCATACTTGTACCACTCGCCGTCCCATCCGTAATTACGTATAGCATTATATAGTTCTTCGTTTCTCTCCTTATATTTTTCTGTGATGTCATCATATCCCACTGCCGAGTAAACCTCTGCAAGCTGTTTCTGAGCATAATAAAATGCCATGGTCAGCCAGATTGAAACTGCCGGACCGTTTTGGCTTATACCTTCAATGGCATCGTTCCAGTCACCGTCTGCCACAAGACAAAAACCGTCTTTTCCTCTCATTTTGTAAAGCAAATCCATCGCCTTGGAAATATGTTCAAGAACGGTTTCCTCCACCTCGGAATCAAGATATGGGATTTTTTCATTTAATATATCCCTATCACCTGTTTCCGCTATATAGTCATTTATACACATTCCTATCCACGTTGCGGAATCCATTGTGTTTCTTAAATCGTGCCTGTCATTTTTCCCGAACGGCGAAAAATTTCTCGGACAAGATCCATCGCTTTTCATAAACGATAGCGTTTTAAGAATTTGATTTCTTACTTTTATGGGTTCTATCAGAGTATATCCCCATGAATCCTGGATAGTGTCACGATAGCCGATATAACCCGAACGAACATATCGGAATGTAGTAAATATCTGATTTTTCAGCCATACATTCAGAAACATCTCTATATTTTTATCGGGCAAGGAGCATGACGGATACCTTAACAGCTCCTCCCACATTTTTGCGGTTTCTTCCTTTTGCTTTTCAAATTCACTGCATTGAATATATCTATCGCACAAGCCGTCAAAGATTTGTTTATTTTCCTCAGCAAATGAGAAAATATTATATTGGTATTCCTTATTTTCCTCAACTTCTATCTCATCGTACAATTCCGCTGTCGGAAATATAAAACAATTTCCGTCTTTACGCAATTCTCTTTCCTCTGAAATTACGGATTTTCGGCATTGGGGCGAAATAAAGCCACACCAAAGCTCAACCGGCAATTCAGGATTATCCGTATGAAGCATTACGCCGTTTTCAAATTTCGTAACGGTTTGATTTTTGCCGGGCACCGATACATAAGGTATGCCCTCCTCTGCCGTGTGTATTCCAAATCTTGCTACTGACCATATTTGTTTGAAAGAAATTTTTATTTTCCTTTGCGTATCCGATTTTACCGAAACATTCCAGCACTCCCCGGCGTCGTCTTTAGGCACTATAAGTTCCAGATTAATCGTAAATCCTGATATTTTAGCTGTAATTTTTGACATTCCGGGTTTATGTACACAAATTATATCATCAGCATCTCTGAATACATTTATTGTCTTGCCGGTTTCTGTATCTTCAATCAATATATCCCGTCCATCTTTAAAAGTTCTTGGCTGATAATCAATCATATGGTCATATTTTGTAATTCTCAAAAGCGAGGTCTTATACCAAAAGAAACCCATACCTGTGTTAGAAATAACTGATGCAATTTTGTCATTGCACAAATAGTTAAGCCATGGTCTTGGTGTATCCTTTGTGTCTATACGGTATGCACTATTATCTTCAACAAAAGCCCCATATTTTTTATTACTTTTTCCGCTGTAATCTTCCTCGCTGCACCAATAATCGTAGGTATCGCAGTCATAAATTATTCTATCCATCTCTGTTCTCCTTAAGGGAACCTCTAAAAATTGATTCCCAATTATAATATTTTGCTATTTCGATTAATTTTTCAAAAATCAAGGCAAGAAATAGCCAATTGCCATTGATTCTCGCTAAATATTCAGGGAGGATAAGCCCTAAATATTCAGAATTATTCTCATTTGGGCATAGTTATCCCATGCACACCTCTTTTCGTTTTAAAATAGTATATCTGCAAAAGTTATAAACAAGGTTTGTAAGACCTATATTAAACTCTGCTCGCTTTATGCCAATGGAACGCACAGTAAGACCATGCATAGATACGGTAATAAATCCAAACACA
>JAXDRV010000128.1:0-13139 GCA_034090805.1 Clostridia bacterium
TCTTTTCTTTCATAGCATTAACGCCTCCTTTAAAATTTGTATCTTTATTTTATCAGAAGGCTTTTCCTTTGACGAATGTGCGGATAAAAAAGAAAAGAGGAAAACCCATTTTACTGAGTTTTCCTCATCTTCTTACCTCGCAATGCTCGTGTCCCTATCAACTGTCCTTAGGAACCCGATGCAAACCCCGGCGGTTTTTGTTTTATTTTGTAAACATGGCTCGCACGGCATTCAGTACGGCAATAATCATAACCCCAACATCGGCAAACACCGCAAGCCACATATTCGCAATGCCGACCGCTCCGAGTATAAGGCATATAAGCTTTATTCCAAGTGCAAAAATGATATTCTGCATAACAATTCTCATGCACTTTCTTGCGATTTTGATTGCCTTTGCGATTTTCAGCGGATCGTCGTCCATAAGAACAACGTCGGCAGCCTCGATAGCTGCATCAGATCCGATTGCGCCCATGGCTATGCCTACGTCCGCTCTCGAAAGAACGGGTGCATCGTTTATTCCGTCACCGACAAACGCAAGCGCAGCCTTTTTCGGCTTTGAGGCAAGCAGCTCCTCTACTCTTGCGACCTTATCCTCCGGCAGAAGTCCGCTGTGAACCTCGTCTATGCCAAGCTCCGCCGCCGTCTGCTCGGCAGCCGATTTTAAGTCGCCTGTAAGCATAACGGTTTTTTCGATTCCCGCTTTTTTCAAATCCTCAACCGCTTGCTTTGCGTGAGGCTTTGCTGCGTCCGAGATGAGTATGTGACCGGCATATCTGCCGCCTATCGCTATATGCACCACGGTACCGGCAGAGCGGCATGGGATATATTCAATGCCGAGAGACTCCATCAGTCTGCCGTTTCCGACAGCGACAGCCTCTCCGTCAACGACTGCCGTAATTCCGCAGCCGCTTATTTCACGTATGTCCGACACTCTCGCCGAGTCAACCGGCTTTCCGTAGGCTTTTTGCAGACTTTTGCTTATCGGATGAGGTGAGGCACTCTCTGCAAGTGCGGCATACTCTATTATCTTTTCGTTTTCAAGCTCGTTGTGGTGTATTCCGTTCACCTCAAACACGCCCTGTGTAAGCGTTCCTGTTTTGTCGAATACCATATATTTCGTGCGTGCAAGTGTTTCAAGATAATTTGAACCCTTAACAAGCACTCCCGCACGGCTCGCACCGCCTATCCCGGCAAAAAAACTCAGAGGAATACTGATAACAAGCGCACAAGGGCAGCTTATTACAAGGAACGTAAGCGCACGATAAATCCATGTGCCCCAATCCGGCGCAAGGCTCAAAGCAAGCCGTAAAACAGGCGGCAGAACCGCAAGCGCAAGCGCACAGCAGCAGACTATCGGAGTGTAAACACGTGCAAATTTCGAGATGAAATTTTCCGATTTTGATTTTTTGGAGCTTGCATTCTCGACCAAATCGAGAATTTTTGAAACGGTTGACTGTCCGAACTCCTTCGTTGTGCGGATTTTCAGCACGCCGCTCATGTTGATACATCCGCTGATTATCTCGTCACCCTCACCGACGCTTTTCGGCAGACTTTCACCGGTAAGTGCGGCGGTATTCAGCTCGGAGCGTCCCTCCGTAACAATTCCGTCTATCGGAACTCGCTCACCGGGGCGCACAACGATTATACTGCCCGTTTCGACCTCCTCCGGGAAAACACGCACAAGCTGTCCGTCACGCTCCGTGTTCGCATAGTCGGGACGTATATCCATAAGCTCGCCTATGCTGCGGCGGCTTTTTCCCACGGCACAGCTTTGGAACAGCTCGCCCGTCTGATAAAGCAGCATCACGGCTATTGCATCGGTGTATTCGCCGCTTTTGCCGGCGGCAAGAGCAATCGCTCCGACCGTTGCGACAGCCATAAGAAAGTTTTCATCAAAAATACGTCCGTTGATAATTCCCTTTGCCGCCTTTAAAAGTATGTCGTATCCGATTATCAGATACGGTATGAGATACGCAATAAAGCGCAGCGTTCCGCCGATGGGAAGGAAGTAAATCCCTATCATCAGCAAGGCGGCAATGATAATTCTTATAAGAAGCTTTTTCTGCTTTCTTGTCATGATAATGCACCTCACTTGTTAAATGAAAATTTCGCAGTCAGGCTCTATTTTGCGGCATGCCTTTAATACCTGTTTCATAACGATATTCGGATCGCACTCGTCCTCAAAGTCCACCGTCATTCTGAGCGACATAAAGCTTACCACGGCATTTCTCACTCCGTCAACCTTTTTTGCCGCCGCTTCCATAAGATTTGCGCAGTTTGCACAGTCAACCTCTATTTTGTAACTCCTTCTCATAATTATACCCTCCTTTTACATTTGAACATTTGAACACTTATTCAATTGTTATAATTATATTATACACAAATAAAAGAAAATGTCAAGGGATTTTGAAAAAATATTTAAAAAATCCCGTCCTCATCGTTACTATTCAGCTATAAATGATTGTTTAGCGGCAAATTCATAATGCAGAAACAATTATGAATTATGAATTATGCATTATGAATTAGCATATAAACAACAATTTATAAATATAATTGAATAGTAATGATAAGGACGGGATTGTAATGTGATTTTCGTTGCTGTTTTGCAGCGGAAAAGAAGCATTGAACAAGCGGCGCATATGACAGCCGCAGGCGGTGGAGGGATTCATGCTTCAATTTACTTCCATAGATTATACATATCACAGGGTATATTATAGGTTGAAATCTCCCTTACGTAATCTACGTTAAACGCTGCGGCTATTTCATCCGGGACTGCCGCACCCTTTGGCAGGAACAGCGCCGCCCAGCAGCAGTTGTCCGTGTCAAGCTCGGACAGAGCGTGGATATTTTTAAACGGCGAGCCTTTTGAAAGCTTCGGCCTGTAGACCTCTGCATCGTCCGCATAATAGCTCAGAACTCCGTAGAGATGCGAGTCGACATAGCATATCAAAGCCTCATAATCGGCATCATCGAGGTATTTTTCGAGAGTGATTTCGGACGCGTGATACTCCTCTCGTACCGCAGACGGGTAATTAACGGTAAATCCGAGTACGAAAAATATGCCGATGAGTACCGTCAGGCTTTTTTTGCCGATAAGCGATAGTCCGGCGGCGCACGCAGCGAGCAAAAGCGGAAGTGCGGGGATAGCGTATCTTTCTATAAATACCGGTCTTACGGCAAGTGAAGCGCCTATCCCGATTAGGTTTGTCAGCACGAATACAGACGCAGCCGCAAGGGCGGCGGTTTTTAAGGATTTGTTTCTGCATATCAAAAGTCCCGTCAGCGACAGGGCGAAAATTACGGCTATGCCGGTGAGGTAAATCGCTGTGTAATCGCCGCATTTAAACCAGACCTTAAAATAATTCCCTATAACGGATGGCGTTATGGGAGCAATCCAGTATTCGTTTTCCACCTTATCCGCAAGCTGCGACACAAACGACGCAAGCCACGGAAGATATGCAAGCACCGCACCGGCGGCGGAAATGAAAAACGGCTTTAGTCTGTGCTTTTTTATGCAGGCGGCAAGCAGAATTGCATATATTATCCCGGCAGACACAAGCGCAAAATAGTGCGTGTAGGCGGCGGCTGCCGCAAATACCGCCGAAACGGCAAAATGCGAAAATTTGCCGTCACGCTGCGCCGTATACGCAAACAGTCCGCAGCCTGTCACGAAAAATGATGCCCAGCCGTACATTCTTATTTCAACGGAGAACATCGTCATTATCGGCAGCAGCGAAAACATCATCGCAAAGATAAGCCCCGACTTTTTGTTCACGATGTCCGAAAGCTTAACGTATCCGAGTATCATTGTAAGCAGAAGCGGCAGCACGGAAAATACCTTAGCCGCAAGCAGACTGTACCCGAACGGAGCGGTAAAGCATTTAAGCATGAAATAATACAGCGGCGGATGCACGTCCTGAGCCGTTACGGAGCATATGTCCGAAAAGCTCAGGCGAATCATTGCCATCGAATATGCCTCGTCATACCATACTGCGCCGCTGAACATGAGCGCACCGTACAATACGGCAATAACGATAAGCAGAACTGTAAACGATATATTGTAAAAACTCTTTTTCATTCGGCACATTCCTTATTTTATATTGGTTTCACGTGTTATATATATGGGTCTTGCCTTTGACTCCATGTATGTTTTTGACAGATACTGACCTATGATTCCTATCGAGAAAAGCTGCACTCCCGAAAGCAGGAATATCACGCACATCATTGACGGATACCCGGCAACGGGATCGCCCCATATCAGCGTTTTTGTAATTATCACAACTATCAGCACCATGGCGATAAGGCAGAACAAAAGCCCCAATACCGACGCAATCGACAGCGGTGCGGACGAAAAAGCCATTATTCCGTCTATGGAGTAAAGCAGAAGCTTGGAGAAACTCCATTTTGTTTCTCCGGCGGCACGCTCGATGTTGTCGTAGGAGATCCACTTTGTCTTAAAGCCTACCCAACTGAAAATTCCCTTTGAAAAGCGGTTGTATTCCTTAAGACTCAGGACTGCGTCCGTCATCTGCCTTGTCATAAGCCTGAAATCCCTTGCTCCGTCAACGATTTCGGTTGAGGATATTTTGTTTATCAGCTTGTAAAACAGCTTTGCGAAAAAGGATCTGAGCGGCGGTTCTCCGCTGCGTGTCGAACGGCGTGTTGCAACGCAGTCATAGCCGCCGGTTTGTATATCGGCGTACATCTGCTTTAAAAGCGAGGGCGGATCCTGCAAATCTGCGTCCATTATGGCGGTGTAATCACCTGTCGACGCTTCAAGTCCCGCAAACATCGCCGCCTCTTTTCCGAAATTTCTCGAAAATGAAATATATTTAACCGTATCGTCATGAGCGGCAAGCGATTTTATCACGAACAGCGTATCGTCCGAGGAGCCGTCGTCGACGAATATTATCTCACGCTCCGCATCAAGCTCGTCCGTCACCTTTGTGAGCTCTCTGTAAAATATGGGAATTGAGCCGCTTTCGTTGTAGCATGGCACGATAATCGAAATTTTGGTGTTTCCGTTCAAGAATGTTCTCCCTCCTTAAAGCCGCCGTATGCGGCTTGTTCTGTATCTATTATATTATATAACCTGCGATTTGTCAAATAAATTAAAACGCTGCCGCATAAGTCGATACGGCAGCGCATTTGTTATGTTTGCGGATTTACGTTGTAGATGTGAATCGGGCGCAGAGCGGTGTAATTATATGTGGACAACGGACGGCAGTCCACATCACGTGAATTTGCCGCAACAAGAATTGTGTCCGCTGTTCCGTCACCTGCGTCCGTCACGACGGGTGTGTGGTCAAAGCGGTCGCCTCCGAGACTGAATTTGAGCTGAATAACATCGCCCTTTTGTATTTCCGGAAGCTTCACGACCTCGCCCTGAGGACCGGGGCCTCGGTTGGTGGTAAGAAATCTGTACAGCTCCTCAACTCCCGTCCACGATGGCGAGCGGTCATTGACGCTTATATAATACCAGCCGTATGTGGGAGTGTAGTTCATTACTCCGCTGCCGGCGAAGATACACTGCGAAGCAAAATTTGTACAGTTTCCGCCTATTTCGGAAAAATCGTAATACTCGGGATTGCGACTGTACGCCCATTCACGTGCATAAGCCACGGCGGCATCTCTGTCATATTGCATAGCCTTTCACCTCCTTTCGGGTGCGGGGGTTATTTTATAATACGTTTTAGGAAAATTTTTGTTTACATTTTGGAATATTTGTTATATAATAGGATTATAGAAATTATTACATTGAAAGGAAAGAAAAAAATGGGAAGATTATTCGGAACGGACGGTATAAGAGGTATTGCAAATAAGGATCTTACGGCACAGCTTGCATTTACCACAGGACAGTGCGGTGCATATGTGCTTACAAAGCATACCTCAAAGCGTCCCCGTATACTGATAGGAAAGGACACAAGAAAATCGGGAGATATGCTTGAGGCGGCGCTTACGGCGGGACTTTGCTCAATGGGCGCAAAGGTAATTCCTCTCGGAATTATTCCGACTCCGGCGGTTGCGTATCTTACACGTCTTTATCATGCAGATGCGGGAGTTGTTATTTCCGCTTCGCACAATCCGTGCGAATACAACGGAATAAAATTCTTTAACTGCGACGGATATAAGCTGTCGGACGGAATCGAAAACGAAATAGAGCAGTATATCCTCGGTGAAAAGCAGCTTGCGCCTCTTCCGACGCACGGTGCTGTCGGATATGTCAGCGCAAATCATGCCGCACTTGATGATTACGTTGCCTTTGCCTGCTCGACAATCGACTGCCGTCTTGACGGTCTTAAGGTTGCCGTTGACTGCGCAAACGGAGCAAGCTATCAGAGCGCATTCAAGGCTCTTAACAAGCTTGGTGCGGACGTTGAGGCTATCCACAATACTCCGGACGGCGTGAACATAAACCGCCAGTGCGGCTCGACACATATGGAGAGTCTGCAAGCGTATGTTACGTCAATCGGTGCGGACGTGGGAATTGCATTTGACGGCGATGCGGACAGAATGCTTGCCGTTGACGAAAACGGAAAGCTTATAGACGGCGATCAGATTATGGCAGCCTGCGCAAACTTTATGAAATCACAGGGAACGCTTAAGCAGAATACGCTTGTCGCTACGGTTATGAGCAATCTCGGATTGTTTATCGCCGGTGAAAAGATGGAAATAAATATCCCCAGAACAAAGGTCGGCGACAGATACGTGCTTGAGGAAATGCTTGCAAACGGATACAATATCGGCGGCGAGCAGAGCGGTCATATCATATTCCTTGACCACAATACAACGGGTGACGGATTAGTCAGTGCACTCCAGTTCCTTGCCGTTCTTAAAAAGACGGGAATGAAGGCATCCGAGGCGGCGTCCATAGTTCAGGTTATGCCTCAGGTGCTTGAAAATGCGGTTGTTAAGCCGGAAAATAAAAACAGCTACATGGAAAATCCCGATATAGCCGCTGCGTGCAGCGCTCTTGAGGAGGAGTTTGCCGGCGAGGGAAGAGTTCTGATAAGACCGTCGGGAACGGAGCCGCTTGTGCGTGTTATGATAGAGGGCAAGGACAAGGCATATATAGGAAAAAAAGCAAAAGAGCTTGCTAAAATGATAGAGGAAATACTCGGCTGATTATGAGAAAGATATTAACAGACGGGTGCAAGGGTCTTGGCATTGACATAACCGATGAGCAGCTTGACCGTCTTGAAAAATATGCGGAGCTGCTCGTTGAGGGGAACAAAAAAATGAATCTCACCGCCATCACCGATACGGAGGGCATTGCCGTCAAGCATTTTCTTGACAGCATAACGGCTCTTTGTACCGGGAAAATCGGCGAAAGTGTGATAGACGTCGGCACGGGCGCAGGCTTTCCCGGTCTTGTGCTTAAGATTATGCGCCCCGAAATAAAGCTGACGCTCCTCGACTCGTTAAATAAGCGCATAGGCTTTTTAAAGGAAACGGCGGCGGCTCTCGGCTTTGACGATATAGAATTTATCCATGGCAGAGCCGAGGACTTCGGCGCAAATTCCGCCTACAGAGGTAAATTCGATACCGTGGTTTCACGTGCCGTTGCGAATATGCGTGTGCTTTCCGAATGGTGCATACCGTTTCTTAAAAACGGAGGATATTTTCTTGCGCTTAAAGGGCCTCTTGCCGATGAGGAGCTTGAGGGGGCGCAGCGTGCGGTTTATGTTCTGGGAGGCGAAACCGAGAAAGTGTTCGAGGCGGCTGTCGGAGAGCTTAAGCATAAAATAATTATCGTAAAAAAAGTACGACGCACTCCGTCAAAATACCCCAGAAAGCCCGGAATAGCCGTAAAAAATCCTATCGAAACGTGCTACAATCTGACTAAAAATAAATAATATGCCGAAATAAAGCAAATTCCGTCATACGAATTTGCTTTATTTTTTGGGAATTTATGGTATAATGCTAATTGTAAGGCAGAGCGCACAGACGCTTTACACAGGGTTTCCCCAAGACCCTGCCACCCCAAAATGTCTTACACCTTCCACCACCGAGGGAGGGGCTGCCGCCGATGCGGCAGTCCCCTACCTTAATAAATTCAGATTATACATACAAGGGAGCAGATTCCTATGTTAAGCATATTAAAAAAGCAAAAGGGCGAAACGTTAATCAAGCTGCCGCTTGAGGATATTGCGCCGAATAAAAATCAACCGCGTCAGTATTTTGACGATGAAACTCTTGAGGAGCTGAAAAATTCAATACTGGAGTTCGGACTTCTGCAGCCGATTACCGTAAGAAGGACGGGCGGCGGATATGAGCTGATAGCCGGAGAGAGGCGGTTCAGAGCCGCACAGCTTGCGGGACTTGAGGAGATACCGGCGATAGTCGTTGAAAGCGATGAAAAAAAGAGCGCCGTTTTGTCGCTGCTTGAAAATCTCCAGCGTGAGGATCTTACGTTTTTTGAGATTGCGCAAAGCTATGAGCGGCTCATACGTGAGCAGGGCATGACGCAGTCGGAGGTAGCCGAAAAAATCGGCCGCAGCCGTTCGAGCGTGGCAAACAAGCTGCGTCTTTTAAAGCTGTCGCCGATAATACGCAAATTCATACGTGATTACGACCTTACGGAGCGTCACGCAAGGGCGCTTTTGCGGCTGGGGAGCGAAACGGAGCAGCTTGAGGCGGTCAAGCAGATTTGCCTGAAATCGCTTACCGTAGCCGAAACGGAGGAGCTGATTTCCTCAATCACCGATCCGCCTCCCAAAAAGCCGAAGCACGAGGCAAAGGGCGCAAACAGCCTGTCCTTTTTCAAAAATACCGTCCGCAAGGCGATAGACATAATGAAAAAGGGCGGTGTTGAAGCAGAGATGGAGGAAACGGATTTTGACTGGGGAACAGAGTACAAAATCCATGTCAAAAAGTAGAATTTGTATACCTTTTCAATTTTTTCTTTAAATAGCTTGAAAATTCTCCGTGAGTGTGATACAATATCATACAGAGATAGGGGAGAAGTTCCCGATATTAAAGGAGGAGAATTTTAAATGTTAAAAGAAGATGTAATCAAAAAGCTTACCGACTGCGGTCTTGTGGCTGTTGTAAGAGCCAACAATGCCGATGAGGCGGTTAAAATTTCGGACGCTTGCCTTGCCGGCGGCTGTACGGGTATTGAGCTGACGTTTACCGTTCCCGGTGCGGACAAGGTAATCGCCGCTCTTGCCGAAAAGTATTCAAACGGTGAGATGATGCTCGGAGCGGGTACGGTTCTCGATCCCGAAACGGCAAGAATGGCAATACTTGCGGGCGCAAACTTTATCGTAAGCCCGGCGTTCAATCTTGAAACGGCAAAGCTTTGCAACCGCTACAGAGTTCCGTATATGCCCGGCTGTGCAACAATCACCGAGGTTATAACGGCTATGGAGGCGGGAGCTGATATAATTAAGATATTCCCGGCAGACCTTTACGGACCGAAGATTATAAAGGACATTAAGGGACCTCTTCCGCAGGCACAGATGATGCCCACAGGCGGCGTTGACAAGGATAACGTCGGCGAATGGATCAAGGCAGGAGTTGTTGCCGTAGGAGCAGGCTCATCGCTCACAAAGGGCGCAAAGACCGGCGACTACAACGCAATCACCGAAACGGCAAAGGAATTTATCGCAAATATCAAGGCTGCAAGAGCTGAATTGAAGAAATAAGAAAAGGAGATACATATAAAATGGCAAAGGTTGTTACAATGGGTGAGATAATGCTCAGACTTTCGACACCCAATAATGAGAAATTTATTCAGGCAGATGAATTTGACGTATGCTACGGCGGCGGCGAGGCAAATGTTGCCGTTTCGCTTGCAAATTACGGTCACGATACGGAATTTGTTACAAAGGTTCCCGAAAATCCCATAGGCGAGAGCGCCGTTGCGGCTCTCAGAAAGATGAACGTAGGCACAAAGCACATCGCAAGAGGCGGCGAAAGACTCGGTATTTATTTCCTTGAAACAGGTGCGTCAATGCGTGCGTCGAACGTAGTTTACGACAGAGCTCATTCGTCAATATCAACCGCTTCGGCAGAGGATTTCGATTTTGATGAGATATTCAAGGACGCAGACTGGTTCCATTTCACAGGTATTACCCCGGCAGTTTCGGACGCAGCGGCAGAGCTTACCGAGGTTGCCTTAAAGGCGGCAAAGAAGCACGGCGTTAAGGTTTCGGTTGACCTTAATTTCAGAAAGAAGCTTTGGTCATCGGAAAAGGCGCAGAAGGTCATGACAAACCTTATGCAGTACGTTGATGTTTGTATCGGAAACGAAGAGGACGCAGAAAAGGTGTTAGGCTTTAAGCCCGGCGAAACGGACGTTACATCGGGAGATTTGGAGCTTGCCGGATATGAAAGCATCTTCAAGCAGATGGTTGACAAATTCAATTTTGAGTATGTAATTTCATCGCTGAGAGTTTCAAAATCAGCCTCGGACAACGGCTGGTCGGCCTGCATTTATTCAAGAGATACAAAGGAATTTTATCATTCCAAGGAATACAGAATCCACCCGATCGTTGACCGTGTGGGCGGCGGCGACAGCTTTGCCGGCGGTACGATCTGCGGTTTCCTTGACGGAAAGAATTTCAAGGACGCTCTTGAGTTCGGTGTTGCCGCATCGGCTCTTAAGCATACAATCCCCGGCGACTTCAATCTCGTAAGCCGTGCGGATGTGGAAAATCTCGCAGGCGGTGACGGTTCCGGTCGTGTACAGAGATAAGCAATCAATTACTCTCAAGGACGGCGCAATGCGCCGTCCTGTTTGAGTTGTTAGGGAATTTTTAATTTCCTGCAAGAAGGGTGGATGCGCGGAGTGCGGCTTTTGCGGAGCAAAAGTGATGACAATTGTCTTTTCCGCATTATGATTTGTGTTGCCGAGCTTTCAGATGCAAACAAACGGTCTGTATTTGATTATATTAGCTACCTCAAGTCCAAACAGTAGATTTTTGTATTGCATATAATGTGTTCATATCTGCATAAAACAGGCAATAACAGCCGAAAATATGGTTAAATATATATTTACTTAGCTGCAGAATCCTATTATAATTAAGGTATGGTTATTTATCAACGGACAGGAGGACGAGGAGTTATGGAAAATATAAAAATAGGCTGGATAGGACTGGGCTGCAGAGGTATTATGCTGCTCAAGGACATTGTGCTTGCGCAGAAGGAATCGGTTACGGCGGTATGTGATGTCTATGCCGACAGATGCGCCGAGGGTGCGGACGAGGTTGAAAAGGCTTACGGAGTGCGCCCGGCGGAATATTCGGATTATCATGACGTGATAAACGATGAGAATGTGACGGTTGTTATCATTGCGACTGCATGGGAAAGTCACACGGAGATTGCCGTTGCGGCAATGAATGCGGGCAAGGCGGTTGCGATGGAGGTAGGCGGTGCGTATACGCTTGAGCAATGCCAAAGCCTGGTGGATACATACGAAAAAACAAAGACGCCGTTTATGTTTCTTGAAAATTGCTGCTTCGGCAGACGTGAGATGATGGCGCTTAATATGGCTCAAAAGGGTCTTTTGGGCGAGATTGTTCACTGTGAGGGATGCTATGCGCATGATTTGCGTGAGGAAATCGCATACGGGCGAGAAAACAGACACTACAGACTCAGAAATTATCTGACAAGAAACTGCGAAAATTACCCCACACACGATCTGGGACCGATAGCGAGAGTTTTGAATATAAACAACGGCAACAGAATGATGTCGCTGGCATCGTTTGCGTCAAAGTCCGCCGGTCTGCACGAATATATCATGCAGAACAAACCCGATGACAAGCGGCTGAAGAATGCGCATTTTGCCCAGGGGGATATAATAACAACGGTTATCAAATGCGCAAACGGCGAAACGATTATTTTAAAACTCGACACAACGCTGCCCCGTTTTTACAGCAGAGGCTTTACCGTAAGAGGAACAAAGGGTATGTATGAGGAGGCTACGGATTCGGTATTTGTTGATACTGCCGAGGACAGAGCACACGATTTCGACTGGCGCAAAGAGTGTGTCGGAAATGCGGATAAATACCAGGAGGAATGGGATCACCCCGTATGGAAGAGATACATTGAGGAGGGCGTGCAGGGAACGCACGACGGCATGGACTGGTTGGAATTTAAGACGTTCTTCAATGCGCTCAGAAACGACAAGCCAATGCCGGTTGACGTATACGATGCCGCATCATGGATGGCTGTAACGGTTCTTTCTGAAATGTCAATCGCAAAGGGCGGAGCGGTTATGGATATACCGGATTTCACATCGGGCAGATGGCATATGAATGTTGTGGAAGATTAATTTTTGCGGATTGTTAATTTTTATATCCTAAAATTATTGACATAAATCGAGATATGTGATAATATAAGTATAGCAAGAGGGAACGGCATTAGTTGTTTCCGCTTATAAACTGTTTATTTTTTGGATAAACCGTCTATCTGTTACGGAGATAGGCGGTTATTTCTTTATGTAGAGGATAATAATCATTACCAATAAAGTAAAAGAAATTATTTCTTCCATATCAACACCCCCTTTCATAGAGGTGCCGGAAACAACCGCCGCCGTTTCTCTTGCTACGGGTAAAATTGTATCATAAGCGGTGAATTATGTCAACATTTTTTAAAGAAATAAAACTTGACATATTTAATGAAATATGATAATATAGGTATAGCAAGAGGGAACGGCAATAGTTGTTCCCGCAAAGTAAATAGTTTTATTTTAAAGCCGTCTACTTGGCAGAGTAGGCGGTTATTTCTTTATGTAATGCTCACTGAACAAATGCGATTGAAAATCGCATTTGTTCAGTGAGCATTATATAATAATACATATATTAATATATTGGGAGATTACTATGAGTTTTTATAAAAACATTAGAGATTTAAGAGAAGATCATGATAAAAAGCAAAAAGATATAGCAAATTTATTAAATATGCAGTTGACTGTCTATCAGCGTTATGAAAGAGGGGAGCGGGAACTCCCTTTGTGGGCTGTGATAAAGCTTGCGGATTATTACGAGGTTACGCTTGATTATCTTGTTGGACGGGATTTAAAACAGAGTAAAAAAAGTCAGACACACCATTAGTAAAAATCATAATGGTGTGTCTGATTTTAATTGCCGAATATTTATAGCTTACTTATTCATAGCCTCTTCAACAGCAAC
>JAXDRV010000129.1:0-39258 GCA_034090805.1 Clostridia bacterium
ACTGCTGAACAATTATGAAACGCAGCCGCATAGCGGCTTAAAAGCGTTTCATAATTGTTCAGGTGTAAGGTTTTTTCATAAATATGAAAAAATCCTTGCACCCCAAATAAATATTTTGCTCTCAAAATATTTGTTTGGGCAGACTTTATCAATGCGAACTGTGTAAAATCTTTGATTTTACACGAAAAATTTTGACAATAGTCATAATTTTTCCAAATGCGATTGAAAATCGCATTTGTTCAGTGAGCATTATATAGTAAAAATTTATTTATAAAGGAGCAGATATATTATGAAAACATATGAAAGAATTACTGATTTAATAGGCGGTACGCCGCTTATGAAGCTGACGAATTACATCAAGAACAACGAGCTTGAGGCTGATATTTACGGAAAGCTTGAGTATTTCAACCCTGCGGGCAGCGTAAAGGACAGAATCGCCAAGGCGATGATTGACGATGCGGAGGCGAAGGGACTGCTTAAGCCGGACTCGGTTATAATCGAGCCTACGAGCGGAAACACGGGTATAGGTCTTGCGGCTGTAGCAGCGTCGAGAGGGTATAAGGTCATTCTTACAATGCCCGAAACGATGAGTATTGAGCGCAGAAACCTTTTAAAGGCATACGGTGCGGAGCTTGTTCTGACAGAGGGCTCAAAGGGAATGAAGGGAGCGATTGCGAAGTCTAAGGAGCTTGCCGAATCAACGCCGAACAGCTTTATTCCGAGCCAGTTTACAAACAGCGCAAATCCGGAGGCGCACAAGGCATCAACGGGACCTGAGATATGGAATGATACGGACGGAAAGGTTGATATATTTGTTGCCGGAGTAGGTACGGGCGGAACGGTGTCCGGCGTCGGCGGATATTTAAAATCACAAAATCCCAATGTAAAGGTCGTTGCGGTAGAGCCGGCAGGGTCGCCTGTTCTGTCAAAGGGAACTCCGGGTCCGCACAAGATACAGGGTATAGGTGCGGGATTTGTTCCGGATACACTTGATACCGATATTTATGATGAGATCATAGCCGTTGAAAATGAGGACGCATTCAAAACAGGCAGAGCACTTGCAAAAAATGAAGGCTTGCTTGTAGGAATATCCTCCGGTGCGGCGGTATTTGCCGCAACCGAGCTTGCAAAAAGACCGGAAAATAAGGGCAAGGTAATAGTGGCACTTCTTCCCGATACGGGTGAAAGATATTTGTCAACACCGATGTTTTCCGAATAAGGAGATAAACGCTCCGTCCCGATGTATCGCAGGACGGAGCGTTTTTTAAATTTTTAATTATTTTATATAAAAAAATAAAACGGTATTGACAAGACTCCCGATGTGGTGTATACTTCCAATATATACGATTGATTAAGCTCGGTGTGATTAAATTCAATATATCATTCGATTACTTAATGCAATCCATATAGAATAAAATCAAGGAGGAAAATTATGTTTATAAAATACGACAGCGATGCGGTCAGACTGACGGGACGCTGGGGGAAAAACGGAGACGCAGCGGTTGCGACGGCGTGCGGCTCAAAAATTGAATTTGCATTTTGCGGAAATCTGGCGGTTATGAGGTTTGATATGACATTCAGCGAACATCCGTACCCGCACGTTTGGATACAGGTTGACGGCGGAGCGAGAGTTGAGTCAACGATCGAAAAATACGTGAGAGTATATGCCGAGGGCGAGGGTCCCCATACCGTTACGGTTGTATACAAGGGTGCTGTGGAGATGCAGCACAGATGGTATGCGCCGCTTATAGGCAAAATTGCGTTTATGGGCTTTGAAGCCGACGGAGCGGGAGTGCTTGAGCCTGTTGACAGACGGTACATAGAATTTATCGGCGATTCGATTACCGAAGGAGTTTTGGTAGACGAGGAGTGCAGAGTAAATTCCGATAACGATCAGCTAAACCGCCCGTTCCAGGACGATGTTACGGCAACTTACGCATATCTTACGGCGCAGGCACTCGGCATGGAGCCGCTTGTGATGGGTTACGGAGCGGTAGGACTTACAAGAGGCGGCTGCGGCTCAGTACCGGCTGTGGGTGAGGCATACGAGTATTGCTTTAACGGCTGTGAAACAGAGCTGCCGGAGCCTGAATGTATTGTAATCAATCACGGAGCAAACGACTGGGGGAGCGTTAAAGAGAAATATTTTGAGCGTTACGGAGAATTGCTTGACATGGTTTCGGAAAAGCACCCCGAAGCGAAGGTGTTTGCCGTAGGAGCGTTCTGTGGCTGGTGTCATGAGGAGCTTGAAGGCTTTGTCGAGGAGTATAACGCAAAAACGGGAAGAAATGTAATATACATCAATACATACGGCTGGCTGCCGCCCGATCCGCTTCACCCCGGCAGAGCAGGTCACAAAAAAGCATCGGAGCATCTTGCTGCCGAGATAAGAAAGTTTCTGTAATTATAACAAATAAAGACGGCTTTATTGCCGTCTTTATTGCGTAACGCCTGCGGCAGCTTTTGCCAAGCTGTCCGCAAGGTCGTTGTATTTATCTCCGCTGTGACCCTTTACCTTATAAAAGGTGATGTTTATTCTTTCTTTTACCTCATCATAAAATGCCTTGTATGCCGCAGTGGCTGTTTTATTCGTTTTCCATTCACCCGTACACCATTTCTCTATTCCCGAATAATCATAGCAGATATACAGGTTTTTGATGTCGTTCTCAAGGCAGTAATTCATTGCCGCAAGCGAACCCTTTATTTCTCCGGCAACATTGCGCATTGATGCAAGCTCCTCGTCCTCAAATCCCTTGCTGATATGCTCCTCGCTGCCGTTGTGAAGAATAACCGCACCGCAGCCGAAACACTTTGTGCGTATATTATAGCTGCCGTCAACGTAAGCAATAGCCGTGTCGGGCGAGGTATCCGCCGGCAGCTCCGTTTTACCGCCCGCTCCGAGGTATGCAAGTGCGTCATCACGTGACGTAAAGCCTTTAAATTCCGCACCCTTATATCCCGTTACAAGCCTTTTGCATTCGTTCCAGTCGGTGAAAATACCGACTTGTCTGCCTTGGCGCACCGCATAATATTTCATTTGACGTTTACCTCCGATTTTTTGGAATCGAGCCAGATTATCAGCACGGAAATATCCGACGGCGAAACTCCGCTTATCCTTGACGCTTGTCCGAGTGATTTCGGACGGATTTTATTCAGCTTTTGACGTGCCTCAAGCCGCAGACCGTATATTTCCGAATAATCAAGCCCATCAGGCAGCAGTCTTGACTCCATTTTCTTGAACTGTGCCGCCTCCGCAAGCTGACGCTTTATATATCCGTCATATTTCAGCTTTATTTCAGCCTGTTCCCATACCGCCTCCGGGAGAGAGGGACGCTCTGTGTCCATCGGAGCGACCTTTTCGTAATTCAGCTCCGGACGCTTGATAAGCTCCGCAAGACGTATGCCTGTTTTTATCGGCGTTGAATTGTATTTCTCAAGCACGGGATTTGCCGCACTCGGAGTTATTATCGTGCTTTCAAGGCGCTTTATTTCGGTTGCGATAAGCTCAAGCTTTTTTTGCAGACGTTCGTATCGCTCTTTGCTGATAAGACCTACTCTGTATCCCATGGGCGTAAGCCGTTCGTCTGCGTTATCCTGCCTTAACAGCAGTCTGTATTCCGAACGTGATGTCATCATGCGGTACGGCTCATTTGTTCCTTTTGTTATCAAATCGTCTATAAGTGTGCCGATATATCCCTCGGAACGGTCAATAATCAGCGGTTCTTCGTTTTTCAGCTTGAGCGCCGCATTTATCCCGGCAACAAGACCCTGCGCCGCCGCCTCCTCGTAGCCTGATGTTCCGTTAAACTGCCCTGCTCCGTACAGACCGCTTATATTCTTAAATTCAAGCGTGGCAAAAAGCTGCGTGGGATCGCAGCAGTCATATTCGATTGCGTATGCGCTGCGCATGATTTCCGCATTTTCAAGACCCTTTACGGAGCGGTACATTTCAAGCTGTACGTCCTCCGGCAGACTTGTTGAAAAGCCCTGTGCATACATTTCCTTGGTGTCAAGTCCCATCGGCTCAATGAAAATCTGATGACGAGGCTTATCGTGAAAGCGCACCACCTTGTCCTCGATTGACGGACAGTATCTCGGTCCGACTCCCTCGACATAGCCGCCGTACATTGCGCTTTTTTCGAGGTTGTCCGTTATGATTTTATGCGTATTTTCGTTTGTGTATACAAGATAGCAGGGGACTTTGTTTTCGCCCACCTGCTCCGTTTCAAAGGAAAACGGGGTTATTTTTTCATCACCGTATTCCTCCTCCATTTGACTGTAGTCGAGAGAATCGGCGTGCAGTCTTGCCGGAGTGCCTGTTTTAAAGCGTCTTAGCTCTATCCCGGCATTTTTAAGACTTTCGGAAAGGAGATTTGACGGGAACATTCCGTCGGGACCGCTTTCCTTTGAATAGCTGCCGATAAGGATTTTGCCGCGCAGATACGTGCCGGTGGCAATTATGACCGCACGTGCGCCGAACTCTGAGCCGGTTGCGGTAGTGACGCTTTTCACCGTTCCGTTTTCGATTTTTATATCGGTTATTTCCGCTTGCTTGACGGAAAGATTTTTACAGGCTTCAAGACGCTTTTTCATTTCTGTGTGATATTTTGATCTGTCAATCTGCGCACGCAGAGAATGAACGGCGGGACCTTTGCCGCGGTTAAGCATTTTTGACTGTATAAACGACGCATCGGCAGCCTTGCCCATTTCGCCGCCGAGAGCGTCAATCTCACGGACAAGATGCCCCTTCGCCGTGCCGCCTATGCTCGGATTGCAGGGGAGATTTCCCACAGCGTCAAGACTTATCGAAAATATCACGGTTTTCATTCCGAGACGTGCTGCGGCAAGAGCTGCCTCGCAGCCGGCATGACCGCCGCCTATCACCGCAACGTCGTATTCTCCGAGAAGCATTACATTTCCTCCCCGCCGTCGGCGGCTTCGTCAATGTACACCTTTTTGGGCAACGCCTTTTCCTCGGTGTTTACTATTGTCTTTTTGATTTTGCGTGCCGCATAAAATTCTATCGGAAAACGTGTGACAAGCATCAGCAGCACAAGCTCAATTATAATCATAAACATAGGATTGAATCCCACCATAAACAGCACTGTCGAGATAATGCCCGCAAGCAGCGTAAGCAGCACGTTCATAGGCAGCATTCCGATACCGAACAGCGCAGCATTTTTGTAAAGCTGGCTGATTTTACATTCAAACGTTACCATGATTTGATAGATATAATAGTGCATCCAGGTATAGATTACGGAAATCATAATCATAAGCGATGTCAGCAGCATCCATATCGAGCTTCCGGTGTTGAGGTACATTGTATAGTAAAAATGTATTGCATTCATGCCGAGAAGCAGGACAACGATGTCTATAATTACGACAATCATGGACTGCTTGAAGTTTTCCTTAAATTTGTCAAAACCGTCGGAAATTATCCACACGGGATCACGCCTTGTAAAGCAGCGTGTTATGTATGAATACATAGCCGATGACGGGCCGCTGCCCCACAGTATAAATACTCCCGTTGCAAACATAAACCTGAATGCAAGCATCAGCATGGCGGCATTTGATTCAACGCTTGCTGCATCTGAGGACAGACTCTGCGCAATATTTGTCACCCAGTCACTGTTTATCGGAGCAACAATGTAAAGCAATGCAAGATACGGCAGACTGAGAAGCGCATGAAGTGCGTTTGTACCCAGCAGCTTTGTGAATTTTTCAAATATAATTTCCCAAAAACGGAAAAAACCTTTCTTTTCCGGCTCATCGGGATTTACTCCCGGACCGGGCTTTGCGTAATTAAAACTGAACAGACCCATATTTAATTATCTCCTTAACTTTAATTTGTAATTAGGGAATTGTAAAATGCCGGTTTGGGATTTGAGAGTGTTTTTGAATTTATTTGTACTCAAACATCCCTTGCGGTAACTCGTCCAAACAAACTCAAAAACACTCTCAAATCCTATAATAGATTGCATTTTTAGAAGAATTTGTGATGTTTATGATTAAGCTTCGGCGAGTTCCCGAACGAAGTGAGGGGTGTCTGAGCCGAAATTTAAGCAGAAACATCTCGAATTCCGAGAAAATCTTGAATTTTACAATTACCTATTTAATTTGTAATATAAATCATTGTAACACATTCTCGTGGTTTTTGCAATATGCGCCGGGAAAATATTTATAAACTTTCTGCGAAAAATTTTAAAATACCTCTTGAAAAATCAAATAAAATATAGTATTATTATAATATAAAACCAAATCATAAAGGAGAGAACACATATGAAATGCCCATATTGCGGTTTTGCCGAAAGTAAAGTTATCGACTCTCGTCCGACGGAGGAGAATAATGCGATCCGCCGCCGTCGTGAATGCCTTAAATGTCAGAAGCGTTTTACAACATATGAAAAGCTGGAGGCAATATCACTTGTTGTCATAAAAAAGGATTTGTCCAGGCAGCAGTACGATCGCAATAAGATTTTAAAGGGCATTATCACCGCCTGCGAAAAGCGTCCGATTTCACTTTCGCAGATGGAGAAGGTGGCAGATGACATCGAGGGCGAGCTGTATCAGTCCATGGAGCGTGAGATAGAAAGCACACGCATAGGCGAAAAGGTCATGGAAAAGCTTAAAATTCTCGATGAGGTGGCGTATGTCCGCTTTGCGTCCGTGTATAAGCGTTTTGACGATATACATACATTTATGGACGAGCTGAGGGATTTGATTGATGAAAAATAATATTATAAACGGCTGTATAGATCTTCATACACATTCAACAGCCTCGGACGGGACAATGACGCCCTCGGAGCTTGCTTTGCACGCAAAGCGGGCGGGACTTAGCGCCGTTGCCCTGACCGACCATGACACTCTCTCAGGACTGAGGGAGTTTTGTTCTAAATGCGGAGAAATAGGCATTGAGGGTATTCCGGGAGTGGAGATAGGCGCAAAATACAAATGCGAGATGCATTTGCTTGGACTGTTTGTTGATTACGAAAATAAGGAATTTTACGATATACTCGACGATCTTGCCCATGCACGTGCGGAGCGCAACAGGAAAATGCTGCAAATAATGAACGAGGGCGGGATAGACATAACCGAGGAGGATATAATATCACAGAAGGAAACACGTGACATGAATTCCTGCGGCAGAGCGCATTTTGCGGCGGCATTGGTAAAAAAGGGACTTGCGGAGGATTTCGGAGATGCGTTCGATAAATATATCGGCAAGGGAAAGCCGTTTTACGCAGCAAGAAAGGCATACCCTCCGAATGAGAGCATACGTCTTATAAAGCTGGGCGGCGGGATTGCCGTTCTTGCGCACCCGATGTATATCACAACGGACAGGGACGAGCTCAGAGCCTTGCTTACGGAGCTTAAGGGTTACGGACTGGACGGAGTTGAATGCTACTACAGCCAATACGACAATGCTTTTACGCAGCTTTGTCTTGAGCTTTGCGAGGAGCTTGACTTAATTCCGACAGGCGGCAGTGATTTTCATGCGGAAAACAAGCCGCATATACCGATAGGTATTGTCGGAGAGAACAGAGGAGTGCCGTACGAGGTGCTTGAGAGGCTGAAGGAATACAAAAAATCAAATTGCCGCATTGGGCGGCGGAACGGAGATTAGTATATGTCAAGAACCATTGCGGCGGTATCGACTCCGCCGGGGACGGGAGGAATATCGGTTATACGCATAAGCGGAAAAGATGCCGTTTCGATAGGCGACAGAGTATTCAAAGGACATGACACGCTTGCCGATTCTCCTACGCATACCGTTCATTACGGATTTATCGTAGGCGAGAACGGTGAAAAAATAGATGAGGTGCTTGTTACGGTAATGCGTGCGCCGAGGACGTTTACAGCCGAGGATACGGTCGAAATAAGCACTCACGGCGGCATATCGAGCGTGCGGAGCGTGCTTGATGCGGTGCTGCGTGCGGGAGCGTCACCCGCCGAGCCGGGCGAATTTACGAAACGTGCGTTTTTAAACGGCAGAATAGATCTGTCGCAGGCGGAAGCGGTTATTGATATAATAAATTCGACTAACGATTTGTCAAGGCGCAATGCGCTTTCTCAGCTTGAGGGCGGACTTTCGTCAAAAATAAAGAACGTGCGTCAAAGGCTGTTAAAGCTTGCGGCGGGTATGCAGGTGATTATTGACTATCCCGATGAGGAGCTTGAGGACGTAACGGACAGCGATATTCACGATATAGCTATTTCCTGCGGGAGAGAGATTTCCGAATTGCTTGCTACGGCGGACAACGGCAAAATTATCCGTGACGGAATACGGACTGCGATAGCGGGCAAGCCGAATGTCGGCAAATCGTCGCTGCTTAATCATCTTGCCGGAGCGGACAGGGCGATCGTGACGGATATTGCCGGGACAACACGTGATGTTATAGAGGAATATATAAACCTTGGCGGCATACCGCTAATTCTTACAGATACCGCCGGAATACGTGAAACGGAGGACGAGGTCGAGAGGCTCGGAGTCGAACGCTCAAGACGGTCGATAGACGAGGCGGATCTCGTTATAGTGATGCTTGACGGCAGTACGCTGCTTTCGGACGAGGACAGAGAGGTGCTGCAGAGGACGAGAAATAAAAAGCGAATTATACTTATAAATAAAACAGACCTCGGACGTGCAAAGTATACCGAGGCGGTCAAGGCAAAGGCTAACGGCGATGCGGTAATCGAGGTAAGCGCCCTTACCGGCGAGGGAATGGAGCGTTTGACGGACGAGATTAAGAGGATTTACAATATAGGCGAGGTAACGCAGGGCGGGGGAGCGATTATAACGAATCTCCGTCATAAAAAGGCTCTTGCGGCGGCGGGCGAGGCACTCGGACGTGCGGCTGATGCGATAAGCTTAGGAATGCCGTCGGATTTTGCTGCGCTTGATATTAATGAGGCTATTTCCTCTCTCGGGGAAATCACCGGAGAAACAGTTTCGGACGATATTGTAAATGAAATTTTCCACAGCTTCTGCGTTGGAAAATAAAGGCGGCGTTTTGCCGCTTTTATTTTGCAAAACAGCAATAAAAGTCGAGAAATTTTTGCGTTTATGAGTTAAAATGAGTATTGTGAGGTGAGAAAAATGACGGACAGGATATTAGCGGTTCAGCGTATGCAGGACTATATCAAGAAAAATGCGGAAAATGAGATTACACCGGCGGATTTGGCGGGAGTGTCGCATTTTTCGCCGTGGCATTCGTACAGACTTTTCCGTGAGTACACGGGTCTGACTCCGGCGGCATATATACGCCGTCTGCGGCTGTCACGCTCGGCACTAAGATTGAAAAATGAAAACTGCCGCATTATCGATGCGGCTCTTGATTCCGGATTCGGCAGCGTTGACGGGTATACACGTGCGTTTTTTCGAGAATTCGGCTGCAATCCAAAGGAGTACGCTCAAAATCCCGTCCCGGTTTCACTTTTTATCCCTTACGGAGTAAAATTCAGAGAGTTGAGAAAGGAGAAATTTGACATGGAAAATCTGCAAAGCATATTTATTCAGCCGATACATAAGCCGGAGAGACTGTGTATAATCAAACGAGGGAAAAGTGCGGATGATTATTTCAGCTACTGCGAGGAGGTAGGCTGCGATGTGTGGGGAATACTGACAAGCATGGATTCTCTTTGCGGCGAGCCGGTGTGTATGTGGCTGCCGGAAAAATACGTTGAGCCGGGCACATCTGTGTATGTTCAGGGAGTAGAGGTGCCGGCGGACTATGACGGCAAAATCCCCGACGGTTTTGATACCATCAGACTGCCCGAAGCTGATTATCTCATGTTTTCGGGTGAGCCGTTCCCGGAGGAGCACTACTGCGAGGCGATAGAGGCGGTTGGGCACGCAGTGAGCCGATACAATCCGTCCGTAGGCGGATATGAATGGGATAAGGAAAATCCCCGAATACAGCTTGAGCCTGTCGGCAGCAGAGGATATATAGAGCTGCACCCGGTGAAAAAGTCACTGTCGTGACCGGTCAGACTTTTTATCTGTTGCGAAATCAAGAAATTCAAAGAGCGGCACGAAGCCGCTCTTTGATGTATTACGAACCGCCGTTTGCTTTTTCAAGCTCCTTCATACTGATTGTACGGGTGTGCTTGGTGTGCGACCATTCGGTTTTGTTTTTGTCTATCATTCCCAGTACCGCAATGGGAATCCATGTGAAATTATATATCACGTAGCCGAGGTAATATAAAATCATAATCGGCTTAAATTCACGCCGTTCATACCATATAACAAACGGCGTATACAGAAACTGAATTATTACTATTGTGTTCCATATCCACGGACTGTCGAACAGATACGCCATCTGAACGAAGCCTATGTTTCCCTCCGGGTGGAAGGTCTGCGCATATGAGAAAAACGTTATTATTCCCAGTGCGATTATTCTTATCGGCTGAACAAGATACGTTGCGCAGTCTATGCAGCTGAGCTTTCTTTCCTTTATGCCTTTTTTCATGAGCGGGAAGAAATACCTTGACGCAACGTCGCAGTGACCCTGCATCCAGCGTTTTCTCTGCCGCCAGGACTGCATGAGAGTAAGCGGTTTTTCATCGTAAATCTTTGCATCGTATGCAAACGCTACCTTTTCATCGTTTAAGGCAAGCTTCATCGTAAATTCCATGTCCTCGGTAAGGCACGTTGCGCCCCAACCGAGCTTTTTCAGCGTGTCTACCGCAATAATAAAGCCTGTACCCGAAAGCTCACAGCAAAGTCCCATTTTGTAGCGTGCCAGCTGGAATGTTCTGTTTACGCACCAGAAGCAGAACGAATATGACGCACTTATCCACGAATCATACGGGTTTTTGCTGTCAAGAAAGCCCTGAACAACCTTAAAGCCTCTGTTTGCCTTTTCGTTCATTGCAGTCAGAAATTCGGGATCGACAAGATTGTCCGCATCGAATATCGATATGTAATCATACTGCGTTTCCATTTCGTAAAGCTTTTCAAAAAACCACTCAAGCGCAAAGCCCTTGCCCCGCTTTTCTTTGTTTTCACGCTCGTATACGATTGCACCCGCTTCTCTTGCTCTCTGAGCTGTTTTGTCTGTGCAGTTGTCCGCTATCACGAATACATCGTACATATCCTCATCATAGTGCATTGCCTTCAGCGACTCAACCATGTTGCCGATGACCGCCTCCTCGTTATGTGCGGATACGATAAGCGCAAATCTGTGCAGCTTGTTTGAAATTTTCTTGTGCCGTTCAGCCTTCGGAAGAAAGCCGTAAAGTCCTACAATAAAATAATAAAGACCGATAGAAAGCGAAAATACCTGAAGTATAATGCTGAATACGGTCAAAAATGAAATTTCGTTGGGCATAATAAACCTCCGTTGATCCTTTACCCTTACCTTATACTGTTGACATTCAATTGTATATTGTACTCTTATTTGCGCTAAAAATCAATATAAATATCTCATATTTCAAAAGATTGTGCAAACTCATTATAAATTCACCGAAAAATCATATATTTTTATGATTTTTATATGCAAACAACCGACATTAATGAAATTTTTATGAACATAATAAAAAAGGTCTTTAAAAATGTAATAAGATGTGGTATAATAATATTGGTAAATAATGAAATTAACATAATTAATGTGTTCATATACTATAGACAGCTATCTGAAAGGAAGGAATTACTAAACATGGAATTGTGTGCAAGATGCCACAAGAACCCGGCGGTTCTTTATATAACAAAAATGGAGGGTGACAAAACCACAAGTGAGGGACTTTGTCTTTCGTGTGCAAAATCACTCGGTATCAAGCCGCTTAACAATATGATAGAGCAGCTCGGCGTGAGTGATGATGATATAGATAACTTAAACAACCAGATGTCGGAGTTCATGGAAAATATCGGAGGAATGGATAATTTCGGCTCGATGATGGGCAGTATGGGCATGGAGCCGGAAGATGATGACGAGGGCGGCGCTGCAACCGCACCGCTTGAAAAGATGCTCGGAGGTCTGTTCGGAAATATTCCGGGAGGGGAGCCTAATACTGCGGAAGAAAGCAGAACAGACAGCAAGCAAAAGAGCAGAAAAAAACGCAAAAAAAGTATGCTCGAAACCTACGGAACGGATCTTACCGCACAGGCGGCAGCCGGAAAGGTTGACAGAGTGGTAAACAGAAATGCGGAGATTGACAGAGTTATACAGATTCTTAACAGACGTTCAAAAAACAACCCCGTACTTCTCGGAGAGCCGGGAGTCGGAAAAACGGCAGTTGCCGAGGGATTGGCGTGCAGAATTTTTGAAAAGCAGGTTCCCCCGAAGCTTTTCGGTTACAGACTGTATCTGATAGATTTTACGGCACTTGTTGCCGGTACTCAGTTTAGGGGGCAATTTGAGGCAAGGCTCAAATCTCTCCTTAAGGAGGCAGAGGAAGAGGGGAGCGTAATCCTCGTAATTGACGAAATTCACAATATCGTTGCAGCGGGTGACGCCGAGGGAGCTATGTCGGCGGCAAATATATTAAAGCCGGCGCTTGCAAGAGGAGAAATCCAGATAATCGGCGCAACGACGCTTACAGAATACAGAAAGCATATTGAAAAGGACAGCGCACTTGAGCGCCGTTTCCAGCCGGTAATGATTGACGAGCCGTCTGTTGAGGAAAGCATTGAAATTCTTGAGGGTATAAAGGATTATTACGAAACGTACCATCATGTAAAAATCAGCTCCGAGATAATAGGCGATGCAGTGCGCCTTTCGGAGAGATATATTACCGACAGATTCCTGCCCGATAAGGCGATTGACGTAATTGACGAGGCGGGTTCACGTGTGAATTTGCGGAATAAGGCGCTTTATGAGGAGAAAACCATCGAAGAGCAGCTTGCCGCCGTTGATGAAAGCTTAAGCGAAGCCAATGAGGCGGGGGATTTTGAAAAAACGGCAAATCTTAAAACGGAAAAATACAGACTTGAGGATAAGCTCAGCCAATGTCGTGAGGAGGCGGCAAAGGCGGAGATAACATTTGACGATGTTGCGGCTGTTGTAGAGGGGTGGACAAAAATCCCGGTACACCGCATTACCGAGGACGAGTCGGAAAAGCTGCTTAATCTTGAGAGCAAAATCCATGAGCGTGTTGTCGGTCAGAATGAGGCGGTTGAATCGGTTTCACGTGCGATAAGGCGCGGAAGAGCGGATATAACGACACGCAAGCGTCCCGTTTCGTTTATTTTTGCCGGACCTACGGGTGTCGGAAAGACGGAGCTTGTGAAAACTCTTGCCGAGGTTATGTTCGGCAACGAGGAGGCACTCATAAGAATCGATATGTCCGAATATATGGAAAAGCACGCAGTGTCAAAGCTTATAGGCTCGCCTCCGGGATATGTGGGCTATGACGATGCGGGGCAGCTTACGGAAAAGGTCAGAAGAAAGCCGTATTCGGTAATCCTGCTTGACGCGATAGAAAAGGCGCACCCTGAGGTGTTTAATATATTCCTGCAAATTCTCGATGACGGCCGTATTGCCGACAGTCACGGGAAGATCGTAAATTTTGAAAATACGATAATAATCATGACAACAAATGCGGGAACGGAGTTCAAGTCGAACGGACTGGGATTCATGTCCGATTACAGCGTTCAGATGGAGGATAACGTCCAAAAGAGCCTGAAGCAGTTCTTTAAGCCGGAATTTTTGAACAGAATTGACGATATAATCACGTTCCAGCCTCTTGAAAAGGCGGAATTAAGACAGATCGTGGATCTGCTGTTAAAGGATATAAAGGAAAAGCTTGCGGAAAAGGGCGCTGTGCTTAACGTTACCGATGATGCAAAGGAGATAATTCTCGAGGACGGATATGACGTGAAATACGGTGCACGTCCGTTAAAGCGTGCGATACAGAAAAAGCTTGAGGATCAGCTTGCGGGACTGTCGTTAAGAGGCAGTATCAAAAACGGCACGGTCATAACCGCAGACGGTAAAGACGGAAAAATACAGCTTTATCTGCAATAATATTAATATCATCTTCTGTTCGCCCTTCATATAATATATTATCATTTAGGTAGTTGTAAAATTCCGATGAAATATCGATTTTTACAATCGCCTAAAATGATCATTAAATGGGAGGCGAGAGGAATGAGTGAAAATAACTGCAATTACGGAATAGGCGATTACGGCCCTGAGCCGTTGGTTGTGAATATCGATGGCTATACAAAGGCTAACTGTAATTTTCGGACGTCATTGTGGACGGGTGATAATCTTCAGGTAACGCTGATGAGTATACCCGTTGGAGGTGACATCGGACTGGAAATACACCCCGATACCGATCAGTTTATTCGGATTGAAAGCGGATATGCATGCGTTATGATGGGGAAAAACAAAGACAGACTGGATTACAGACGCAGAGCGGACGCCGATTATGCTGTGATCGTTCCGGCGGGAACGTGGCATAATATTGTAAATATCGGAAACAGACCATTAAAGGTATATTCGATATATGCTCCGCCGCATCACCCGTTTGGCACGGTTCAGCATACGCAGCGTGAAGAACGGGAAGAATAACTTTATAAAGACTAAGGCTTAATTTCGCTGAATGGAATTGAGTCTTTTTCTTTGTTTCTGTGATGCGATTTTATTTTTGAAACTTACCGTTGACTAATAAAGAAAAATGTGTTACAATATAGAATTAGTATAATATACTTTGAAATTGGGTTTTTAATGAAAGGGTTTGCAAACATGAAAAAGAGGTATGGTCAAACCATGCGGTTTCTGATTACCATGTGTTTGATATTGTCGATATTGATATGTGGCAGCGGAATACTTTATGCAGTCAGAAGTGATTTGATAATAGGAATTGCCGAGACTGCGGCGGGGCTTTTGATGACGGTATATTTTCTTGTATTTGAAAGTCGGCGCAAAAAGTCCGTAGCCAATTATGTGAGAATACTCGGTAAGGAAAACAATCCCGTATCGGCGAATATCATTTCAGATTTTCCGATACCTATGGTTGTTGTTCATCTTGACGGCTCTATCCGCTGGTATAACGGAAGATTTTCGGAGTTAATGGAAAATTCGGATATGTTTGAGCGTATGCTTGAAAAATTCATTCCCGGAATAAGATGGGACAATCTGCTGAAAAATGCCGCCGACATAAACATGGATATAAGCATAAAGGACAGACAGTATCACGTCATAGGCAGTATGCTCAGAGACAGAAGCGACTCTGCGGTGCTTGACGAGGACAAGGCGTGTATTTATCTGTATTTTATCGATAAAACGACCGAGAATATGCTGCGTGACAATTATAATAATGAAAGAACCGACGTTGCAATTGTCAATATCGACAATTACGAGGAGGTTTTCAGGCGCATGAACGACAGCGAACAGCAGCAGATAAGCTCAAAAATAAGAAAATATCTTAACGAATGGGCAAAAAAGGGCAATGCCATAATGAAAAACATCGATCGTGACAGATATTTCATCATATTTGAGCATAAGGCACTTCAGATATTCACGGAGGATAAATTCAAGCTTCTTGATGATGTGCGTGCGATAAGCGACGATATACGCATACCCGTTTCGATAAGTATCGGTATAGGCTGCGGCGGAAACATTAACGAAAACGAGGCTGCCGCAAGAAACGCTCTTGACATGGCGCTCGGCAGAGGCGGCGATCAGGTGTGCATCAAGGACGATACGCAGTACCGCTTTTTCGGAGGAAAGAGCAAGGAGTACGAAAAGAGCACAAGAGTCAAAACACGTGCCGTTGCGGTTGCGCTGAAGGAATTTATAAGGAGATCGGACAAGGTAGTGTTTGTCGGACACAGCTCGGCGGATTACGACTGCTTCGGAGCTGCCATGGGACTCCAGAGGGCGGCTCGTGCTTTGGGAAAGCGTCCGTATATTGTTTATGACGGAAGCCCGGCAATTAAGCCGATGTATGACGAGTTGAGAGAAAAACCCGAATACAAGGGAATGTTTGTTAATGTTGAGGACGCTTTGGAGGAAATCACGTCAAACACGCTTGTGGTTGTGCTTGATACTCATCGTCCCACAATGCTGCCGGACAAGAGGCTGATTGAGTATACATCAAAAATAGTACTTATAGACCACCACAGGCGCTCGACCGAATTTATCAATCCTTGCTCGCTTGTGTATCATGAGCCGTATGCATCGTCAACCTGCGAGATGGCGACGGAGCTGATGGAATATATGGATCTCGGAGGAGTGGTTACGCCTGTGGAGGCTGAGTGCCTTTACACGGGAATTTTGATGGATACAAAGAATTTCATGCTTAAAACAGGCGTGAGAACCTTTGAGGCTGCGTCATTTCTGCGCCGTCTGGGTCTGAATACGGCAGCGGTTAAAAAGCTGTTTAACATAAACAAGCAGGATTACGACCATAAGGTTGACATAGTAAAAACGGCAAAGGAGATAGTACCCGGCATTGCCGTTGCAAGAACATACGAAAAATACCCCAATATCAAGGTGACGGCATCTCAGGCTGCGGACGAAATGCTCAATATCGGAAACATAAAAGCGTCGTTCGTTGTTTATCCGCTTGATGGCGGATCGGGAGTGAGCGCGCGCTCTCTCGGTGAGGTGAATGTTCAGCTTATGGCGGAGAAGCTCGGCGGAGGCGGTCATATGACCGTTGCCGGAGCACAGCTTAAAAATACAAGCATAGATGACACGGTGCGGCAGGTGGAAAGAGCCGTTGCCGAATACATTAAAGAAAGTGAATAATATCGAAGGGAGAAATAAAAATGCAGGTAATATTAAATCAGGACGTAAAAGGACAGGGCAAAAAGGGACAGATGGTAAACGTTTCGGACGGCTATGCCAGAAACTATCTTCTGCCGAGAGGTCTTGCCAAGGAGGCTACAAAATCAAATATAAACGTGATGAAGGGCAAGGCGGAATCTCTTGAATACAAGATAAAAACCGAAACGGAAGAGGCTAAGGCTATAGCCGAAAAGATGAAGGAAATAGAGGTTGTCATCAAGGCAAAGGCGGGTGACAACGGAAAGCTGTTCGGTTCAATCACCTCAAAGGACGTGGCTGAGGAATTAAAAATGCAGCACCACATCAAGATAGATAAGAAAAAACTTGTTATGAGCGATATAAAAAAGTTGGGTGTGACCGAGGTACAGGTGAAGCTTTATACAGGAGTTTCCGGCACGCTTAAGGTAAATGTACAGGCTGAATAAATAATATGGAAAACGAAAGCTTAAATCAAAATCTCGGACGTGAGCTTCCGTACAGTCAGGAGGCGGAGCAGTCCGTAATAGGCGGCATTTTGTCAAATGCGCCGTCATGCGTGGGTGATGCGGTTGAAATACTGAAGCCGTCGGATTTCTATTTTGCACAGCACGCAATTATATTTAAGGTTATAACGGAGCTGTTCAACGAAAACAGTGCCATAGACTTTGTTACCGTGGCCAACAGGCTAAGCCGTGACGATAAGCTCGACACCGTCGGGGGAACAGAATACTTGAAAAACGCCGCAACGGGCGTTCCCACGACAAGAAACGTTGCGTACTATTCAAATATAGTTCGTGAAAAATCAATACTGAGAAATCTCATTGCCTGTTCCGAAAGGATTTCGGATATGGCATATAACGCTGCCGACAAGCCGGATAAAATCCTTGAGCAGGCGGAGCAGCTGATTTTTGACGTATCCTCGGACAGAGAGCAGAATGATATAATGCGTATAAGCGATGTGCTGTATACCAGCTATCAGCAGCTTGTTGAGGATTCGCAGAATGAGGGCGGCATAACGGGACTGTCGACGGGCTTTCACGAGCTTAACAGACGCACCGGCGGCTTTCACGGCGGAGAGCTGATACTGATTGCCGGACGTCCCGGTATGGGTAAGTCAAGCTTTGCGGTAAATATAGCGGAATATGTGAGTATTTCGGAAAAAAAGACCGTTGCCATATTCAACCTCGAAATGCCTAAGGAGCAGATTGTAAACCGTATACTCTGTTCACAGGCGCTTGTAAATTCGCATAAGATACGTGCGGGCGAAATGGAGCCGGACGACTGGAGAAAGATAGGCGAGATTGTAAATAAGGTCGAGCTTGCGCCGATGTATATTGATGACACAGCCTCGATAACCGTGTCGCAGATACGTGCTAAATGCCGCAGACTGAAGCAGACGCAGAATCTCGCAATGGTCGTAATCGACTATCTTCAGCTTATGCAGTCAAGCGGAAGAACGGACAGCCGTCAGCAGGAGATTGCCGAAATATCACGTTCGCTTAAAATTCTCGCAAAGGAGCTTGATGTGCCGGTTATTGCGCTGTCGCAGCTGTCACGTGCGAGTGAATCGAGAAGCGATAAGCGTCCTATGCTAAGCGATCTGCGTGAATCGGGAGCGATAGAGCAGGATGCGGACATGGTAATGTTTTTGTACCGTGACGATTATTATAATAAGGATACCGAGGAAAAAAATATCGCCGAGTGCATAGTCGCAAAGAACAGAAGCGGCGAAACCGGTACGTTCAAGCTTGGCTGGAAGGGCGAATTTACGAAATTCTCTAATCTTGAGTACGTTATGAAGGAAGAAGAACATTGATTTTGGACAAGGCTTTGGATTTTATCAAAAAAAATGAGCTGATAAAATACGGGGATAAAATCCTCGTGGGACTTTCCGGCGGAGCGGATTCCGTATGTCTTACGCATATTTTGTATACCTTAGGAGAACGCATGGGACTTACTCTGTATACGGCGCATTTAAATCACGGTATAAGAGGTGCCGAGGCAGAGCGTGACGAGATGTTTGCGGAGGAATTTTCAAGGCAGCTTGGGATTGAGTGCTTTGTTAAGCACGCAGATGTGAAATCATGTGCAAGGCTTACCGGGGAGTCGGAGGAGCTTTGCGGCAGGCGGCTCAGATATGAGTTTTTTGATGAGCTTTGCGAAAAGCACGGTATCGATAAAATTGCAACGGCGCATAATAAAAACGATAATGCCGAAACGATACTTATGAATTTTATAAGAGGCTCATCGCTTGCAGGTCTGTGCGGAATACCGGTAAGGCGGGATAATATAATCCGTCCGGTGCTGTGCCTTACACGAGATGAAATAACAGAATATATTGACAAAAACAATTTGAAATACGTAACGGACAGCACAAACCTTGAGGAGGTTTACACAAGGAATAAAATCCGCCGCAGGCTTATGCCGGAGATAGAGAGTGATTTTAATCCGAATTTTATATCGGCGGTTGTGAGGAACTCCGAAAATCTGCAAAAAGACAGGGAGCTGCTTGACACTCTTGCGAATGAGGCATATGAAAAATGCGGAAACGATATTGAGCTGCTCGGTAAGCAGCATATTTCCGTAAGACGCAGAATAATATATAAAATGCTCGATGAGTGCATTGCCGATATGTCATCGGTGTATGTTGATGCGGTTGATTCGCTTATTATGTCGGGCAAAACGGGAAGCAGGATAGCTTTGCCGAGGGGCTTTGAGGCGGCTGTATCATACGGAAGGCTGCTGATACGCAAAAGCGAAGCGGAGCAGGGGGATTTTGAGTATAAGCTTACTGTTGATGCTGAAACGGAAATCAAGGAGTTGGGAATCTGTGTAAAGCCTGTCAGAACGGACAGCGGCGGACCGCTTGCGTTTTCCGTGCCGGATGGTGCGGAGCTTGCGATAAGAAACAGACGTGCGGGAGATTGCTTTTTCCCGGAGGGAATGAACGGCAGAAAAAAGCTTAAAAAGTTTTTTATAGATGAAAAAACCGAGCGTGAAAAGCGCAGCAAAACAGGGATTTTCACCGTTGACGGCGAGATTGCATACGTAATGGGAATGCGCCGTGACAGACGGTTTAAATTCTGCGGCGGCGGTATAAGGCTTGAGATAACCGAAATCGGCGGCGCAGCTAAATAATTCAGACGTTAAGGAGATGAGGAATTTGCAGCAAAAGGGATATAAAGGACTCGGTATATGGCTTGCGGTGCTTGTGGTGTGCTATATTATCTACAATGTATTTGTGGGGCGCATGATGAGTGACGAAACGAAGCTTGTGTATTCGGATCTTGTCCAGGCTATTAAAAACGAAAAGGTTACGGAGTTGTTCATAAACGGCAATGACGTTACGGCAAAAATTGACGACGGAACAAAAAAGGGCAAAACGGCAAAGGTCACCATTCCTTCGGTTGAGGCTTTGTATGCCGATGTGGGCGATGAAATGTCAATACAGGTTGAAGAGGGAAAGCTCAAGCAGGAGGCATATGAGTCGAAAATATCATGGGTAGCAATTTCCAACATGATCCTGATAGGCGTATTCGTTGTGATATTGTTTTTCACCGTCTTTAAAAGAGGCGGAGGAGGTGCGGGCAGCTTTACGCGTTCGAGAGCACGTCTTGCGCCGGACACAAAAAAGGTTACGTTCAGAGATGTAGCGGGCGAGCATGAGGAAAAGGCGGAGCTTGAGGAGCTTGTGGAATTTTTGAAAAATCCGCATAAGTTTATAGCTCTCGGCGCAAGAATACCTAAGGGCGTGCTGCTTGTGGGAAATCCGGGAACGGGTAAAACGCTTCTTGCAAAGGCTGTTGCCGGAGAGGCGGGAGTGCCGTTCTATTCGATAAGCGGTTCGGATTTCGTTGAGCTGTACGTCGGAGTGGGTGCGTCCAGAGTAAGAGATTTGTTTGAGCAGGCAAAGAAAAACCGTCCGTGTATTGTGTTTATAGATGAGATTGACGCAGTCGGAAGAAAAAGAGGTGCCGGAATGGGCGGCGGTCATGACGAGCGTGAGCAGACGCTTAATCAGCTGCTTGTCGAAATGGACGGCTTTGGCGAAAATGACGGCATAATTATAATGGCTGCGACAAACAGACCCGATATACTCGATCCCGCATTGTTAAGACCGGGGCGCTTTGACCGTCAGATAACGGTAGGCTTGCCCGATGTTGGCGGACGTGAGGAAATTTTGAAAATTCATTCGGAGAAAAAGCCGCTTGCGCCGGACGTAGACCTCAAAACCATTGCAAAGGCAACGGCGGGGTACTCCGGAGCGGAGCTGGAAAATCTCATGAACGAGGCGGCTATTTATGCGGCAAGAAGAGAGCATCCGGAAATAACAAAGCGTGATATTGAGGACGCAAACGTAAAAATAATGCTTGGTGTTGCTAAGCCGTCAAGGGTAATATCACAGAAGGAAAAGGAAATCACCGCATATCATGAGGCGGGTCACGCAATTGCCGCAAGAGTTACCGAGGGCAGGAGCGTTGTGCATAAAATTTCGATAGTTCCCAGAGGCAGAGCGGGAGGCTTTACGATGTATCTTCCGGAAGAGGACAGAATGTATATGCCGAAAACCGAGATGATGAATAAAATAATCGTAATGCTTGCCGGACGTGTGGCGGAGCAGTTGACTGTTGGAGATATAAGTACGGGAGCGTCCGACGACCTTAAGAGAGCGACGTCTTTGGCACGCAGAATGGTAACTCAATACGGCATGAGCGATAAAATAGGACCTGTGACGTATGACGAGGGCGGCGAGGTGTTTATCGGACGTGACTTCGGTCATGCAAAGGCTTATTCCGAAAAAACCGCCGCAGATATTGATGAGGAAGTTAAGCATATTCTGACCCAACAGTACAAAAAGACCGAGGAGCTTTTAAAGGAGCATATGAATGCGCTTATGAGAGTTGGCGGCAAGCTGCTTGATGCGGAAACGATTGACGGAGAGATGTTTGAAGAATGTTTTGACGGCAATCAAACGGCAAAAGAGTAAATACCGTGAAAATAAGCTGCGAAGCAGAATTATTATCACGTTATATAATTTATGCCGCAGACGGCGGCGGAATGGAGAATTAATGTGAAAAATAAGCGGCGCATCTTGCCGCCCTCAGCGACTTGAAGTATACTCATACGTCGGCGTCGCTTTGGGCAGCAATCTGCACTCACCGCCAAGAAGGGCGGACGCACGGAGTGCGGCTTTTGCGGAGCAAAAGTGATGACAGGCTTCTTTTCCACATTATGATTTGTGCCGCCGCAGACGGCGGCGGAATGGAGGATTAAAATGGCACAGGTAACAAAGGATACCCTCATCGGCGAGGCTTTGCAGATGAATATCGATAAGGTAGCGCCCTTGCTGCTTGAAATCGGTATGCACTGTCTTGGCTGTCCGTCATCACAGGGTGAAAGCCTTGCTGAGGCTTGCATGGTTCATGGAACCGACGTAAATGAGCTTGTGGACAAAATCAACAAGGCTCTTGCGGAGTAATTGAATATTTATCAATAAAAAGAGCCGTATTTTGCGGCTCTTTTTAAGTATCTGCGCATATTGACAAATGTCGAATTTTGTGCTAAACTTAATCGTAGCTTATTGCGGAATAACAGGGAATATTGGGGATTGATTTATGGATAAATTCAAAGAGGTAATGACGGGCGTAGGACAGGTGCTTGTTGTTATATGGGGATATATTTGCTCGGCATTTACGGCGGTAACGCAGTGGGTGAGCGAGTATTTTACCGAAAATATACTTCCGTTTATGCCCACGATGCTAAAGTTTTTTTCAAACAAGAAAATAAATATGATTATATTCTGCGTGGTTGCGGCATATATTCTGATAATCAATATAACTGCGCTGTGCCTTTTCGGCTCGGACAAGCAGTACGCAAAGCGGCGTGAGTACAGGATAAGCGAAAGACGGCTGATGCGGACGTGCTTTTGGGGCGGAGCGATAGGCGGACTTATCGGGATGAGCCTGTTCAGACACAAAACGCAGAAGAAGAAATTTAAGATAATTGTACCGATTTTGTTTTTTATTCAGCTTGTAATGCACAGCTTTGTACTTGGATTTTTGGGATTTTGGGCATTTTTTTGATAAAGCTATTGAAATTGGAAATTAAATGTGATATAATTGATATAAACATAACATAGAGTCGGAGAAATACAATGAGCGATATATTATCTAACAATACCGAAAGACAGAGGATTATACAGGAGCTTGTACCGGGCAAGCAGATTACACTTGCGCACGTTATAGCAAGTCCGGATCCGATATTATATCAAAAGCTCGGACTTAATCCCGAAATTGATTACAGAGGCAGCGCAATAGGCATTGTGACCTTTTCGCCTGCCGAAACGGCGATAATCGGAGCAGATATTGCAACTAAAACCTCAAATATTGACCTTAGCTTTGTCGACCGCTTCAGCGGTACGCTGATAATAACGGGAATGGTTGCCGATGTTGAAACGGCGCTTAAGGCGATGTGCGGCTACTGTACGGACAAGCTTGGATTTACAGTCTGCGAGATAACAAGAACATGAAAAAAATTATACTTGTCGGACGCTCGGAGGCGGGGAAAACAACGCTTACCCAGGCGTTAAGGGGCGAAAAGATACATTATTACAAAACTCAGTATGTGAATTGCTTTGATGTGATAATCGATACACCGGGCGAGTATCTTCAGACAAAAAATCTCGGCTCGGCATTGGCGATGTATACCTTTGAGGCTGACGTTGTGGGATTGCTTATAAGCGCAGCGGAGCCGTTTTCGCTGTTCCCTCCGGCGGTTACGCCCGTGTGTAACAGGGACGTTATAGGAATCGTTACAAAAATCAACAGTCCCGGCGCAAACCCTGCGCAGGCAGAGGAATGGCTCAGGCTTGCCGGATGCCGAAGGATATTTTATGTTGACTCGTCAACGGGCGAGGGTGTATGGCAGATTCTTGAATATTTAAAAGAAGACGGCGATGTAATGCCGTGGGAGGAACAGGTCGCTGAATAAGCGGCCGTTTTTGTTTTATGTTGGGGGAGATTTATGGAGCTTATACAGATTACTGCGGGACTTATAGTAGGAATACTTCTGGGTAAATACATAGAACCGTTTTATGCTCTTTGCTTTGCGTTGGTACTGCTGATTGAGGAAATCGTAAGATATTTGGCGGTAAAGCGCATAAACACAAGTTTGGCGGCGGTTTTTATTTCGCTTTGTGTTGGAGTGATTTTGATAAACCATGCAGCGGCGGGCGGAGCTCTTGATGATTATGTCGATAATTACTGCGAGGTTACCGGGAACGTTGTGTCAATACCGAAATTTGACGGTGAAAATTATAAATATGAGCTGGAGGCGGTTTCGATCAAATACTGCGGTATCGAAAAAGAAATTGACGAGCGTATAATTCTTACCGCAAAGCAGAAACCGGAGCTTGATGACTGCATTTCGGCAAACGGCTTTATCAAGGAAATAAAGTCCTCCATGAATGAATACGGTTTTGACGCACGCAGGTATTATAAATCAAAGGATATAGAATATAAGATGTATTCGGAAAGCGTTGCGGCTGCCGAAACGGATAAAAAGCCTATTTTGATTATGGGTATCGGAGAAAGGATAAAAAATAAAATTTCAAAGCTGATATACAGCGTTTCATCAGGCGACAATGCCGCAGTGCTTGACGGCGTGCTGACTGGCAACAGGGGAGGTATCTCGGAGGAGCTTACCGATACGCTGGTAAAAAGCGGTGCGTACAGATTTTTGTACTGTGCATACTTCTTTGTGATTATGATTTCGCTGATTATAGGGCTGTTCTCCGATAAGCTTCCCGCAAAGCTGCGCACGTATATGTTTGCCGCCGCAATACTGCTTGTCGGGATATTCAACAGCGACAGACCGGTGTTTGTAAAAGCGGGAATATACCTTGCGGCAATTTCGATAATAAATCAAAGGAAGGGATTTGTATATCGCCCGGACGCACTGTGCGCCGTTATATCGGCGATGCTTGTTTCAAATCCGCTGATTATATACAACGGCGGATTTGGAATGTCGGCTGCGGCGACGGGAGTGATTTTACTGTTTGGAGATATGGTTAAAGAAAAGCTTTTGTGGATAAAAAATAATTTTGTGAGGACAAGCGTTGTGTGTTGGCTTCTATGCTCGGTAGCTCTGCTGCCCTTGGCTGCGTATTATTTCAACGGAATTGCGCCTTATTCGCTGCTGCTTACGTTTGTGTGTATTCCCGCAAATGCCGTGATATGGATATGCTTTTTTCCGGCTGCGGCGATGATTAAGCTGTTCGGTTCTGCACCTGTTTTGTCGCAGCTGATAAGTGCGGCGCTGTTTGTGTATAAGCGTCTGCCGGAATATGTTGAAAGGCTGCCGCTTTCGTACATTTATCTTGCAACGCCGAGCGTTATTATTATGCTCGCCGCAGCTGCCGCATTGTATGCGCTGTACCGCAGGTTTGCCGGAAAAAATCCCAAGCCGGCGGGGATTGCTGCAGCTGCGCTTGCAGTTTTGATTGCCGTGCTGCAAATTTTCAGAATCGGAACGGTTGAAGTGACGTTTGTTAATGTTGGTCAGGGCGATGGTGCTGTTGTAAGCGTGCCGTTCAGAGGAAATATCCTGATTGACGGAGGCGGAGGGAATTCGTATTCAAAATATAATCCGGGGAAAAGCGTGTATGTTCCGTATCTTATCAGTCACGGCAAGACCAAAATCGATGCTGCATTTATAAGCCATTATCATGCCGACCATGCCGAGGGTATTATAGCGGCAATTAGAGAGCTTGATGTAAAGGCGGTGTTTATGCCCGGAGTTGACCCGGATAACGAGCTGCGTATCGAGGCGGAAAATGCGGCTGCCGAAAACGGGACAAAGATTTACTACATTACCGAGGACACACGCATACGCTTTGACAGCGGCTTGACTGCCGAGATAATCGTACCCGATGAGCGCACAAGGATGAGCGATGATGAAAATGATACATCGCTTTTGATTAATGTAATATACGGAGATATTAACTGTTTGTTTACGGGAGATATGACGACTCTTTCGGAAAACAGTCTGCTTATGAAGGATCGTGTCCCGGAGGCGGAGATTTTGAAGGTGGCGCACCACGGCTCTGCAACCTCGACGAGCAAAGAATGGGTTGAGGCGGTTGATCCGGATATAAGCGTCATATCCCTCGGAAAGGATAATATGTATGGATTTCCAAAACAAAACGTAATTGATAATTTGAGTGATACGGAAATTTACAGAACGGATTTATGCGGTGATATAACCATAACGGCAGACAAGCACAGCATAAAAAATATAGATACATATCAATGATGAAAACCCCCGAAAACCGCTCTGTTATGCGATTTTCGGGGGTTTTGCACCTCATTAATAATTTTCTGCCTTCTGCATGAAATAGCTTTGGGGATGTGCACATACCGGGCATACCTCAGGGGCTTTTTTGCCGATTACAACATGACCGCAGTTCGAGCAAATCCATATGATGTCGTTGTCCTTTGAGAATACTGCCTCATCTTTGATGTTGGCAAGGAGCTTACGGTATCTTTCCTCATGCTCCTTCTCGATTTTGGCAACCTCTTCAAACAGATAAGCAATATGCTCAAAGCCCTCTGCCTTTGCGTCCTGAGCGAAACTCTTGTACATATCCGTCCACTCGTAATTTTCGCCGGCTGCGGCGTCTGTCAGGTTTTCCGTTGTTTCGGGCATCTGACCGCCGTGCAGCAGCTTAAACCAAATTTTTGCGTGCTCTTTTTCGTTTTTGGCCGTTTCCTCAAACAGGCTGCCTATCTGAACATATCCGTCCTTCTTTGCCTTTGAAGCATAGTAAAGATACTTCGTGTGTGCCTGTGATTCTCCGGCGAAAGCCGCAAGCAAATTCTTTTCCGTCTTTGATCCTTTAAGTTCCATGTTAAACACTCCTTTATTTTTTTTTATTTTTTTGTTGACCGCAAAATTTTACAGTCAATAATATGTCAAATTTTTTCAAAGTCCGCAGCTCCGTGCTTGCATAACGGACAAATAAAATCTTCGGGCAGAGAATCGCCCTCGTAAACATATCCGCATATCTTGCATCTGTAGCCGCTCTTTTGTGTCGGCTGAGGCTTGGGCTTTATGTTTGCGTGATAGTACGCATAGGTCAGAGGCTCCTCGTCCGAAAGTACGTCGCAGTCTGTAACATCTGCGATAAACATAGTATGAGTTCCGAGATCAATCTCGTTTATAACCTTACCCGAAACGTAAGCAGAGGTTGACACAGGCATATATATCACGCCGTTTTCGCTTCTGGGAAGCGCACTGTTCGGAGCGAATTTTTCCGTATCACGTCCGCTTTGAAATCCGAAATGCTTGAAAAGCTCAAACCCTGCTCCGGTGCTTAATGCCGTTGCATTAAACACCCCGGTGCGGTGTATCATATCATGTGTGTAATTTTGCTTGTTTACGGTAATGCTCACGCGGTTTGGGGTTGTGGTGACCTGCATAAGCGTATTGATTATGCAGCCGTTGTCCTTTCCGTTTTCGTGTGCTGTAAGGATATACAGACCGTAGCTGATTTTGAACATTGCTTTGTTATTCATATTAATCTCCATTCTGCCGTCATGACGGCGCAAACATAATGCGAAAATGTCATAACGTACTGTTATTTTCACATTATTTAAACCTAATTATACATTAAGCTGTCAATCAAGCATCCTCTCCTTTAATTTGCACTCTGGACATATACCGCTGAATATAAGGCTGTGTCCAAGCACATTAAAACCGTGCGTATTGATGATATTGTCCTCAATATTTTCAAGAATAGGCATATCCAAATCAGCAATACGCTGACATTCAACGCACCGTATGTGATAATGGGGCATTGTTTTGCAGTCGTAGCAGTCCGCTCCGTTCGGAACACGTATTCTCAAGATATGTCCTCGGTCGGAAAGCTGATTAAGTATTCTGAATACCGTACTTCGGCTTATCATGGGATTGGTTATATGAATTTTTTCATATACCTGTTCTGCCGTCAGATGCTTCATCTCTGTACGCAGTACAGTCATAACGGCTTCCTTTTGCATGGTGTGTCTGTAAGTCGTCAATTATATAACCTTCTTTCTGAGAACTACTTATTAACATCTTATACTATTATTATATAATAAATATAAAAAAAAGTCAAGATATTTGGGATGATTTTATTAAAATTTTAGGGATTTACAATAAAGGAAGTTTTTGGAAAGCCTCAAGAGATTAGAAAAAATGTTGTCATTACAAAATCGCCGCATCTGCTGCAAGGTTCTCATATAAATTTGTCAGAGGATCGCCGGTTACCGCAATTGATGCGGCATTAAAGGGCGAGCCTTGGGAACTTTGTGGGAATACCGAAGCACCGTTGTCGGCATAATATTCCCACGACCCCATTTCGGTCCATTCCTTGGGCGGCGCACCCTTGGAAAGCTGAGCCACAAGTGAACCTACCATTTCCAAATGCCCCAGTTCTTCTACACCTACATCGTGCCAATAATGCTCCTTTGGATAAAAATGCTATAAACCTTGCTGAAATACCTGTGTTTGAGCGTTGTTTTAAGTATGGGACAAGCCCTGATTATATACCGAAAAAAATAAAGGAAACACCCGAAATGATAGTAAGTGTTAAACTTTATGCTTAAATATTTCAAAAGCACTGTACCGCAAAAAGTATGGTGCTTTAATTTTTTATCGAAAGGAGGCATATTTTATGTCAGTACGATTTGAATATTTTTACGGAAGTCAATCAGAACAGTTTTCGTTTTACCGTATTCCCAAAGTGCTTTTTACGGATGAAGCCTTTGCGGATATTTCCGTTGAAGCGAAAGTGCTATACAGCTTTATGCTTGACCGTATGAGTTTATCCGTCAAGAATTGTTGGTTTGATGATGATAACCGGGTATATATCATTTATACCATTGATGACATCTTAAACGACTTTGGCTGTGCAAGACAAAAGGCATTGAAACTGCTTGATGAGCTTGAAAAGGGCATCGGTCTTATAGAACGCAAGCGGCAGGGACTTGGCAGACCGAATATTATTTATGTAAAAAACTTTATACATAACCCGAAAGAAAAGCGGTATGAAAATCAAAATACCGAAAGTATGAATGTCGAAAATCAAGAAGTATTAAATTCAGACTTACAGAAGTATGAAAATCAAACTTCTGCAAATATGAAAATCGAACTTCAAGAAGTTCCCAAATCATACGCAAATAATACTTATAATAATAAAACTAATTATAACGATACTGAAAAGAGTTATACAGAGAGGAACGATACTGAAATCACATCCTATCCTATCAATCGGGTAAACTGTAATACTTCCCCCTCGCCTGCGGGCAAAGGGATTGATACGATGCGATGGATAGAAAAACGGCAGACATACGAAAAGATTATCAAGAACAATATTGACTATGACATTATCGTAAATAATTACAGCAAGGCTTGGCTTGATGAAATCGTCGCTGTTATGGTTGATGTTGTATGCAGTGATGAGCCGACAATACGCATCAACAAGCAGGAATACCCGCATGAGATTGTTAAAAGCAGATTTTTGAAAATCAACTCAACACACATTGAATACATAGAGATGGCTTTAAGGAGCAACACATCAGACGTCCGGAATATCCGGGCGTTTTTAATTACAACAATTTACCGTTCGTTTGAAACGGCGGATAATTGGTTTTCTGCAAAGGTGCAGTATGATATGGCAAATAAATAGCTTGAGGAGGGATATGTGTGTATGAGAACTTTGAATTGCTGGCAAATGCTATTATCCTGCAAGCGGTAAGGGATTACAGACATACATATTCGCCGCAGGTAAGAGCAGAAATAAAGCGTTTCTTCCGCTCGGAGTGGTTTCGTGCTTTAACACAAGTAGACGGAGAAATGATAATTACAAGATTAGAAAATGAAAGGACTGAAAATTATGAGTAAAGTAATCGCTGTATCAAATCAGAAAGGTGGAACGGGCAAAACGACTACAACGGTAAATTTAGGCATAGGACTTGCAAACAAGGGTAAAAAGGTGCTGCTGATTGACTTTGACGCACAGGGCAGCTTAACGCAAAGTCTTGGTTATCCCAATCCCGATGAGCTTTCCGTTACAATATCAACACTTATGGAAAAGACCGTAAACGAACAGCCTGTCGCAAAGGACGAGGGCATTTTGCATCACTCTGAGGGTGTTGACTTCGTTCCGGCAAATATAGAATTGTCGGGTATGGAAACGGCGCTTGTAAACATAATGAGCCGAGAGCGTGTGCTTAAAAATTATCTTTCACAAGTAAAGGACAATTATGATTATGTGCTGATTGACTGCACTCCCTCGCTTGGTATGCTGAATGTCAATGCACTGACTGCTGCAAACGAGGTAATCATTCCCGTACAGTCGCACTTTCTTCCGGCAAAAGGCTTGGAACAACTGCTTGGAACAATAGCAAAGGTTAAGCGACAGATAAATCCGCAGTTAAAAATAAACGGCATACTTCTCACTATGGTTGACAGCCGAACGAACTTTGCAAGGGATATATCACAGCTTATACGAAACACTTACGGAAATAACATCAAGGTGTTCAAAACTGAAATCCCGTTATCAATCAAAGCCGCCGAAATATCGGCAGTCGGCAAAAGCATTTACAGCTATGCCAAAAACGGCAAGGTTGCCGAAGCGTACAGAAAACTGACAAAGGAGGTGCTTGAAGATGGCAAGCAGCGGAATAAACATAAGTCTGAAATCATACGATAGTATTTTTCAAAATGACGAGCAGAGAAACAGCGAGGAAATAAAGCCTGTCCCCATATCCGAGCTGAAACCCTTTGAACAGCAGCCGTTCAAGGTACTGCTTGACGAAAGTATGGACGAGCTTGTAGACAGCATAAAGCAAAGCGGCGTTTTAACTCCGGTTATTGCAAGACCGCATAAGGACGGAGGCTATGAGATACTTTCGGGGCACAGGCGTGTAAAGGCGTGTGAGCTTGCAGGAATTACTGAAATTCCTGTTGTGGTAAAAAATCTTGATGACGATACTGCCACAATTTTGCTTGTAGACAGCAACTTGCAGAGAGAACATATACTTCCGAGCGAGAAAGCGTTTGCGTATCAGATGAAGCTGGAAGCGATGAAAAGAAAAGCCGGCAGACCGTTAAAAGAAAATGCGTCGCAAATTGCGACTAATTTTGAAAAAGGTCGTTCTGATGTTGAATTAGCAGAACAAGTCGGTGAGAGTAAAGACCAAATACGCAGATATATCCGCCTGACAAACCTCATTGATCCAATCTTGCAAATGGTAGATGATAACCAAATTGCAATGAACGCCGCTGTTGAGCTTTCCTATCTCGGCTCAAAGGAACAGGCGGCGGTTATGCAGTCTATCGAAAAAGAGGACACTTCTCCCTCCATTGCACAAGCTAAAAAAATCCGTAAATTCCATCAAGACGGGAAATTAAATGAAGCCGTTATTGATAGTATTATGATGGAGCAGAAACCCGAAACGATAAAAATCACACTCGGAGAAGATAAACTGAAAAAATACTTTCCCAAGAGCTATACAAAAGCAAAAATGGAGGAAATCATCTTAAAATTGCTTGATAAATGGCACAGACAGAGGGAAAACGAAAAGGAGCGATAAATAATGCTGAATAAAAATGATATTTATACCATTGCAAAAAGTAATCCAAAAAAAGCTGTGTTTGATAAATGTCTTAATGAGGCTTGCAGACAGTGGTGCGAGTTTATTGACGAAGCATCGGAACGACGTGATGGTATAGGCTTTTCGGACTTTTTTTATGAGGTATTTGACGAAAAATGGAAGGAATACTTTCAAGACGCGAAAGAAAACGGACAGTATTCCAACAAAAGAAATTTTGAACAGGAGCGATGAATTATGTTAAAGCTGGTACTCATATACTTTTCAGGCGTTATAGCGGGCGGCATATTCGCCGTTATTTTTATATGCTGCCTTATCTGCGCCGGACGAGCTGACAGAAAATATATTGAAAGATAAAATCGGAGGAATTGCTTATGGAATGTCGAAAAAATCAAGGCTTTATCATTGTAAATCAGATAACAATAGGCGGTGCTGAATTTGTACTCGGTGTTCACGAGAAAAATCCTAACAGCTTTGTTACTTGGAAATGCAAAGGTCAGGACGATTACTATTGGGGACATTATTTTACAAATTTACTTGCGGCACAAAAGGATTTTTGCAAGCGTGCCCTTGAAGAAATCAAGGCTATCGAGGTTATGAACAAGCCGCCGAAAGCAAATGAACGGTGAGGTGGAATGATTGTGCTATCAGGATAATGACAGGCGTAACAGCAGCGGTTGTACTGATGCAACTGCTTATGAAGCCATAAAAAATGTCCGGCGTGAGGAACGCCGCAGGCTTATAGCCGAGTTAAAGGCTCTTGCAAATAAGCACGGGTACAGAATTGTCAGCACAATTCGACTTAAAGATATGGACGGTGATTACCCAAATGACTTGTAAAGACTGCTTTGCATATCGGAGCGACCGCTATTGTGTGGCATTAAACGAGGTTGTATGCAAAAGCAGAGAATGTAAATTTTACAAAAGCCGCCGTCAGCATCAAGAGGATTTAAAAAAATATCCTCCGATAAACTATCAGCTATACAAGGACAGCGGCATAAAAGAATATTTGAAAGGTTGCGGATAAAATGAATGATAAAAAAAGATACGCCGGAGATTATGAGATTATCCAATCTATGCGTATAGGCGAAAAAGAGCTTGTACTCGGCGAGAATATGAATGCCATAGACGGAAAATTTTATATAGCGGCAAATTATGAATCAAACGAACTGTTTGAAAGATATACCGATGTGGTTTATTCTTGCGACTATGTAGATGTAGTGTCTGTATTTGCACAAAGACTTTCGGAAGAAATCAAAAGACTACAAGTTGGCAGAAACGATTTATGTATGAATATTCTGAATAAAAATGACTGCTTACCTATCGGCAATGAAACATTTATAGGAAAGATTATTGTATTAAAACCCGAAATACTGTCCCCCGAATACCGAAACGAGCATTATCAAATTATGAGATGTACCGGCGGTAACGGTGCAAGAGCCGACGGACTCGGAACATCTGTGTTCTGCACAGAATTATATACGGGCGAAAATATGAAATACCGTCGTGCGTCGGTTTTGGGAATATTAAAAGAGGATTGCTACCCTGCTTGGCTTACGGATATATTGGAAAATGAAAAGGTCAAGAAAAAATCTCACAAGGAGGCTGAACGCTGATGGAAACAAAGGATATACGCTTTATTGACAGTAAATATAGCGAGCTTTTTCGTATCAAGGACGGAGAAAGCATAACCGTAACATTTTCCGACGGCTCTATGTCAGACCGGCAATGCACATATATTGACGATTATCATACCAAAATAGGCAACAATGTTTTTCATATCTGCGAGTTTGCCGAGCTTATGGAGCGTGGCGGTAGTGTTTACCGTCCGAAAGATACGCCAAAGTATGAGCTTGAAAAAATTGAACAATCGGAATTTGAATATACTTTTGCCCCGAACAAAGATGATACATTAAATCGCGGGTGCGTCTGCTATATCCGCTGTTACTTTGATAATTCTATCAACGAGCGTTTACAGACAGCATCAATGATAGAAAATAAAGAGAACTATAACAAATATCACACTCCTGATTTCAGCCGTGAATGTGATAATGTCATAAACTATTTTCGTTTTCAAGCTGATACGCCGATACTTAAAAACCGTATTACAATGCACAATGCGGCGTATGACTTAAATGCCGAACGGCTTGCAAGCGACAAGGATATTTGCGAATACAAGGTAACAACTGAGAAAAATGTATATTACATACGGTGTGATTCAAGAAAGAACACATATAACGCATATATCTACTGCTATGATAAACAGGCATTGCAGACCTACAAGGATTTAAAATTTGTTGAGCAGAACTACGACGCTATTGACAAGGACAAGTTTTTCAAAACAACAAACGGTGTTATGGAAATGTACTATAACCCCGACGCAAATGCCGGCGGTCAAATTGTTGAGCTTACCATATCAAATGACGATATTAACGATGCGGCAAAGCTGTATAAAAATCCGCAGGATTTCTTCTCACATCTTGAAGGTATGGCAAAGGGCGTTCTTTATGATGTGGGTACGGAAACCTTTAAAGAAATGGCAGAGTATTTGATGGAAAGCAAAGGCGATTTTGAAGGATGTACTTTAAAAACAATGAACGGCTTGAAAAAGTATGCTGCACCTGAAAAGGCAAAAAACGAACAGGATATTGAACGATAATTTTTTGCAGCGCAATATTAATTATTATATAATAAAGATACAAAAACAAGGAGCGTGATTTTTATGATGACAGCAAAAATAAACTTTATCACAAATAATCTTTTGGTTGATATGACTTGCCGTGAAACGGAGCTTCGTGACAGCTTGCAGAATATCGGAATACTGATAATGCCGAGCATGATTACTCTCGATAACCGCCGTACCCTGAAAATTCAGCTTAATGCAAATGATGAGGTCGGCGAAATTGTAAAAACGCTTATTGATACCGAGCGTGATACTCTCGGAACCGTTCAGCGGCTTTGCAGGAGCGTGTATTGCCTAAACGAAAAGCACCGTGCGGAGCTTATTGAAATGATAGAGAACGGCGAAATCACAACAGCCGCCGAGGGTATAGAAGCGGCAAAACGACTTCGTGAGCCTGCAATGTGCAGATAAAAAGAATATATTTACAAATAAAATCGCACGAATTGGTTGACTTTTTCGTGCGATTTGTGTATAATAATAGTGTAATAATAAAGCGAAGGGAGTTTTAGGATATGTCAATTACTGCTACCGAATTAAAGCAAAATCTCGGACGGTATCTTTTGCTGGCGGCTACCGAAGATGTATATATTACAAAAAACGGCAAAGTCGTTGCAAAGCTGTCAAATCCCAATCAGGACAGAGTAAATATGGCAAAATCTCTTTTTGGTGTTCTTCCGCAGGATATTACACTTGAAGAAGCTAAAAACGAGAGGATTGATACTATATGAGAGTTTTGGTTGATACCTGTGTTATTGTTGACGCACTTCAAGACCGCAAGCCTTTCTCGGAAAATGCAAAAATAATTTTTTACGCCGTTGCAAATAAGCAAATTGACGGGTATATTTCCGCAAAAGCGATAACAGATATTTACTATCTTACCCACCGTGCGACGCACAGCGATGAAAGCACACGGCAAATACTGAAAACGCTTCTCGGACTTTTCGATATTTTAGATACAACAGCTATTGATTGCAGAAAAGCACTGTCCTCGGACATTACAGATTATGAGGACGCCGTTATGTGCGAAACAGCCGAAAGATGCGAGGTGGACTGCATTGTTACACGAAACGAAAAGGATTACAGAAAATCAAAAGTCAAGGTGATGTCACCGGGAGAACTTGTAAAAGTCTTAGAGTCAGCAGACGATAACGAATAATAATTAAATAACAAAATCTATTGAGAGCATTGAAACTAAAAACTTCAATGCTCTTTTTCTATGCTTAAAATCAGGAGGAAATCAGATGAACGAAAACAAACAATTATGCCCGAACTGCAAGACGGGTGCAGATGCACTAAAACTTGATCCAAAGGAGCCGATGTGTCCGTATATGGAATATCATAACGGAATGGCTTGTGAAAAATATAAACCTATACCGGAAGCCGAAAAAGAATAGTATTTGTCAAAATAAAATTACGGAGGTGAACGCAAAATGGCAAGCAAACTGCAATATATATACGAGCTGTCCGAAAATGTCAGCAGAAATTTGTCCGATTACGAAAATTGGACGGCTTTTTTGAAAAGTGCGGCGTGGCAGTATAAATATCCGTTTCACGACCAGCTTTTAATCTATGCACAGCGTCCCGATGCGACGGCGTGTGCAAGCATTGATGTATGGAACAAGCAACTTCACAGTTGGATAAACCGAGGAAGCAAGGGTATTGCCCTGCTCCGTGAGGGTGACCGGGGACAATATCTTGACTATGTTTTTGACATTTCCGATACGCACAGCAATAACGCTCCGGTAAGGCTTTGGCAATATAACAGTCGTTTTGACGGCGCTATTATTGAAACACTTGAAAATTCTTTCGGCGAATTAAAATCAAAAGATACGATTACGGAGGCTGTCATAAGTGCGGCTCAAAATGCAATCGAGGACAGCAAGGCGGACTATCTGCAAGAGCTTAAATATGAAAAGCAAAACAGCTTTTTGGAGGGCTTGGACGAACTGAATATTGAGGTGGAATTTCAGCGAACAGCCGAAACAAGTATTGCATATATGGTTTTACACCGGCTTGGAATAAATCTCGATGAGATTTTTGATCGTGAGAACTTTCCGCACATTATGGATTTTAACACTACTTCCGTAATTTCTGTCTTGGGCAATGCCGTATCAAGTATTTCTGAGGAAGCTCTGCGTGGTATTTCCGAAACTATCCGTGCGGAAGTGCGTGAGGGAATACAAAGTCGAAAAAATTTTGCGGAAAATAAAAATGCGGTATATAATGAAAGCAAAGAAGAAAATATACCCACAATAAATGACGAAAGGACGGGTAACTATGACAGAGATAACATACACGGAAGTGAATGGGTATCAGATACCAAACTTGACAGTGCCGCATCAGACGGTACAGATAGGCAAATACGGACAGATGAGGAGAAAATATCTCAAACAGAGCCGACCGAGCCTATACAGCAGCCTTATGATAACGGGCATGATAACGGAGCATCTGCTGGAGGTAGAGCGGACAGCGACCGAGCAGATACAGAGCATCATTCAGAAGATGGCACAGACCGAGGGCGTGACCGAGGAACTGAAAGCGAAAAATCCAATGATGTGGACAGGACTGATGAACAATCTTTTACATTCGGCGGAGGAAATCGTACTGCCGGAGGTGGTTTACAGCTAAGTCTGTTTGACCTTATTCCCACAGAGGAACAGCAAAGAGAAACGGTACAAAGAGCAGCACAGGAAATATTCGGTGCTGCTTTTTCTATGCCTCAGCAGGTTATTGACGAGGTTTTATGCGACGGAACAAATGACCGAAACAGCGTCATTGAAATCTGTATTGAGTTTTCAAAGGATAAATCCCTTGCGGATAAAGCACAGTTTTTAAGAAATCTGTATAAATCGGACGGTAAGGGATTTATCTTGGATGGACGAAAGGTGTCAGCTTGGTGGAATGAACAAGGCATACGTATATCCTATGGGGACAGTGCAAACACAAATACCGCACAGCTTTTATCTTGGGAGGACGCTGCAAAACGAATTGACGAGCTTTTGGGTTTGGGCAGATTCGCTCCGAAAGATACGCTTTTACAAATGGATAAATATGAATACAAGAAAGCGGCAAACACATTTTGGTATATGGAGCGTGACCTTAATTTTGATGAATATCCCGAATTGAGGAATATGTTCAAAGACGAGTGGTTTAAGGGCGGCTTTCCCGACAGCACCGAGCGTATTGCCGAACACTTAAAAACCCCTAAAGGCTTGGACGAGATTAAAACAATAACTCAAAAATTATCAGATATGTATGCAGAAAACAATAGGGTTACAAGATTTAGATACAGTAACCCCAATATTGTAAACGATATGCTTGCTGACTTATATATCACAAGAAAAGACTTTCCGGCGCAAGCCTTGACCTACACTCCTCCGGAACGCTTTATTTCACGAGATGAAATTGACAAAATGTTTAAGCGTGGCAGCGGTATTTCGGAAGGAAAATACAGCATATACTTATTCTTTGATACCCATTCCGACAAGAAAGAAAGGATAACTTTTCTTAAAAATCACTACGGCTGGGGCGGAAGCTATACGGGTGTATACAATGAAAATCACGATGCCAAAGGCATAACCTTCAGCCACGGCGATTTGTCAAAGCCTTATGCAAAGATAGAAATTAAATGGAACGAAGCCGAAAAGCATATTGACAGGCTTATTAAAAACCGTGATTATCTAAGTGATGCTGAAATCAAGAATATTCCGAATTACGAAAAAGAGCAGCTTATCCTCAGAATCCGACAAGCGTATATGTTTGATACCGATGAAAATACGGTTATGCCGTATCCGTCCGATGCAGATTATGATAAGACAAAAGATATTTTAATGCAAAAGCTGAACGATAAAGCACATACGCAGACAATGCTTTTGGACTTAAAGGAGCTGCTTGCCCAAACGCCTGCCGACTCAAGAAGCTACCCGTTAAGAGAAGCGGCAATACAAGACCTTGAAAGGTATGTAAACGGTGAATACAACCTGTTTCCGCATATCGACAGGATTGAGGAGGCTGCCGAAGAAATTATTGAAACTCAGCTTTCAGAAATGACCGAAGATGACAAACAGGAGGTTATTGACCATGTTGAAACAAGCCTTGACTACGGCGAAGGCTATAATCTGACCGAGAACGATATGGCAATGTATAATGCCATAACAGCGGAACGGGCAGAAAAGAAAATACCGGAACAGACCTTTGATGAATATCTTGCAGAGCTTCACAAGGACGACAACGGCTCAAAAACCGTTGCTCTTATTCCTCTCGGAGATTTTTATGAAATCTACGGCGAAGATGCGGAAAATGCGGCTGTGGTACTTGATATAGCCGTAACTTCAAAGCAAATTGAGGGTAACACATATAAAATGTGCGGCTTTCCGAAGCATACGCTTGATGAATACGCAAACAAGCTGCTTTATGCAGGGTATGATGTTGTTATTGCCGATGAAAGCAGAAATTCACACAGACTGCTGTCTGCGGATAAGATTATACCAGAACAGGCACAGCAAACGGAAAATGAGCCGGAGAAAGCAGAAATGCCGCAGACATCAGAGCCTGCGGAAATCGACGAAAACCTTATCGGAACGGAACTAATCATTGATGACCGCAAATTTGTTGTAGACAGCGTAAATGATGATTTTAACAAGGTGTCATTAAAGGATATAACCTTTCAAAACAACACAGGCTTTCCCATATTCAGAAGTGAGAACATAGATTTTGTAAAAAGCATTATTGCAGAGCAAGCTAAACCGCAGATAACAGCTGAATTTCAAAAGTCAAAGCCGCAGAGAGTGCAAAACACGGTTGTATATCCCGAAATACCGTTTTCGGAAAGACACAATTTCCGGATAACCAATGATGAACTCGGCTACGGTACACAGAAAGAGAAATTTAAGAAGAATGTGGAAGCCGTAAATCTTCTACATCAGCTTGAATTTGAGCATAGGTTGGCTACTCCCGACGAACAGGAAATCTTATCACAGTATGTCGGCTGGGGCGGTCTTGCAGACGCATTTGACGAATCCAAAGAAAATTGGTCGGAGGAATTTAAGGAGCTATATACAACGCTTTCGCCCGATGAGTATGAGCAGGCAAGAGCATCAACGCTCACGGCACACTTCACTCCGCCTGTTGTAATCAAGGCAATGTATAAGGCGCTTTCCAATATGGGATTTACGCAGGGCAACATCTTGGAGCCGTCCTGCGGTATCGG
>JAXDRV010000130.1:0-5086 GCA_034090805.1 Clostridia bacterium
TGATTTGGTATTCTTATCATCCATATTTATTTTAAGTTTTCTCAATGCGGCTGCACAAAAAAGAATGACGATTTTTGACTCTTGGGGTAGCATTTTAAATTCATTTTCCAACATATCGACAACCTTATATGAAGTTTCAAAATGTGTCAAGTATTCGCAGAATGCATATTTTAAGCATTTTTCAAAATATGAATCGCTGTTTTCTTCTATATCTTTATATATAATTTTGTCAAAACATTCCAAGTCTTTGCCAAACTGCTCTATATTGTAGTTCTTCTTTTTGGGTAATGTATATGCATACATCATTTTAATTATATCCTTTGAAACAATCCTGTCGTGAACCGCCTCATCACTTATTTCATCACTTTGTTTCTTTCTGTTCATCCTGTACTTAAATAAAAATTCGAATATAAGAAATTTATCCACGGTCATATTACTAAAGGTGTCCTTTGGGTGATTATGGATATTACATATTTTTGCAAAAACTCTGCTTCTTGACTTATACAATGCATTCGAGCCAAGGTTGTCTGAGGATAAAACTTCAGCCGGATGTGCATCGGCAAGCATTTGAGCATAGGAAAAAACAGGCATATGCTCCAACATAAGATTTGAACATACTTTATAAAAGCAAACCATGGTTAATTCTTCGGGAGTGATTGCGTATATTTCGTATAGTTTTTTTATTCCGGGCTTTTTACCAAGAATGGATGGCGGTAAAAATGTATATGCAATTTCTATTAAATATATATCGATGAGGCAACGTATTGCAGCATATATTTTTTGGTAGTATTGTTTGCAAGTTATTCTTTTGCCGCATTTTTGACAATTCCAATTCATTAAAAGGACCTCCTTAAGATATGCAATTAATTGTAAAATATATAAATGGTATTAAATAGCATTAAGAAAAATATCTGTATGCTAATTTGTGTGCTAATTATATCATACATTAAGTGAAAATACAAGATAAATGTGAAAAATGCCGATGATTTTTTTGTGAGTCAAAAAACAAAAATGGCTCAAAACCTTAGGTTCTAAGCCATTTTCTTTGGCAGGGGTACAAGGACTCGAACCTTGGGCACGCGGTTTTGGAGACCGCTGCTCTACCAACTGAGCTACACCCCTAAAATCAATTACTTATATATTATACTCTAATTTTCTTAAATTGTCAAGCCTTTTTTTTTAAAATTTTATATATTTTTTGCGTTTTTTGTCAATTAAATCTATATATCAATATCTCACACACAAAATCATCCATTAATATACCGTGCTGTACAAAAACATAATTCCGAAAATAAGCCTGTTATCACTTTGCTCCGCAAAAGGATTGCTGCACGTTGCAATGCCAAAGTATATGTTAAGCTGCTGAGCGGGGTAATCTTCTCCGCTTATTTTTAAAATTAATACCTCTCGTGAAAACACGAGAGGTATTTGATTATATGTGAAATTATATGAAATAGAGCAGCTCCGTATATGTCGGGAATGGCCAGTATTCCTTGGCAACCATTGTTTCAAGGGCGTCTGCAACGGCTCTTACATCGTCCATTGCGGGCAGCACGTTGTCCTTATAGTATGCGGCAATCTCAAGTGCATCGCCTTCTGTGAGAGCCTTTGAGGCTATGTCGTCAAGCACATCTGTCTTTGCAATAAGCGATTCCGTAAGCTCCGACAGCTTTGCGGCTTTCTCTTTTTCCCTGGGAACGCTTATGCCGATCGCTTCTTTCTTCGCTACATCCTTAACGATAAAGCTTGTGTATTCAAGGCAAGCGGGGAGAATTTCCTGCTTTGACATTTCAAGAGCCGTAAGCATCTCTATATGAAGTGCCTTTGAATAATCCTCAAGAAGGATCTCCGTTCTTGTCTGTGTTTCCACTCTTGTGAATACGTTATGCTTTTCAAACATTGCAAGCGACTTCTCCGATACAAAGTAGGGGAGAGCGTCCACGGTTGTCTTGAGGTTGGGCAGACCGCGTCTTGCAGCTTCTTCAACCCATTCATCACTATAGCCGTTGCCGTTGAAGATGATTCTCCTGTGCTTCTTGAATGCGTCTATGGCAATTTCCATAGCCTTTGCCGTAACGTCCTCGGCACCCTCAAGCTGATCCGCGAACTGCGAAAGTGCTTCTGCAACGATTGTGTTGATTACTATATTAATGCCTGCTACCGACTGCGATGAACCGGGCATTCTGAACTCGAATCTATTTCCGGTAAACGCAAACGGCGATGTTCTGTTTCTGTCGGTTGAATCTCTCTTAAGCTTCGGAAGCGCCTCAACGCCTGTTTCAAGATAAGCCGCAGCCTTTGCAGCGCTTGATTCTTCGCCGCTTACAAGATGATTTACAACCTCCTCAAGCTGTTCGCCGAGATAAATCGAAACAATTGCCGGGGGAGCCTCATTAGCACCAAGTCTGTGGTCGTTGCCTGCTGTTGCAACTGCAAGACGAAGAATTTCGGCATACTCGTCAACAGCCTTGATAACTGCCGCAAGGAACAGAAGGAACTGTGTATTTGCAGCGGGGTCTTTGCCCGGCTTTAACAGGTTTTCTCCGTCCGATGTACCGATTGACCAGTTATTATGCTTACCTGAGCCGTTGATGCCCTCATACGGCTTTTCGTGGAGCAGACATACAAGACCGTGTCGGCTTGCAACCTTCTTAAGAACCTCCATTGTAAGCTGGTTATGATCCGTTGCTATGTTTGTAGTTGAGAAAATGGGAGCAACCTCGTGCTGAGCGGGGGCAACCTCGTTGTGCTTTGTTTTATTGAACACACCGAGCTTCCACAGCTCCTCGTCAACCTCTTTCATGAAGGAGGAAACTCTTTCCTTGATCTGACCGAAATAGTGATCCTCAAGCTCCTGACCCTTTGCCGGCATTGCTCCGAACAGCGTTCTGCCTGTCAAAAGAAGGTCCTTACGCTTCATATAAAGCTCTTTGTCAACAAGGAAATATTCCTGCTCCGGACCTACGTATGAAACAACTCTTGACGGTGATTTGCCGAAGCAATACAGAACTCTCTTTGCCTGCTTTGAAATAGCATCCATTGAACGCAGAAGCGGCGTCTTTTTGTCAAGAACCTCGCCTGTATATGAAACGAACGATGTCGGAATACACAGCGAATCATCCTTAATAAACGCATATGACGTAGGATCCCATGCGGTATAGCCTCTTGCCTCAAAGGTAGCTCTTAAACCGCCTGAGGGGAACGATGATGCGTCCGGCTCACCCATAACAAGCTCCTTGCCCGTAAATTCATTGATTACCGTACCTTCGTCCGTAGGCTGGATAAACGCATCGTGCTTTTCTGCCGTTACGCCTGTCATAGGCTGGAACCAGTGGGTGTAGTGCGTACAGCCGTTTTCGATTGCCCAGTCCTTCATAGCGTTGGCAACAACATCCGCAACCTTGGGGTCGAGAGCCGTTCCGTCATTGATCGTCTTCAAAAGCGACTCATAGGTGCCTTTGGGAAGACGTGCTTTCATCGTAGGCAGGTTGAACACCTTACTGCCGAAGATTTCCGATACATTACTCATTTCAAAATACCTCCTAATTTATATAAGTTAGCAAACGACAACTTTTGATGATTTATCAAAAAAGGGTATTTTATATTTACATATAAAACACCCTTGTCTTATCATATACTAACTTTGTTAACTTGTTATTACATAAATAATTATATCACTTATTTGACAAATGTCAATATACAAAATGTAGGATTAATTTGTTTTTTTAATCCAATAAATTGTGAATTATGACTTTATCACGGGTCGAGATGGTGAATATCCCTTGGGAACATACTTGCCTGACGGATATTTGCGAGGTTTAAAAGCTTCATTACAAGCCTTTCAAGACCTATGCCCAGTCCTCCGTGGGGAGGCATACCGTATTTGTGTATGTCAAGATATGCGCCAAGCTCCTCAGGCTCGATTTTATATCTGCGTAGCTTTTCGAGCTGTTCGTTATAATCGTGTATGCGCTGACCGCCCGTTGTTATTTCCAGACCTCTGAAAAGCAGGTCGAAGCTTTCGGCAAGCTTGGGATCGTCCTTGCTGTCCATGGCATAGAACGGACGTTTAAGTCCCGGAAATTTTGTTACAAATATAAAGTCACTGCCGTATTTTTCCTTTGCGTATTCACATAGACGAACCTCATCGGACGGGTCGAGATCGAATTGATTATGCTCCTTGCCGAGAATGTCAAGTGCCTCAAAGAATGTCACCGCCGGAATTTCGCCTATTGACGGCAGCTCTGCGCCGAGCATCTCAAGCTCATACGAATAATTTTTTTCGAGATATTCCACAACGTGCTTGAGCATGGCTGTTTCCATGTTCATGACGTCGGTCATGTCGTGTATAAAGCCCATTTCAAAATCAAGACCTATATATTCATTAAGGTGTCTTGTGGAATTGTGCTTTTCCGCGCGGTAGACGGGGGCAATTTCAAAAACTCTGTCAAAAAACGCCACGCACGTTTGCTTGTGAAACTGCGGACTTTGCGCAAGATAAGCGTCATTTCCGAAGTATTTCAGCTTAAAAATATTTGCGCCGCCCTCAGCTCCCGCCGCAACGATTTTCGGGGTGTGTATCTCCGTAAAGCCTTGAGAGAGCATAAATTCTCTGAATCCGGAAACCACGCCCTCGGAAATTTTGAACACCGCACGTTCGTCAGGGTGACGGAGTGCAACGGAACGGTAGCTCATGTTTGTTTCGAGTGAGCAGCCGAGCTTTTTGCTTGAAACGTGAAGCGGATATTCTGCCGCCGGCTTTGACAGCACCGTAACGGACGAGAGCAGAATCTCATATCCGTTCGCTGCACGCTGCTCATGCTTTACCGAACCGCTTATTTCAACATATGAGCCCTCGCATAAATTGTCTATATCGTCACTGCATACGTCCGAGGAGTATACGGACTGTAGAAGATATTTGCCTGTTCTTAATATTACAAATGAAAACCCGCCCATGCTGCGTATTTTGTGAACGCAGGCGCAGAATGTGATTTCTCCGCCGACGGCTTTTTCCAAATCCTCAAGGGTTATTTCGTGAATAAGACCCTGACCGCTGATTTGCTGCATTGTTTCTTCCTCCCTTTTT
>JAXDRV010000131.1:0-9903 GCA_034090805.1 Clostridia bacterium
TTTGACGGTAAATATAGAAATCCCATGACCGTCCAAGAACCGTGCCGGAGCCTGTGTTCTCAATTTCAATCTCCATTGCGATATGCGAACATCCGGGCACGGCTGTGTTAAACGAAAGCGGATATGTATAACATCGGTTAAGAGTGGTTCTTGACTCCGACCACTGGTATTGAAATCTTCCTTTTTCGCCGTAACCTGCATACGGATAATCATACTTAAAATTAATGTTTGCCATATTACACCTCAGAAAGTTTTAATTACAATATCCACGTAGCTCGTGGACGGAGGAGTAGAACCGCTCGTCCACAGTACGATGTTTCGCACCTGTTTTGTCGTGTAAGCCGTGTTTGACTGTGCCGTCAGCTTTGCGGACATTGCAGTATCGGAATTTTTCTTTACGAAATTGGTATCAACATATGTTTTGTTGGCAATATCGTAACTGCCGGACGGACTTTGAATCTTTGCTCTGCCGTTGCTATCTCTCATCATAATACGGCTTGCGGTATATTCAGCTGTGGAATTATCAAGCTTTTGTTTATCAGTGTAACTGATAAATCCGTTTGAATTTATTGTAGCGTTTCGATGCGTTCCGTTTGAGATGTGGTTTGCACATTCAGAGAGCGTGACAGGCGGATTTGCCTGCCATGAATTTTGCCCTGTAATTGCTTTTATCCTGTTTGCAAGCCAGCCGAGAACAGCCGACAGCTTGCCCTTTGAGGCAGAGCTGTCGGGCGCAGTCTGCGCATAAACACTCGGTGTGAGAAGTTCATCAATGGCATCAAAATTCTCGTTTATGACCGCAATGTCGGCATTATCCGAATACAACGGTTTCTTTAATTTATGATTGGTTGTTTCTTTCGGCATATTATCACCCCTTAAACCAGATTAGGACTTTATCATTGGATACACGTTTTAGAACGGTATACCCTTTTTCGATTGATTTCACTGCCTTACCGCCGTCACCGCATCGGCAAATGCGGCAAGACCTATGTCGTTCGTATGTATCTCTGCCATTAGTCATTCCTCCTCGCATATGCTCTGTTTTCATTCCACACTATTTTCCCGTTTCCTACACCGTCCGGGCAATAAAAAATGCCGCCATCCGATATATTAAGATTAGACTTAACCTCGAATGTCAGCATCCATTCCCACGAATAGTTTTTTGCTGCCGTCCATATTTGTATTTCATCGAGTATATCCCGCCAAAGCCGATAAGTAAAGATATACTCCACTGCCAAATGAGCAGGCTTTATCTCCTCAATCATCGACTTTATATCTTCCAAATTGTACGGTACACCCGTTTTTGATGTGAATTTTACCGCAAAGCAGTATTTTGACGGATACTCTGTAATTTCAATATCACCGTTTATAAAGGATTTTGCAACATTCTTCATCATGGTTTTTGTGACCGTTCCCGTGCCTCGCAGCCTTGACAGTATGCGTCCCCTGCGTGTGTCAAGATTAGCCGAGGCATCGGGAACAAGTCCTACATCTTCCTCGTGATGTTTTATGTCCCTGTCCGATAGAATCACAAAATACTGATTTTCAGTAAGTGTAGTTTCTGCGTTCAGCCTGTTAAATTCATTTTCGATAGAGCGAACAAGTTCATTCATTACCTTTGACTTTCGGTAATATCCCGGCAATTTCTCAATCAACCGTAACCACCCCCAAAACAGGCACCTGTGTTTCCAAAACGGTGATATTCTGCGTATCGTTATTCAGTTTCAGATTACTGTAATCGGCAACCTCGTCACAGGCAAGAATACAACCGCCGATTTGCGCATACGAGATATATCCGACAGAAAACGCATTCTTTTGCAGATATTTTGTGATACTCTCGGTGATTTTCTCTTTTGCCAACTCAAGGCTTGCGCCGTTTGCAAGGGTAAGCTTTGCCGAAACATTGATTGTCAGCGGCGCGGCGCTTTCAACCATAACCTCCGCTCCGATCGGTCTGTTTTCTTCAATGTGAGTTTTTACCTCGTTTATGAGTTCCTCACTTGCCACACCTTTTTCGGAGTTTATGATGATAACCTTGACAGTTCCGCTGCCGTTCCAAAGCGGTAAGCATTTAGCGTCCCCGACGCCGCTGATTTCCTTTGCCCACTGCTCATAGTGATATTTACTGCCGCTCGTTGCCGGGAGTGACACCTTTTCAAAATACCGGTCACGCAGTTCATCATCGGTTTCTTCATTGAAACCGCCCGTTGCTGGCTTATTGTTCGTGACCGACACAATACCTGAAAGAGTGACGGGAAAACGGTTTATTGCGCCTTGCGGAATATTGCCGACAGTGCCGACCGTATCGCAAATTACCGTAACATCAGCCGTTCCGCTTTCTCCGATTTCAACATTCTCGATAGCAGAGAAGATAAGGCTGTCCGATACGACTTTGTCACCAACCGAAATAACACTTCCGGGAGCGCCGGTTATTGTCACCTCTACTTGTGATGCAACACCGGACTTTCGTGTAATTCCTTGCCCGGCGGCTTTATAGTCGAGATATTCGCCTGTTGCCGTCAATGCAAAGCCGTTTTTTAAGATTTCCTCAAGCCGTGCGTATGCCGTTTCAAATTCCCCCGATGTCGTCTTTGTCACATCATAAAAAAATGAGCCGACATCTTTGTCGAACTCATCGGATATATCAGACAGTAACCGTGACAGTATTTCGTCCTTCGTCATTTAACACCACCTCCGGTGTGACCGTAATTGCGTTTTTGTTGCGGGATATTTTGAAATTTGTGACCGAAGTAATCCGGGAATTTTGCTTTAGCGCGTCCTCAATCTCACGCTTTAATTCAGCCTCAATAAATTCAGTCGTATAGCTGTTGCCAATAATCAAATCCTCCAAATGACAGCCGTACTCGGTATTATCGTAGATAGGATATCTGCCTTTTTCGGTTCTTAGTATTTTCTCTATCCACACTTTTATTGCGTCAATGCCGTCACACTCAATCAGCTTTCCGTCACGCACAACAAAGTCGCCGTTTTCAAAATCAAACATATATGATTTTGTTCCGCTTGATGCGTCGCTTTTATTGTCAAGCGTTATATCAGTTGAATTCGGAAACATCAGATAACCACTCCAATCACAATAAATTTCTGACCGTTTGCATAAGGGAGCAAAACCACCGTTTTGCCAAGGTTTATATACTCGCCGTACGCATTTTTCTCTTTTAAGTTTATGCAAAGCGTTAAGTGGCTGTCGGTCAGAATAACCTTGTCGCTTGTGCGTATTTTCGTGTTCGGCAGCTCAATAACCGTTCCGAACATCGGAGAGTAACCGTCACTATTTTCACGCTCTTTGAGTAATTTTGCAAGTTCTGTTATACCGTTCATGTGTACCTCCTCAGTCCCAATTGCACATAATGCACTCCGTTTTTTATGCTGTGGTCGGCGCTTTCGATGAGATAATTAATATTGTCAACGGTGATAAGCATTCCTGCTCGGGTGTAGCTGTTCACTGCCTCAATGATTTCTATTGAAAAGCTCTCCTTGATTTTATTCAGCTCCGACAACTTGTTTTTCGCATAGGTATTTGCATCTCCGTCCTTTTCATCAATCTTGAATACATCCTGCAAAACACCGTATTTATATATGCTGTCGGCATCCTTCGCCAAAGCCTTGACAGTATACACTTTATCAGTTTTGGTTACAACTTTCACGCTGTTTTTCATATCCTCGATTGAAAGGGTATGCGACACGTTGCCTTTGAGCGTAAGAGAATAGATGAGATGTGTATTTGGTGTAATTCTAAACTCCGGATACGTATATATTGCACCGTATTTATAGATTCGTATCCCGTTCGGAGTCATATCAAAATTATAACCGCCATATTTATCGGTGTGTCGGTGATGATAAGCCGAATGGGGAGTTTTCTTTCATACCATGTATCTATGGTATATAAGTAACCGAAAGCGGTATCGCTCCTGTCACGCAGGAAAGGATAGTCACGGCACGGAAAAAAACTTGACCACGATATTTTCTTCAAAGCTTGCGTACCGATAAGGTTCAGCTGACCTTGCGATACCGTTTCAAATACTTCGTTGTTTCTGCCTTTTGAAACCGTGAACTCCGGCGGCAGAACAGTGAGCCGCAAAACCTCGGCCCTGTTATTTACGCTTAAATATATATCCATAAAACAAAAAAAACACCTCCGAAACTGCACAAAATTTCTAAAAGTGATTGACAAATCTGCAGATGAGGTGTATAATGATAATAGAAAAAGGCAAGACCTCAAACGGTTATGCCAAGAGATTTATGTTAAAATAACACGCTATCCTTAGCACGGGGGCGTGTTATTTTTTTATGGATAGTATTATGAATAGCACTAAGGCTAATATCAAAATATCATATTCCACAGCGCATCCTCCTCCTTTCGTAGATTCCAACTTTTTAAAAGTGGTTACTATGTAAATGGAGTTATGGATGGCATAACCGCCCAGCTTTTACACTGTTTTCAGTCTTACCTTTAACATAGGATTTCTCCGACCAATATATTATACACCAAATTTCTGTATTTTTCAATACTTTTTCTTGCTTTTCTACAAATTATCCAATGCTAATCTGAGTTTTGGCATCAATTCATCCACAATCTTGTCCGCACTCTTGCCGTCTGCATAGATATTGATATAGAATTTATTTTCGCTCCGTCTTGATTTATCAATCGGAGTAACTTTTGCACCGCTCGGAAGAGATAACATTTCGGGACCTTTCTCACCAACTATGACAGTACCTGCCGTTCTTATTAGTCCGCCGTTTGCAAGCATCGGAATCTGTGGTGCGTTGAATGTGGGAATTGCCGGAATACCGACAGCACTCGTGACGGAGTTTATGCCGTTTATAAGTCCATTCACACCACTGACAGCATCACGAATCATTGAGTTAATTGCTGATATAATGCTGTTTATTGCATCCTTGATTGCACCAACGATTCCGTTCCACACATTATTTATCGCATTTCCGATTCCCGTAAATACGGAAACAGCGGCAGAGGATATGGTATTCCACGCACCGCTTAAAAATCCTGTTATACCGTTCCATACTCCGGCAGCTGTATCTTTAATTCCCGTCCACAGTCCGACAAAGAATGAACCTATGCTTGTGCCGACCGAAACAAAGAAATCACCGACAGCTTGAAACGCTTGCTTGCACCATGCACAAACGCTGTCCCAATTCATCCAAAGTGCTACACCTATTGCAATCAGCGCACCGATTGCAACAATAATAATGCCGACAGGATTTGCCGTCATTGCCGCATTCCATGCCCATTGTGCGGCGGTGCATATCCCTTGTACAATCGCCCATGCGTTCATCGCAGTATTGATTGCAAACACTGCAATCCGAAATGTCACAATCGCACCGACAATACCGGAGATAATCGGAGCAATCCACCCCCAGTTATTCACGAAAAAGTTATATACATCGGTTGCTTTCTGTACCACTCCGGCAAGCGCGTTTACAACGAGTGGAAGTCCGGTATCCTTTATCCAGTTAAGTACCGGTTTGCAGAACTCAAAGGAATTAAACAGAGCGTCTTTTACACCGCCGAGAACAGATGTAACACTTCCGAATGAACCGCTGTTTTCCATGACAGCTGATTTTATATTATTAAATGCCGACACACCGTAATTCCATACATTTTGAAATGCGGTTACGAGCGGCGGCAGAACATTATTTTTTATCCAAGAAAGAGGAACGGAAACCGCATCTATTGCCGAAACAACCGCATTTTGTATACTTGGCATTGATGATGCGACATATCCGAAAAATGTTGTGACAACAGGATACAACTTGCCGCCAATTACCTCCTGCATATCACCCCAGGTATTTTTTATCTGAACGATTTTGCCCTCCGGTGTATTTGCCATTGCTTCGGAAAGTCCTCCGAAGTTTTGCTTTAACACCTCAACAAGCATAGCGGCTCGATCGGTTTCGTTACCCTCTTTTAAGGTTTTCTTCTGCGCCTCGCTTAATGTTACACCGTATCGTGTTAATGCACTGACCGAGCCTGTCATAACCTTACCCATAAGGTTTGCCATTGACTGCATCTGATCTCCCGATACCGACACACCATACTGCGATACAGCCAAATCTTGTAATGACGGGAGCAAAGTTTTAATCGTATTGCTCTGCAATTGGAATGTTGCAAGCTGTGATGCGCCTTGAATAGTAGCCTCGTCACCGATTGTGGTGATGCCTTGAAGTTCTCCGGCATACTTTTTCATTGCATTTACATTTTCGAGTGTTGTACCCTTGACATTCATCATAAGGGTTTCGAGTCTTTGTTCAGACCTCGCCTGCGTGTCAAACAGGGTGATACATTCCTTGCCGAATGAAATCATCTGACTAAACCCTGCATAAGCCGCTACAACTCCGGCGGCTTTTTTCGCAAGTGATGCAAGACCTTCTCCTGTCAGCTTGCTCTGCGAATTCATCTTTTTTAGTCCGCCCGTTGCGTTGGTGGTGTGGTTTTTGAGGTTCTTTACACCCGTTATGGCATTTCGTATTCCGGCGGTGAAGTTGTTGTCTTTTATGGATAGTGTAGTGCCGATATTCTTTTTTGCCATTAACTATCACCACCTACTAATGCCGCATATTTTTTGTACTCATCTTCCATATAAACCTCATAACAAGCCTTATAAAAAAGCTTTTCCGAAAGCGGAAGATTAATAACTTTCTTCGGTTCAATGCCACGATTCAAAAAGTGACAGAGCATGGCAAGCTCTCCGTCACCTCGAATTAGTTTTTTATATCGTCAACTGCCTTTACTCCGTCAATATATCCGGCAAGCTTTAAGCATTCAACCGCAATCTGCGGAATTTCACCGGGTTCAAAGATTTTCTCGACAATCTCCATAGGTTCAACGCAGCCGTATGCATCTCTTAACTCCTTTGACTTAAGACAGGGTTCGGTTACGCAGGAATACACCATATACGCATCACCGTTTTCCATGTCCTGTGCCTCACGTGCCATTGCCGCCGTTGGACTCTCAATTGTGATAGTGCCGTCAAGTGACTTAATGTATAAGGTTTCTGTCTTAGGTTTTTTCTTGCTTTCAAGCACCTGCTCTTTTCTGCGGATAAGCTCCGCAAGTGTTATTTTTGTGTTTTTATTCATAATCCGTTACCTCACTTTTACTAAATCGGGGAAATAATAATCGGTGAATCCTCCGCTGTACTCCTCGTCAATCATCTTTGCGTTTTCAAACTTCTGCAGTGTCAGTTCATTAAACCAAGCGTTCTCAATAACAAGCCGTTCACTGCCGTAGGCATCGGGATCATCGATTTTTGAGATAATCTGAATGCGGGCATCAATGCCTTTCTTTATTTTCTCCGACAAAAGCTGTGCTCCTCGCGAGAATACTTTTTTGACCTTCATGCTCCACTCGCCTGTAAGTCCCGTCATTTTCGAGTCCTTTGCCATCTGCATGACGAAATCCACATCCTCACGCTCAATTTTAATTTTTGCCTCATATGAATCGGTTTCATAGACAGGCTCTCCGTCAAGATAAACCATACCCCATTTACCGTTCATAACTCTCGGTGCAGTAGGTTTTACCGCCATAACTTTTCGCCCCTCATTCAATGTAAATTCCAAACTTCAAATCCTCGATTGCGTCCTGGATCTGAATACTCGCCCTCACAAACGCATTTGTTCCGGTGTTTGCCGTCTTAATCTTCTCATCATCCCAAGAGGACACATCTCTCGTTTTTGAAATCCATTCTCTTGTTTCGTCAATATCAATTTCAGCCTTGTTGTCATACTTATCATAAAGCACTCCTCGGTTTGCAAGGTCTTTGAAGTATTTGTTTACGGCGGCAATAAATACGATTTTGTTATCGTATGAATTTTCGATCTTGCCCACAAATTCGTCCTCAAAGGTCGCACGGATATCATCACGAATCATATCGACAGCCTCAATGATTTTGATTTTCTTGAAGTCCTCGCCTTTATCCTCTGTGGCGGTTGTAATAGAGTTGACGCCCATTGCAATCTTTATTTTTGTGCCGTCATTGATGAGGATCAGTTTTCCGTTATCCACATCATCGTCCGGTGTTTCGCTTTCGGTTATGCTTTCAACCTCCGGCAGCGTGTAGTATGTAGCGCTCCGATTAAGCGGAAGTCCGGCAAGAATCCCGGCAATGCGACAGCAAAACTCTGCGGTTGTATATGTCTTTGCACCAATCTTAATGTTATCGGTCGCAAAATTTATGATGCCTTCGTTATCTGCTACGGCAAACGGTAAAACCGCTTTGAATGTCTTATGATACTGCGTGCGCTGTTCTTTAATGTACTCGACAACGGTATCCGTTTCACCGTCCCCCAAACCGGGAACGGCAAGGTAATACCAACGCTTGTTTTTCAGCCTTTCAAGTGCGTCCGAAATATTATCGGAGGTCTGCACACGCTCCACAATCACCTTTGAAGGACCTCCCATAAACACAAGGGACAGATATGCAAGATTAGTTGCCGTATAATGGCTTTTTACAATCTCGCTCTCTTTTGTGTATACGGCGGTTTTTGTTGTATTGCTGTTATCTGTCAGAATAACAGCCACGATGCCGCGCTCACTTCGTGCGATGAGCGTTTCTGCAAGCGTCTTAAATTCAATTAAAATCTTCGGAAGTCCCATGACTGTCTGTCACCACTCTTTCTTATAATTCTCTCATTTTCGGCATTGAAGCCGTTTTTGTGTTTGTTTCCTGTAAAAACTCCAATTCAAAATATGCGATAAGGACGCTCTTGTCGGAATCAAAGGTTATTTCATTGACCGATAAAAATCTGTCCTTTACCTTAATCGGAGTATATAAAAATATGTTTTTCAGCTTTTCGGCATTAAGAATCAATTCCTCTTTTGTTTCCAATGATGGGTGATATGAAATCTCAATACCCAGGGTAACCAATTCATAAAATTTATTTTTCGCTGCAACGCTCACGGGGAAAACCTCAATAAAGCAAGCCGGCTTTTGAAAGCCCTCTTTGACCTCAGACGCAATAACCGAGTATTTGTTTTTTGTGAGCAGTTTTGAAACCGCCGTTTGTATATCCTTTACTGTTATCACAGCTCCACCTCGCTCGTTAAATCATCAAGCAGTTTTTTTGCATTTTTCTCAAAGGCTACATTAAGTTCTTTGACCGTATCTTCAATCATTTTCTCGCCCTTTGTTTTGCCGCCGACCGAAATACCTCTGATACCTCTTTGCAAGACATTTAATTTTCTGCCGTTTCTGCCCACTGTAGAACCGCCGGTTACGACTCTGTGACCTTCTTCAACCACATGACCGTATCGGTTTTCGGTCTGCACACGGGCAACACGCGCCTTGCCGAAGGTCTTAGGCTTTTTGGTGCGCCATGAACCTTTCAGCTTTTTTGTTTTGCCTGTCGGTGTTTTGGCACGGACACGCTGTCTTGTGACATTTGCCATTGCCATAAGCATAGCGTCCGTCTTGTATTCATACTTTTGCTCGATACGGTTGAAAGCCTTTTGCAAGTCCTCAAATCCGAATGTTCCGTCATTCTTCGCCATTATACTCATCTCCGTTATCCGGCTGTCCTTCTTTCAGTCCCGGCTGCCACAGATACATTCCGTTTGAATCCTTAAGCTGGCGGATTGCTTTTACAGTTGAGTCATTGGCAATAAACACAACATTTTTTCTGTATGGTGAGCGCAGACTGTGATAGAGGTCAATAACTTCATCTGCCGTAATTGCCGCTGCCGCCGCTGTGGTCTTACCTGTTTTCGCTGTTTGCAATATTCCTGTGGGTCTGCCTGTTCCGGTGCCGTTTATGAACGCATTTTCTTCCGCCGCTGCCATGCGTCTTACAAACTCTTTTGAAATATATTGCTCAAGGTCAAATACAGAATCGTTTAACAGCTCTTCCGATACCTTTATAATAGAA
>JAXDRV010000132.1:0-12060 GCA_034090805.1 Clostridia bacterium
TGTGCCGCCGTATGGCGGCGGAATGGAGAATTAATGTGAAAAATAAGAGGCGCATATCATCTTGAAAGACCGCCGTAGGCGACGGAGGGATCCCGGTAGGATTTAGAGATGAGATGCGTCTCTTATTTTTTACGTTATCACAAAAAAACCGTATAGGCAAATACCTATACGGTTTGGAGCTGGTAATGGGACTCGAACCCGCGGCCTGCTCATTACGAATGAGCTGCTCTACCAACTGAGCTATACCAGCGTATCGGAGGAATTAACCTCCGTTATATGCGAAAGATACATATCCTCACCGAATCTGCGTCTCCATCATTTTACGCAGCCTCGATACGAGGTACGGAAAAAGCCGTTGTGCGGCTTGTCCGCCATGTATTGCGAAAGACGATTAATACTTTCTCTTTCTTGCAGCCTCAGACTTCTTCTTGCGCTTTACGCTCGGCTTTTCATAATGCTCACGCTTTCTGATTTCCGACATAACGCCTGATTTTGCACACTGACGCTTAAATCTGCGCAATGCGCTGTCTAAGGATTCATTATCTTTTACTCTTACTTCAGACACCTTTATCCCTCCCTCCGGCAAGTCAATTCTTTGTAAAATGGACTTGATGGAATTTTCAGCTCTGCAGGAGCCGGTCCAAACTTTGCTCATGCAACATATCTATTATACCCTATATTACATATAAATGTCAAGATATTTTTAAAATTTTTTTGAAAAAAAGAAAGGAAGTGTTTTACCGAGGAATACTCAATAAAACTCCTCCTCAAAATATCCTGTTTTATATGCGGTAAATACTTATGCCGAAAGCACAACCAATGCCATTGTTGTAACAAGGAATAATATAGCAAGCGTTGTTGTGATCTTGATGTACATTGCTTCCTTTGTCGTACCGCCGTTGTGCTTAAAGAATGAATCGCCCATATCCGACGATGCGCCCTGGATACCTCTCATTCCGGGATCCTTGCCCTCCTGCACGAGTACAACAAAGATAAGAAGAAGCGTTACGATTATGTGTATTATAAGAAATACATTCTGCATGAAAAACCCTCCTTTATCAAAAAACTATACACTTTATCTATTATATCATAAATTTGGGATTTTACAAGATGTTTTTTGAAAATTTTTAAAAAAATTTTTAAAATATCTGTACTAAACGGTATTTTTTTGATATAATATACATATATTGCCGTAAAATCGTAAAATAGGAGATTGTAAAACTCGAGATTTTATAGGAATTTATGATGTTTCTGCTTACGGGGCGGCAGGGGCACCGCCCCCTACTTAATTATAAACATCATAAATTCTTCCAAAATTATAGGATTTAAGAGTGTTTTTGAGTTTGTTCGGAAGAGTTACCGCAAGGGATGTTTGAGTACGGATAAATTCAAAAATACTCTCAAATCCCAAACCGGAATTTTACAATTACCTATAAAATCGCAAAATAAAAGGAGGCTGTTCATCATTGTTGGGCAGAATGTATATGGAAAAAGAGAAATTTTTGCTTGCCGGAGTGCATCTCGGCTTAAGGGACGGTCTTTCGGACACCACGGACGAATCGATGGAGGAGCTTGGCGAGCTTGTAAAAACCGCAGGCGGCGAGGTTTGCGCCTCGGTGATTCAGAACAGAGCCGAGCTTGAGGCAGCGACGTACATGGGCGAGGGAAAGCTTGAAGAAATAAAAAATGCCGCCGCTGAGCTTAAAATCGACTGTATTGTTTTTGATGATGAATTATCGCCGGTGCAGCTGAGAAATTTATCTGATATACTTGAATTAAAGGTTTTGGATCGTTCCATGCTGATACTCGATATTTTCGCCATGCGTGCAAAAACGAGTGAGGGAAAGCTTCAGGTAGAATTGGCTCAGCTTAAATACCGTCTGCCCAGACTCAGAGGACTCGGAACGGAGCTTAGCCGAACGGGAGCGGGAATAGGAACGAGAGGCCCCGGAGAAACACGTCTTGAAAGCGACAGAAGGCACATACGCAGACGTATCTCGGCGCTTGAGGAGGAAATCAAAGAGCTTAAAAAGCGCAGAGGGCTGCTCCGCTCAAGGCGAAAAAAGGACGGAGTGATAACGGCGGCGCTTGTAGGCTACACAAACGCAGGAAAATCCACGCTTTTGAACGTATTGACGGATGCCGGTGTATTTGCTGAGGACAAGCTTTTTGCGACGCTTGACCCGACCTCAAGAGGGATAACCCTTGAAGATAACCGCAGAATACTTCTTATAGATACAGTCGGATTTATACGCAAGCTGCCGCATCATTTAATAGAGGCGTTCAAATCAACGCTTGAGGAGGCTGCTGAGGCGGATTTTCTTATTCACGTAATAGATTCATCATCTGATGAGGCGCAGAATCAGATAGAGGTTGCGGAACGGGTGCTTGCCGATATAGGCGCAGACGGTAAGCCTGTTATCGGAGTATTCAACAAGTGCGACAAGCCGGGAGCGGAACAGGTGCTGACGGGGAATTTTGAGAAAACCGTAAGCATAAGCGCAAAGGAGCGCATAAACATTGACGAATTGACAAAGGCAATCGCCGATACCGCACCGGGGAAAAAACGTAAAATAACGGTCTGCCTGCCGTATGAGATGGGTGCGCTCGTAAATGAGCTGCACAAAAACCAAAAGGTTCTCAAGGAGGAATACACTCCGGAGGGGACGCTTATGGAGCTTCTTGCGGACAGTGCAGCATATGAAAGGATAAAGGAATATGTCGTTGAAGAACAGCTATAAAACGGTTCTTAAGGAGTCGGAAACGCTTATTATCGAGAAAAAATCGAAATTTATATCTCACGTTAAGCCTGTCGGCTGCGAGGAGGAGGCTTTGGAATATCTGAATGAGATGAGGAGCAGATATTCGGACGCAACGCATAATGTTTATGCTTATGTGATAGATGAAAATAATATATTCCGCTACAGCGATGACGGAGAGCCGTCCGGGACGGCGGGAATGCCGGTGCTTGACGCAATACGGAAGCAAGGGCTTGTGGACGTTGTTGTTGTGGTGACGAGGTATTTCGGAGGAACGCTGCTCGGTACGGGAGGTCTTGTGCATACCTACGGAGCGTCTGCGTCAAAGGGACTTGAGGAATCGGAAATAATAACGAGGGTGATGTGCGATGTTATTTCGGTAAAGCTTGATTACACTCTTGCGGGAAAGCTGCAGCACAAAATCGCCTCGGACGGGATTATCCTTGAGGACACGATATACACAAACGATGTGGAGCTTATCATCTGCTCGCCGCTCGGTGAAACAGACAGGCTGATAAGCGAAATAACGGATCTTACAAACGGCAGAGCCGAATGTGTTATAAAGGAAAACAAATACATTAACATAAAAGAGTAAAAGTTGGAAATTGTAAAATATCTGTTTGGAATTTGAGAGTATTTTTGAATTTATTCGTACTCAAACATCCCTTGCGCCTGAACAATTATGAAACGCAGCCGCATAGCGGCTTAAAAGCGTTTCATAATTGTTCAGCAGTCATTAAATAAAAAACATAACAGGTATTGACTTTACATCACAAATATTGTATAATAATATTAATAAAAAAAGGGGGAGCTGCGCAGGCGGCTGAGAGGAGGCTCGACCTCGACCCCGTAACCGTTTGGATAATGCCGGACAGGGAGTAATAGCGATTGTTACGGGACTCTTGTTTTAGGCAGAGTTCCGTTTTTTGATGAAAGGAAGATATAATGTGAAAAATAAGCGGCGCATCTTGCCACCCTCAGCGACTTGAAGTATACTCATACGTCGGCGTCGCTTCGAGCAGCAATCTGCACTCACCGCCAAGAAGGGCGGACGCACGGAGTGCGGCTTTTGCGGAGCAAAAGTGATGACAGGCTTCTTTTCCACATTATGATTTGTGCCGCCGCAGGGCGGCGGAATGGAGGATTAATATGCAATACACAACACAAATGGACGCAGCAAAAAAGGGTATTGTTACGCCGGAAATGAAGATAGTTGCGGAAAAAGAGAATATTGATGTAAATATCCTTATGGAAAGAGTAGCGAAAGGCTCTGTTGCAATTCCCTGCAACAAAATGCACAAGGTAATCAGTCCCGAAGCCGTTGGCGAGGGAATGAAAACCAAAATCAACGTAAACCTCGGAATTTCAAAGGATTGTACCGATTATTCGATAGAGATGGAAAAGGTGCGCATGGCTGTTGAGATGAAGGCAGAGGCTATAATGGATTTGAGCTGCTACGGAAAAACACACGAATTTCGTCAGAAACTGATAGACACCTGCCCCGCCATGATAGGAACCGTTCCGATGTATGATGCGGTAGGCTATCTTGACAAGGAGCTTGCCGATATAACGGCCGATGAATTTCTTGAGGTTATCGAGGCTCACGCAAAAGAGGGTGTGGACTTTATGACCATTCATGCGGGAATAAACCGCCGTACGGCTGAAATTTTCAAGCAGACGAACAGAATAACAAATATCGTTTCAAGAGGCGGCTCTCTTATATATGCGTGGATGGAGATGACGGGGAATGAAAATCCGTTCTATGAATTTTACGACAAGGTGCTTGATATTCTCGAAAAATATGACGTTACGATAAGCCTCGGTGATGCGTGCCGACCCGGCTCGACTCACGATTCAACGGATGCAAGCCAGATTACGGAGCTTATAGAGCTTGGAATACTTACAAAAAGAGCATGGGAGCATAATGTCCAGGTAATGGTTGAAGGGCCGGGGCATATGTCTATTGATGAAATTGCCGCTAATATGAAGCTTGAAAAGAAGCTCTGCCATAATGCGCCGTTTTATGTTTTGGGGCCGCTTGTTACGGATATTGCACCTGGATATGATCACATTACCTCGGCAATAGGCGGAGCTGTTGCGGCGGCGAGCGGAGCGGATTTTCTGTGTTACGTTACGCCGGCAGAGCATTTAAGACTGCCCAATGCGGACGATGTGCGTGAGGGGATAATCGCCTCAAAAATAGCCGCCCATGCGGGAGATATTGCAAAGGGAATACCGGGAGCAAGAGAAATTGACGATAAAATGTCGGACGCAAGACGGAGAGTTTGCTGGGACGAAATGTTCCAATACGCAATCGACCCCGTAAAGCCGCAGAAATATTACAACGAGCTGCCGCCTGAGGAAAAGCACACCTGCTCAATGTGCGGCAAAATGTGCGCCGCAAGAACCATGAACAAAATCATGGCGGGCGAAAAGGTTGACGTGAAGTGAAAAAAGAGGGACGAAACCGTCCCTCTTTTCATATATACTTTTCAATCATATCCTCAAAGTCGTCCTGCGAGTGTGCTCCTATCAGCTTATCGACAGGCTTGCCGTTTACGAATATTATTATTGTAGGGATTGATACTATGCCGAATTGTGCGGCGATTGTTCCCTCTTCGTCAACGTTTACCTTGCCTACCTTGATTTTGCCGTCATACTCATTTGCGACAGCCTCAACAACCGGCGCAACCATTCTGCACGGACCGCACCAAGGTGCCCAGAAATCCACAAGCACGGGAACGTTTGACTTCATAACCTCACCCTCGAAATTCGAGGAAGTTAATTTTATTTCCATATTTGTAACCGAATCCTTTCAATTAATTATTCGATCGGCTGCGTCCAACCGAATGTATCCTCTATTTTACCCCATTGAATACCGGTTAATGTATCGTAAAGCATCTGAGAAACCTCGCCTATTTCGCCGTTGTTTACCGGCATAACGAGATCGCCGTACTTAAGCTCACCTATCGGCGATATAACAGCCGCAGTACCGGTACCCCATGCTTCTTCAAGCTTGCCTGCTTCAAATGCCTCAACAAGCTCATCTATCGAAAGTCTGCGCTCCGATACCTTGTATCCCTTTGACTTCAAAAGCTCAATTATCGACATTCTTGTAATACCGCCCAAAATCGAGCCTACAAGCGCCGGAGTAACAATCTCGCCGTCAATCTTAAAGAATACGTTCATCGAGCCTACTTCTTCTATGTATTTTCTTTCAACTCCGTCAAGCCACAGTGTCTGGATATATCCCTGAGCTGCCGCCTCTTCCTGACCCTTAAGCGAAATTGCGTAGTTCGCACCCGCCTTTGTAAAGCCTGTTCCGCCGACAACGGCACGAACGTACTTCTGCTCAACAAAGATCTTAACCGGCGCTATGCCCTCGGGATAGTACGCACCTACCGGAGAAAGAATTATCGCAAAGATAAGATGCTCTGCCGGGTGAACGCCTACGTGAGCGTCAACGGCGAATATGTAGGGACGGATATAGAGCGATGTTCCCTCCTCGGAGGGTACCCAGTCCTCATCAACCTTGACAAGAGTCTTTATTGCTTTTATCGCAAATTCCTCGTCAATTTTAGGTATGCAAAGACGATCGCACGAAACGTTCATTCTTGCCATGTTTTTTTCCGGACGGAAAAGCTGAATGCTGCCGTCTGCTTTTCTGTATGCCTTTAATCCCTCAAAAATTTCCTGCGCATAGTGCAGTACCATCGCTGCGGGATCAAGCTCAAACGGAGCATACGGAACAATTCGCGGGTCATGCCAGCCCTCGCCTTCGTCGTAATTCATTATAAACATATGATCTGTGTAATACTTACCGAAACCAAGCTTTGACTGATCCGCCGGCTTTTGTTTCGGAGAAGTTGTACGTGTAATTGATATTTCCATTATGATCATGCTCCTTTTGTATGTTAATTACTTTCCAATTACATATTATAACCCTTTTTTAAATGAATGTAAAGACTTTAAGGCGAATTTTTTTTAAAAAATTTAAAAAAAATTAACAAAAAACAGTGGTAATTCCGATTAAGATGTGATATAATAATCGGTATAGTATGGGATTTTTCGTCTTAGGGCGGAAATTCAGGTATAAAGGATGTGAAATTGTGGGTTTATTTGATAAAATATTCGGCACGTATTCGGACAGAGAGTTAAAAAGAGTTTACCCTATAGCAAAAAAGGTCATGGCTCTTGAGGACGACATGGCAAAGCTCAGCGATGCGGAGCTTAAAGCTAAGACTCCTGAATTTAAGGAGCGTCTCAAAAACGGAGAAACGCTTGACGATTTACTGCCGGAGGCATTTGCGGTAATGCGTGAGGCAAGCTGGAGGGTGCTTGGAATGAAACACTTCTATGTTCAGGTTGTCGGCGGTGTTATACTGCATCAGGGGCGAATTGCCGAAATGAAAACAGGTGAAGGTAAAACTCTCGTTTCAACGCTGCCGGCGTATCTTAATGCGCTGACCGGCAAGGGGGTACATATCGTTACGGTAAACGATTACCTTGCAAAGCGAGACAGCGAGTGGATGGGAAAGGTGTACCGTTTCCTCGGTATGACCTGCGGACTTATTATTCATGAAAAGAATCAGGCAGAGCGCCGCGAGGCATACGCAAGCGACATCACCTACGGAACAAACAACGAGCTGGGATTTGACTATCTGCGTGACAACATGGTTGTTCACAAGGAGGAAATGGTTCAGAGAGGGCATAATTATGCAATCGTCGACGAGGTTGACTCAATTCTTATCGATGAGGCAAGAACGCCGCTTATAATCTCAGGACCGGGCGACACCTCAAGTGATTTGTATCGTGTTGCGGATATGTTTGCAAAGCGTCTTAAAAAGCTTGTGCTTACAGAGCATGACGACAAGCAGCTTGACACTGACGTTGACGCTGATTATATAGTTGATGAAAAGGCAAAGACGGCGACTCTTACCGAAAGGGGCGTTAAAAAGGCGGAGCAGGGCTTCGGAGTTGAAAATCTTTCCGACCCCGAAAACATGAAGCTTCTGCACCACATAAACCAGGCTCTCCACGCAAACGGAGTTATGCACCGTGACCAGCAGTATGTTGTAAAGGACGGCGAGGTGCTTATCGTTGACGAATTTACGGGACGTATCATGCCCGGACGCCGTTACAGCGACGGTCTGCATCAGGCTATCGAGGCTAAGGAGGGAGTTAAGGTTGAGGCTGAGTCGAGAACTCTTGCAACGATAACCTTCCAGAATTTCTTCCGTCTTTACGGAAAGCTGTCGGGTATGACGGGTACGGCTCTTACCGAGGAAGAGGAATTTCAGCACATTTACAAGCTTGACTGTGTTGCCGTTCCGACAAACAAGCCTGTAATCAGAAAGGATATGCACGATTCGGTATACAAAACCGAAAACGGGAAATACATTGCCGTAATTAATCAGATAAAGGAATGTCACGAAAAGGGACAGCCTGTTCTTGTGGGTACGGTAAACGTAGATAAATCGGAAAGACTCAGCGCACTTTTGAAGCGTCAGGGAATACCGCATGAGGTGTTAAACGCAAAATATCACGAAAAGGAAGCCGAGATTATCGCACAGGCAGGTAAAAAGGGTGCCGTTACAATCGCCACGAACATGGCGGGACGAGGTACGGATATTATGCTTGGCGGTAATGCGGAGTACATGGCGAAGCACGAAATGGCAAAGAGGGGATTTACCGAGGAGTTAATCGCCGAGGCAACGGGCTTTGCGGATACGGACGATGAGGAAATCATCAACGCAAGAAAGACATTTACGGAGCTTAACGATAAATTCAAGGCGCAGATAAAGCCGGAGCAGGACGAGGTTAAGAGCCTCGGCGGTCTGTTTATTATAGGTACGGAGCGCCACGAGTCAAGACGTATCGACAATCAGCTCAGAGGTCGTGCGGGACGTCAGGGAGACCCCGGTTCATCGAGATTTTTCCTGTCGCTTGACGATGATTTGATGAGAATTTTCGGCTCAGAGCGAGTTAAGAAGATGGTCGAGTCGCTGGGACTTGAGGAGGATCAGCCGATTGAGGCGAAGATGCTTTCAAATGCTATCGAAAACGCTCAGAAGAACCTCGAAAGCCGCAACTTTGATTCACGTAAGCACGTGCTGCAATATGACGAGGTAATGAACGAGCAGCGTAAGATTATATACGCACAGCGTCAGAAGGTTCTTAACGGCGAGGATATTTCCGATACCATCAAGGACATGATAGACAGCGTTATCGAGTCTGCGCTTGATGATTATATCGGAATTTCGGAGATACCGGAGGAATGGAATATCCGTGCGATCGTGGAATTTGCGAATATTTATCTGCGTGCAAACGGCGAGTTCTCCGTTCCCGAGGAGGATATGGAAACGATAACGAGAGCCGACATAAAGGACGATCTGCACGAGCTTGCGTTAAAGAGATACGATATGCAGGAGCAGATATTCGGTGAGAATATGCGTGAGCTTGAGCGTGTAATCATGCTTAAGGTTGTGGATACTCTTTGGATGGATCACCTTGACGAGATGGAGCACGTTAAGCGTGAGATAGGCTTAAGAGCTTACGGTCAGCACGACCCCGTTATGGAGTACAAGAACGTAGGTGCGGAGCTGTATCAGGGAATGCTTGACGCAATCAAGCGTGACACGGTAAGATACGTGCTTTCGGCAATGCCGAGAATAGAAATCAAGCGTGAGCAGGTAGCAAAGCCGCTTGACACAGGCGGCGACGGCTCACTCAAAAACACAGGCGCAAAAGCCAAAAAAGAACCCGGCAGAAACGACCCCTGCCCCTGCGGAAGCGGCAAAAAATACAAACACTGCTGTGGCAAGAATTAATCAACTCCCCCAAACCCCCTCAGTCTTGAGGGGGTCGGTGCAGCCGGTGGGGGTGAGTGGGGAATTTGAGAGTATTTTTAAGTTACCTCTGACTCAAAAACACTCTCAAATTCCTACGACATATACGTACTTAAAATATATAAAGTAGAAATATAAACAAATAAATAAAAATGATAGGACAATGACCCCCAAAATGAACAAGCTTACGATTTTCAGCGGTGCAAAGCGCCGCTGAAAACGCATCCCGGAACACTGCGGGAAAACAAGCCTTCCATTGCGGACAGAACACCAAAGCCCCCTCAAAACTGAGGGGGTTGGGGGAGTTCAGACCCCCTCTTAAAGACTAAGAGGGGGTAGGGGGAGCTTTTGAGGACTTTTAGGAATGGAGGATTAACGTGAAAAATATACTGCGCATCTCACCTTCTTTCGGGACTTGGAGTATACACATACGCCGTCGTCCCTCAAGAAGGCAATCTGCTTGTGTCTTTTCCACGTTATGATTTGTGCCGCCGCAGGGCGGCGGAATGGAGGATTAAAATGTATAGTGATATAGTAAAAAAGGGAGTTGAAAAAACTCCGCATCGATCGCTTTTTAAAGCGTCGGGATTTACGGATGAGGAAATACAAAGACCTCTTATAGGTGTTGTTTCGGCAAAGAACGAAATAATTCCCGGACATATCCACCTCGATAAAATAGCCGAGGCGGTAAAGACGGGCGTAAGAGTTGCCGGCGGAACACCGATCGAGTTTCCGGCAATAGGTGTGTGCGACGGTATCGCAATGGGTCATATCGGCATGAAATATTCGCTTGCAACACGTGAGCTGATAGCCGACTCGATCGAATCAATGACGCTTGCTCACGGCTTTGATGCACTCGTTCTTATCCCAAACTGCGATAAAATTGTACCCGGTATGATTATTGCTGCGGCAAGATTGAATATCCCCGCAATAATCGTGTCCGGAGGCCCGATGCTTTCGATGAATTATAACGGAAAATTCCGCGACCTTAATACCGCATTCGAGGCTGTAGGAGCATTCAAGGCGGGAGCTATCGACGAACAGGGACTGCTTGAGCTTGAGGAGGCGGCTTGTCCGTCGTGCGGTTCATGTTCGGGAATGTTTACGGCAAATTCAATGAACTGCCTGTCCGAGGTTCTCGGCATGGCACTTCCCGGAAACGGAACGATACCGGCTGTTTATTCGGAAAGAATACGTCTTGCAAAGCACGCCGGCATGAAGATTATGGAACTGCTTGAAAAGAATATCAGACCTCGTGATATTATCACGCCCGATTCGATATATAACGCATTGAGAGTTGATATGGCTCTCGGCTGCTCGACAAACTCAATGCTGCATCTTCCGGCAATAGCGCATGAGGCAAAGGCACCGATAACTCTCGATTACGCAAACGAAATCTCAAAGGAAACACCAAATCTGTGCCACCTTGCTCCGGCAGGCGAACATCATGTTCAGGATCTGTACGCAGCAGGAGGTGTGCAGGCGGTTATGAATGAGCTTTCAAAGAAAAACCTACTTAAGCTTGACACTATCACCGTAACCGGCAAAACTCTCGGTGAAAACATAAAGGGACATGAGGTTCAGGATTATACCGTAATCCGACCGATTGACGATCCGTATTCGCAGACCGGCGGAATTGCCGTATTAAAGGGTAACCTTGCCGTTGACGGTTCTGTTGTAAAGAGAAGTGCCGTTGCACCGGAAATGCTCCAACATGAAGGTCCCGCAAAGGTGTTTGAAAGCGAGGAGGAGGCTATCGCTGCAATCTACGAGGGTAAAATCGTCAAGGGCGATGTTGTGGTTATCCGCTACGAAGGCCCTAAGGGCGGCCCCGGTATGCGTGAAATGCTCTCGCCGACGTCGGCAATCTGCGGCATGGGTCTTGACAAGGACGTTGCTCTTATCACGGACGGACGTTTTTCCGGAGCGACAAGAGGCGCTGCGATAGGTCACGTTTCGCCCGAAGCAATGGAGGGCGGCCCGATAGCGTTCATAAAGGACGGAGATATTATTCAGATAGATATAGACAAATGCGAGCTTAACGTCAAGTTGTCCGATGAGGAGCTTGCAAAGCGCAAAGAAAACTGGACACCCAATGAGCCTAAGGTAAAGACGGGATATTTAAAGAGATATTCCAAGCTTGTATCCTCGGCAATCCAAGGCGCTGTTATGTTAGACGATTAATACTTTACAATCCCTGTTCTATACTTTATTGTATGGACAGGGATTTTTGTAATTGCAACAGGTTTTACTGTATCCGCTCAATAAACCCACGACTACCCAAGTTAGCCTGACAGTGGTATAATAATTCTAACAAAGTCTATGGAGTTGATTAGAATGGATAAGATATCACGAATTAAAACGGATTTGCTTATGCGGGAATGGGCGGAAATGGTGCAGGAGTGCCAATCAAGCGGATTAACAGTAAAGGAATGGTGCATTAATAACGATGT
>JAXDRV010000133.1:0-17951 GCA_034090805.1 Clostridia bacterium
TAAACCGATAGATCAGGATGACAACGGACCTGCGAGCTACCCTGTTTCGTTTGACGCTAAAAGACAGGTTTGGGGTACCGATAATTTTATGTCTGCGCTTAATAAAATGTACATCCTCAATCCTCTTGCAGAAAGCGGAACCATAGAAAACGAATGGAGCGGAAAAATAAAGGATACATATGTTTCGTTTTTTGGCGGCAATGCGTATGACTGCATGAGCTTAAGCGATGCACCCACGATGAAGGTAAAAGTTAGGGGCTTGAAAGAGGACGGCTCTCATGTTACAAAAAGCGTTCTTGAGCAAAACGGAGTTACATTTTCTGATAAGAATACGGGCTATAATATAGACAGAGCGAAGCTCCTTCAATATATGAATACAAACAATATGGGAGAAATCCATATCGATTTTACACTTGAGTTCCCTGAAAGCAGTACAAAGGACAAGAGAACGTTTAGTGCAACCACAACAATAAGACGCAGAGCCTTTTGTGTTGACAGCGTGTCCTATAGCCGCAATTGCAGAACCGTAGATTCGGATAACAAGTATTATACTAATAATTCCGGCAGCACCGTAACAGCAACCGTGAATATTAAATCGACGGGTCAGTTTGCGCAATACGCATATCAGTTCATTAACAAAACCGTTAATATAGGCGAGGCATACTTGACGGCAGGAGACGGCATAAAGATTCCCGTAAACGAAAAAAGCGTCACGACAAAAGGCTCGAAATCCTTTGATTTGACATTTAATCTCCCCGATAATGTTGAATCGGGGGATGCCGGGCTGACGCTTGTCATAAAAGATGCTTCCCTGGATATGTCAGGTACCAAGTATGTGCTTTGGGACAGCGATAAGAAACAACAGGGGCTTTCTCTTTATACGTCAACACATAAGATAGACAGAAAAAAACCTACATTTGAAATCACGCCCGGAGAAGGTGTTGACCTTTCAAAATGGAACAAGACAGTAACTCTTTACGCAACGCCGAGTGAACTGACGTATTCCGTTGAAAGGGAGCCGAAAAAGGGTTATGCTACAATGTATTTGTCCGGTAACGGCACATACCCCACTGTTTACAAATATAATGACACCAAACAATCAGATATTCGGTCGGCAGCCTCATTTCAAAGAGTTCCGACAATGGGGGGATTTAAGCAAGAAATCACACTTGCACTTTATGACAGAGTTGAGGGCGAATATAAGCTTTGTTTTTACGGGTATGATGAAGCCGGAAACTATTTTGATTCTTCTTATAATGGGATAAAGCTTGATAACAAAGCCCCCGTAATATCGGTTACCGAAAAACAAGAGCCTCAAAAATCAGACGGAACAAAGGGCAATAAATATGATGTCAAAATATCGGACGCATCGGGTACGGGCAGGCTATATTATATGTTTACCGAAAAGAGCAGACAGGATGCGCCGGCATTTGATGAAAACAATGCGCCGAAGACCAGCGGCGATATGGACACAACACTTGACAGATGGGCATTTATTGAGCAAAAGGACACCGAAAACGGCAACACCGCCGCAGCATACCTTAATGTTCAAAAGGGTCAGAATTTTAAAGGAAGAATGTTGTATTTCGGTATGGATGAAGCCGGAAACAAGACAAATATTTATGAAAAGACAATAAACATTCAAAATGAAAATACGGCTTACGATATTACACCGAAGGATGTCGACAAGCCCACCCCGTCTTATAACATAACAATTGATACAAACGAAAATAACACGGTTTATTACCGCTGGAAGAAGGCAGAGACCAACAAATACATAACCGATTTCACAAAATATGACGGCGTTATTGACACATCAAAGGACGAGAAAACGAAGAGCATAAACGGAGTATATACACTTGAATGTAAAATCGTTCCGCCGTCGCGCACAAATATAAAGTATACATCATTAAATTATGTATTTGATAACGAGGGCCCCGCAATAAGCATTACCGCACCGACTGCCAAGAGCGGAAATGAAATACAAACGGTGTCCGTGTATGCAACGGATATGTCGGATGTAGAATCGGCAACCGCAAAAATTGTCACACCGGACGGAGCGGATATCCGGGGAAATGAAGAATTCAGCTTAAATATTGAAAACGGAATACTTAAGCAGAATGTCGATATTTTATCTGTTCCGAGCGGCAGCTATGCGCTTACGGTAACGGCAACGGATACAAACGGAAAATCAAAAAGCGAAACCTCAGAGCCGTTTTTGATAAGAAACAAAGCTCCTGAAGGAAGTGTTAACGTCAAGAGTGATTTGAGGCATAACGACAAACCGCTTATCACAAGCGAAAATATTGAGCTTGAATTTGACATATCCGAGAGCTTTAGCAATCCGTCTTATGCGAAAGACCAAGCACTGTATTACAGAATAGGCACGGTTGCGGGAGAATACGGACAGTGGATTAAGGCTTGCGATGCAGAGTCAACAGACAGTGCAATCACGGCAAAAGCAACTTCCGCTCCGCAAAGGATTTCGCTTGTTGACGGTGAAAACACTCTCTTTGTGCAAACCGCAATATGTAATATTAGTGACGATTTGTCAAAAATCAGCCAAAACACAATTAAAAGCGATGAAGTGGATTTCTATTATGATGAGACCGCTCCGACGGCAGATTTGGATATAAGTGATGTTCAAACAAAAGATAATATAGAGGGTAAGCTGTATGTCAGCGACAACCTCGGCGGCGGAATTTTCATTTCGTGCGAGAGTGCGGCGGTGACAATCGGCGAAATAGAAGAAGGAAAAGTTGATGTAACTGTCAGCGAAAATACAGATACCTTTATTAAGGTTTCGGACGCATCGGGCAATGAAACAAAGGTTAAGCTTGCTATATGCGGCATAGACAAAACCCCGCCGACAGCCAACATTGAGGTTAAGGAGGAGACTCACGGAGAAAGAAAGGATGCCGCAGCTACCGTTAAAGTAAACGACGTTCTGGGCGAAACGGTAAAATTTGCGTTTATCCCCGTCGATAAATATACGGGAGGAGACATCCCCGAAGAATATTTTGCTTCGGATGCGCTGCATTTCAAGGACTCCATAACAAGAAGCGACCCCACAGAGTGGGACGGCGAAAACAATATAACATATAAAATTCAAGTTATCGGCACTACCGGAGAATGGTATCTCGGTGTACGTTCACAAGACAGCCTGGGTAATGTTGGAGAGATTGTATTTAAAGACAATGTGCTTTCGGCAGAGGATGTGGCTCTTACGCAAACAACCACACCGAGACTTACGAGGACGGAGAGTAAGACGATAGTCGATACCAAATATAACGTGCCTGTTTACACGCTTCCTCAGGATAAAATTCTTGATGCACAAAGTGATGCTGTTACAAACAACACATTTGGGATAGATGGTTTTGATACTCTTTCAACAGAAGAAAAAATTGAAGCCGCAAATTTTGAGCTTGCAAAGCAATATGCAATGTCTTATTCGGACAGCTACAGCTTTGTCGCAAGCGAAAACGGCAGCTTCGATTTATATACCGTTGATGATTTGGGAAGAACAAACCACCTTATTGCGGAAGTCCGCGATGTAGAGTTCGGTGCGGCGAGCGATATCAAGGTTACAAAGTATAAAAAAGTGTGGAACGAAGGCACCGGCTCCTTTGACACAATTCAGGTGGCGGACAATGATTTTGTATGTGCAATGGGCAGCGAGAGCTATGTTGTTGTCGAATCGGCAGACCCTAATGATACAGACACACTGTTCATGTCTGTTCCGGAGCTTGACGGTACAAACGGGCTTAGATTTAATGAATATGAATCGGAGGCTTGCTATGACGGCGAACAGCTTTTGGGTTATTCAAAGCTGCACTATGATATTGAAATGATGTTTGACAGAACCGAAGGCTTTACCCAGTCAGAGTCAACCGACAGACTTCTGACCGTACACGCTTTCACAAAGGGAGCGGACTATAACGATCCCGGTCAGGTGAGCGAAAAAACTGCGGTTATATCAAATGTCGATAACACCGAGCCTGTTGTAAACTGGTCGTCAACTCCGCACGTTATAGATTATGAGATTGTGGGATCGGGTGACGGCTTATACGAAGAGGTTGTCTACTATCCCACCCCCGGAAACGTAACCTTTACAATAAGCGGTCAGGATATGGAAACCGGAATCGACAGCATAATTGCACTTGAAGATGATTGCTGCGGTGAAGTATCCGTACCGATGACTGATGAAAACGGTGCTCCGACCGAGTATTGGAGTTGGGACGGAAACGAACATACACAAAGAATTTATGAGTGGGACGATGAGCAAAATGATTATGTTGAAAAAACAGTAAAAATACCTGTCAAGGTGGAATACTTCGGTGACGGAGACATATACGGTGTCAAAACATTGAAATATACTTTTACCGATGCGTTCAGGTTAAACAGTTCACCGATGTTTATAAATTCTCTCGGAGCTATGGGAATGATGAAGGGCGGTGCTTTTGACGGAGGAATTTCAACAGAGGAGATTATTTACAAAATACCTATTGAGGAAAACACGGACTTCAGTGTCAAATACTATTACGAAAACGCAGCGGGTACGTGGGAGGAAATCCAAGATATCGAGAATACATACTACAAAAACGCAAAAGCGGTAATAGATATTCCCGATGACGGCAGAGGCTTCGAGAGAGGTCTTTACGTTTCAAACAACTCAAGACAGAACGAAAAGGTACTTAATAACTATCAGCATGAGTTTACGTTTAAGCTGAGAGATAAATACGGCTATACAAAGGATGTACCGGTTTTTCTTAATAACTTTGATGCAAATCCCGGTGCGATTGATTACACCCTCCAAACAACCGAAAAAACCAACACGCCGTATGATGTCACGATTAATGCTTCCGACAATGAAAGCGGAATAGGAAGTATTATCCTGACGTTGGGCAGCGATGAAATTTCGCTCACCAAAATCACAGATGGACAATACAGCGGTAAAATATCCAAAAACGGCACTTACAGTATTACGCTTTACGATAAGGTAGGCAATAAAACAGTTAAGAGCTTTAATGTTAAAAATATTGATACCGTTGTTCCGACAGCAAGCGTTACATACAGTACAGAGGACTATACCTCGCACCCTGTAAGTGCAACGTTGTATTTCTCAAAGCATAATGTAAGGATTACGAATATCGAACCCGTTGCACCGCTGACTTCGCAGGATTATTCCGTAAACTACAGCACTTCGACAATAACCTTTAGAAAATCGGGAACGGTTACTGCTTACTTTGAAGATGATTACGGCAATTCGGGTTCGGAAGTAGTGGCGGTCAAAAACATTGACAAAACACCGCCGGCACTTGAAGCGGTCAAGGACCTCACGCAGGATACAAGCTCTGTTTCCGTAAGCTTTAACAAGGTGGATATTTTAACAAGTGCTATGGATATGGCGAGAAAAGAATCGGAGATTTTTGTTACATACGGAGGCATTACAAAAGCGGTTGCGGATGAGAACGGCAATAAAAACAGCTTTGTGTTCCATCAAAACGGAAATTATACCTTCAAGGTGCATGACAAGGTAGGACTTTCGTCGTTCCTGACGCTTGAAATCACCGATATTGACACCACAGCGCCGAAAATTACAAGTGTAAGCTGGAGCTATGAGTACGATGAATTCGATGTGCAAAGCAAGACTTGGGTTACAAAAAGTGCCAACGGAACAAAAACACCGACTGAGGGAACTGTTGGATATATTGTTGCACCTGATATATACAGCGTAACCAACCGCGATATAAACGTAAAGGTTGAGACCGACAGCGATACACGGCTTGTGGGAAGCAGCGATGATTATACAAAAACAAAAGAAAAGGTTTATGACCAAAACGGGCTCTTTATATTTAACACAGAGAAGAAGAACGGGCTTGTTGCAAGCTACGGTGTTGATATTGCAATTATCGATAAAACACCGCCGACAATTGATCTTTTAGGTACAAGTGAGCTTGTGTTCTATGAAAACCCGAAAATGAATTCGGAGTATGATATAAGTATGCTGAGATACATTCAAAACGGAAAATATGAGGCATACAAGGCATATGATGAGTTTAACGGCAAAAAGACAGACCTTACCGAAAATGTGGAAATTGATTGGGGCGGTTTTAATCCGAACGATTTGAATCAAAACACCTTTGATTCAAGTAAGCCCTATACTATCACATACCGAGTTACCGACTCGGCACATAACACATTTGAGGCAAAGAGAACGGTTCGTCTTGTGGGACTTTATGATACGGTTGCACTTGTAAACGGCAATCTTCCGGACTTTGCGGGAAGATGTGCGGTGAAGGGAGACAATATAAGTATTTCTCTTTCAAACTTTGCCGGTACTGCATATGTGAGATACCAAAGCGGTATTTACACAATGGGGCAGATGAAAAATCTCGGTACCATGCTGAGTAAGAGCGAAAACGGCGAATTTGAAACACCAAATCTTCCCGAGGGCTGGTACACTTTCTACATTCAAACAGATAAGCGCGACTATTTCACGCTATGCGTGTATCTGTCAAAGTAAAGGGGGCGTGTGAATTATGAAAATATTTAAAAAAGCGGTTTCCTGTATTTTAATACTTACATTTCTCTTGTCGCTTTTTCCTATTTCTTCATTTGCCGAGGAAAGCGATGAATACAGAATTTCAAATGATTATCTAAGCTTTATGTTTAATCAGAAAACAGGCGGTTTCGCAATAGAAACCGCCGAGGGAAACCCTAATAAGGTCTTGGATAACAACATTCCTCTTTTATATTCGGAGGATAAGGAACGAAGCAACGGAACATCGTTTATAACGGTGAGGATCGGAGATAAGGACTATATATTCGGTCAGGACTACGGATTTTTCGGAATTGACTCCTCACTTGGCACAATTGAGGTAAAGGAAAACGGACGGCTGATTGAAATTCCGTGGACAATAAAGGGGATGACCGTAACCCTTTTGGCAGCACTTGACAATAACACACAGAGCGATACAACCGGAAATGTCGGCCTTTCATTCAAGGTTCAAAATAACAGCGGAAACGATGAAAATGTCTGTGTAAGACTTCTTCTTGATACTGCACTCGGCAATAGAATTGATGCGCCGTATTTTGTAATTGACAAGGATGTTAAGCCAACCTTTACCGAAACGGAGTATTCGGGCGAAAATGTGCCGCAGCAGATAAGAAGCGTGGATTCCGTTACGGAGCCGTCACGGCTTTCTTACATTCTTATGCAGGCGGATGGTTGGAACGGCGGAACAAAGCCGGGCAAGGTTATTCTCGGACACTGGGCAAACCTTGCAAATACACGCTATGACTACACGCCCGACCAATACTGTGACTTTTCCAACTATTCAAATTCCTATCGCACGCCTGACAGTGCTGCCGCGATATATTGGGAAAATCATGTTGTAAAAAGCGGCGAAACCTTTAACGGCGAGCTTTTATACGGTGTTGGAAATTTTTCAAATACTCAAAGTGAGACAACGAATATAGAAATCACAACAGAGCGAGTTGAGCTTGCGGCGGATAAAAAATCATATAAAAACAACGGTGAAATCAAGGTTACGGTGAATATTGACAATACTGTTGACAATGCGCCCATGCTCAGCAACGCCCTTGTGAATTTTATCGTTGACGATAAACAGTTTGAGGTTGTTTCGGGTGATAAACAGGTTCAATATGTAACACTCGGAAAAGAGATAAAAACTCTTCAATATACTTTGCGGGCAATTGAGCAAAATGACCTTTGTGCCGGAACAATATACGTGTCCTTAAGCGGAGTGAAAACTCTATCAAACGGAACCCAAGCCGATTTTGAAACGGCAGCGCAAAGAAGCATAATTCTTCCCTCTGTGGGTGAGGTTTCGGCGGTACAGATAAATAAAGTCAATCCTGAAACCGTTTATACCGACGGCGAAAAAGCTGTTACTCTTTCGGGCAGGATGAAGCCGCTCGAGGCAGTGCTTGCAAACGATGCTGCGGTGGAATTAAAGCTGATTCACGAAAAAACGGGACACAGCGTTACAATCGAAAAAAACAAAATTGCTTTCCTTGACGAAAGCGGAGAAACCCTTTCTTTTACCACCGATGAAGAGCTTCACGTGGGTGAATATAAAATCGTTTTTGAAATAAATGATGAAAGACTTCGCGAAAATCTAAAATGCGATTCAATATCCGCTGCGGAAAAGCTTGAGGTTTCGGCAGATAAAAAGTATCAGCTTAAGTCCTACGGTATGATGGCACTTGTTCGTTCATCTGTAGGGTCGGATATAGGCGAATATGACTTTTTCTCATTCCGTACCGAAAGTGATTTTCTGAAATTCTATAAGGGTGAAAGCTCGTCTAAGGGTATGATTCACGGGAAGAAGTTACAATACAATTTCGGAGCAAGTAAGAATGCAATAAAAGATCACGAAATTCTTATTACCGTGCGTGCGAATTTGTATGAGTTAAAGGATGATAGCGGCAATATTTACTGGCAGGCAGATTACTCCTCCGGTGACATTATTATTAACAATATGCTCTCTTATGAGGGCGAAAAACCGCTTAAGCTGTATAAGAACGGCAATAAATATGTAATTGAGGGTGACGGACTTTTAAAGGTAATAGACTCAATCAATGTATGGCGCAGTAAGTGGAGTATTTCGGCAACGCAGGGAATCGCATACACACTTGATGCAGACCGTCTTACAAAGGTATCCGAATTAGATAACTCAATAAACAAGCTGAATCTCTCGCTTGGCGGTGCGGCAACTATGATACAGTCGGTTGGAGGATTTGCCGTGGATTTAAAATACGGTGAATTCAGCTCCCAGTGGTATGACGATTCCGACGGAATGGTTACCTACGGCATAGGCTTTGGCGGCAGTATCAGTCTTCCTATTAAGGCACCCGCAAAGAAAGAGGTTACATATACTACAGATCTCGGACCTGCCAAGGCAATTGATTTTACGAAAGATGATGAAGACCTCGGAACGTCGTTAAACAAACTTTTTGACGAAAGTCTTACTGCCGACCAGGAGGATATTTCCGAAGATATGACAAGTTTGTTTGATGACACACCGGAACCACAATTAAATACTCGTAAGATAACGACGGAAACATCGCTTCCGGAAGGAAGCTTAACGGCAGACGTTAATAATGTCCTGTTCGGTGAAAAGGGCAAGGTCAAGGACGGCTATGTAAAGGTTGACGATACCGGCTTTATCGGGATTGATGCAACAATGAGTCTTGAGCTTCCGAAGGATCTTTTAGGCTCGCTCGTTACAAATGCACCGGGCGTGCATGCAACTGTGACAATAAACACAATTAAAAATCAATATGAAATCGATGCGGGACTTAACCTTAAGATTATAGAATGTGAGGGTGTGCTTGCATTCAAGCAGGTCAACGTCAAAAACAAAGACGTTATATTGCCCGATAAAATCGAATTTTATATTCGTGAAGGTCTTAAGATTCCGGTTGCACCGCCTGTTCTCTTTATCGCAGGACTCGGAGGCGGTATAAACGGTCTTGCCGACACAATAGGCGGCGAATTTGATAAGCTGCCGCCGATAACAATACTGCTCTTTACCCGTCTTGAAGCAATAGGTGTTTTGGCAGGTGATTTTAACGCAAAGGTAAGCCTTGAGGGAATGTCCCTATCGGGTGATATGAAGCTCAATGTAAATGGACTCGAAAATGCTGTTAAATTAAATGCAGGCATAAATGCACGGTGGATTGAGCCGTGGGAGCTTAATCTGTACGGAAACGTAAGCATTATTGACGGCCTTATTAAGGGCGGTATTACCATCACAATTGCGGACGATTATTTCTACGGATATATTTTTGCAACACTATGTATTCCCGACAGTGTTCCTCTTGTGGGCGGAAAAGAGCTTGCCGGAGTTGAAGCTGCTGTATCTCATGAATTTATAGGTGCAAATATTAAGATTATCGGAATAAAATTCGGTGTGATTTATTACTGGGGTGAAGATGTATCATTCGGCAAGAATATTGATTTGAGTCCGCCGAAACGAAACAATCCGAATACCTTCAGCATGAAAAGCTTGGCAAGTGAAGACGATATAACGGCATACTACGGAACAAACATACACGAGCTTCGGACTGTCAAGCTTGCAGCTGCACCTTTGGCTTTGAGCGGTGCATATAAAGAAGCGGCGGTTTCTGTTGAGAACGCAAACGATCAAGACGCTATTCTTATTGAAATTCCGTACAGCGGTGCGGGTACACCTGCTGCAAGTGAAATAAAGCTTGTAAATCCCGACGGCATAGAGATCCCCGCAGTTTATGATGACGGAAACGGCGGCGGAAATATGACTATTCAAAGCCGTGAGGACGGAGATTTCATTTATATAACCGTGACAGACAAAAGTGCAATTAAAAACGGTGAGTGGAAGGTTCGTTATACCACCGATGGTATAGAGATTTCAAGCTTTACAATGAATGGTGTTGACACCATCCCCGAGCTTGCGGAGGACGGTACAACATTAACGCTTGACGCAAATAATCAAAAAGTGAAAACCGGTTGGAAAACAAACGGCGGTGACGGAAGTACAAACGGTACAATTGACGTTTATTTAACAGAGGATAAGGATATTCTCTCTAAAATAAAAACAAGCAATAACAGCGGTGACGTGCTTGGCGTAAATATTTTGCATAAAGAAAATGTTGTGCTTCAGTCGGGGACGACAAGCGAAACAATAACGCTTCCCGATTCACTTCCGAACGGGAAATATTATGCGGTTACAACGCTTTCGACAACCGAGGGAATAAGCCTTGCGATAAGTGCGCAAAGCATTGACTTCGTAAATCCCAACCTTCCGAAAAAGGTAAGCGAGGTGCATATTGCATACGGCGGAAACGGAGGCATTTTCGTAAAGGTTACCGATCCCGAGGATGCGGACTATACGCATTATCTTGCGGAAATCGTTGCCGAGGACGGAATGGTGCTTGAAAACCACATCGGTCAGTTTGAAAAAGGCGGCAACTTTATAATCGGCAGAGAAGCGTTATTGGAGCCGGGAAAAAGTTATCATGTGAATATTAAAACTCTTCGCGAGGAATACAAAAAGTCGGGCGAAGAATATAAAAATCATTACTACTACGGCATGGATACAGTTTCTTCAAATCCATTGATCCTTCCCGAATCGAACTTGCCTAAGCTTAAAGAAGTAAAGGTCAACCTCGACACGACCGGTGAAGAAATAAACACAAATGTAAATGATGTTATTATCGAATACACCTTTGAAAACGATGTATTTGTTGAAATGAAATTAAATGGCAACAAGGTTTATTCATTTGATATAGATGCCGATCCGACCTCGCCCGATTTCTCTTATTTCAAAAAGGAATGGAAATTCGTTTTGGATGACCTCGAGGACGGTGATTATGTAGTCGATTTTACGGCATATACAGATAAAAAGGACCACATAAAGGGCAGTGAAACCGATATAGAAAATGCACAGCTCGGTTTTACGGTTGACACATCGGCACCTGTGCTGTCCCTTGCACAAAAGAGCATTGACAGAAAGCTGGGCAATGATGATATAACGGTGATTTTCGGTGCAAACACAGTTGTTGCAGACCAAAACGGCAGCTATTTCATAGAGGGTATTACCGAAAAATCGGCAGAGCTGATGCTTGACGGCATAAAAATAACCGAGGAGTCCGAAGGGGTTACAATAGCGTCGGGTGGCAGCTTTAAGATTGAAAAAACGCTTGACGCCGGTGAATTGTTCAAGGAGCATTTAATAACTGCAACCGATAAGGCGGGAAATGTTTCTTATATGACCGTTTATGCTGTAAGGGCAGACGGTTTCTCGCTTGAACGTCTGGCACTTTATCTTGACGGAAAAGAAATAGCTGCAGATGCGGACGGCGTTAAGAAAATTAACCTTAAAAACGGACAGTCGGCAAGCCTTTCGGCTTATGCGGTTTCAGACAACGGTCAAAAATTTGCCGTAGAAAACGATATGATCGACTGGAGCGTCTTATATGAAAAAAATTCGCTGGAAATAAACGAAGGCACTGTTTCGGCACTTATTCCGGGTGAAACGGCAGTGAAAGCGAAGCTTTCTACCGCAGGCATTACCACCGCCTCAGGCAGTCGTTCGGACGGAATTTCGGATTATGTTATAATCAATATAGCAAATAATTCAAAATCCGATTTGGCAGATAAAATAACAGAAGCCAAAAACGTCCTTGCAAATAACAAGGATGCTGCCGAAAGCAAAATCAACACTTTGCAGGCGGCAATTGATGAGGCAGAGGCACTTATCAATAATCCTCAGGCAACGGAAAGCGATTTTACTGATGGGGTTACAAAGCTTTCACAGGCAATTTCCGACTTCCAAAAAAGCGGCGGTCAAAGCGGCAGCGGCAGCGGAGGCGGCAGCGGAGGCGGAGGTTCTGCAAGGAAGTACAATGTTTCCGTTTCCGAGACAGAGAACGGAACTGTTAAACTTTCGCAAACCGGTGTGTACAGCGGAAACAGCTTAACAATTACTGCTATACCCGACGAGGGATATGTAGTTTCCGATATGCTGATCAACGGAAAATCAGTTGGCAGACAAACGGTATATACCATCAATTCCGTAAAAGAAAATATTGAAGTTAAGGTGATATTCGCAAAGAAAACCGAGCTTCCGTTTACGGATGTCATTGAGTCCGACTGGTTCTTTGAAAATGTTAAATATGTCTATGAAAACGGACTGTTCAACGGTATATCCGAGACAGAATTCGGACCGCAAATCGAAATGACCCGCGCAATGCTTGTAACGGTGCTTTACCGCCTGGAGGGCGAGCCTGCGGTTAATAAGAGTATTCCGTTTGGCGATGTAAAGCCCGATATGTATTACGCAAATGCGGTTATTTGGGCGCAGCAAAACGGCATTGTAAACGGTATAACAGAAAATGAGTTTGCTCCCGACAGCAATATTACCCGTGAGCAGATTGCGGCAGTCATGCACCGATATGCAAAGTACAAGGGCTATGATGTGAGCGTAGGCGAAAATACGAATATTCTTTCCTACACCGATGCGGAAAGCATTTCCGAGTATGCAATTCCCGCTATACAGTATGCAGTCGGCAGTGGTTTGATGAAGGGTAAATCGGAAACCACCATCAATCCCGCGGACAACGCAACAAGAGCCGAAATTGCGGCAATACTTCAAAGATTTATTGAGGGTAACAAATAAATATTTAGCCAAGCAGGAACGCTTGACAATAAAGCCTCGTTTGAGAGAAATTTCAAACGGGGCTTTTATGTTTTAGTATTTTTAAGTATTGTATATGTACTTTACAGACTGTTATATATCCACCTTAACGCTTATACCGTTTTTAAAGAAAACCGTACACATTTTATCATGCGACACTTCCATTTTTTCAACCAGTGTTATCCACAAGTTTTCGTCCCAGGTATCAATTAACTGCGGTTTATTTTTTAAGGTTTCAAAGAACAGTCTGAGTTCATGTTCTTTATTTACCTTATCTTCTCTTTCGGCAGTTGCTTTGTTTAAGCGTTTTTCCGCCCGCTCGTATCGGCGGACAAGGCTGTTGTATTTTTTCGTATAAGCGTCTTGCGACTGCTTTTTTCGCGCATTCTCATTTACGCATTCGCTGACAAGCTCCGATACCACCTTAAGTTCAGCGGTTAAGGCATCAATTTCTTCATTTAATTTTGTGTAGTTGCAGACTGTATCTATCATTATTTTGCAGTCCTCAAGCACGGTTGTTCTGTCAGCCATAACTATGTTATAAGCCTTTATAAAAGCGTTTCGAATATCATTGGCGGTCAAATTCGGTGTTTTACATTTCTCTGCATTCTTGAACTTATTATTGCATTGATAAATTGTACACTTGTATTTATCTTTGGAATGCCACAATTTCGAACCATAGAACCCGCCGCAGTCGGCGCATACGATTTTGGAAGAAAATATGTCGTTTCCGCTGTATGAACTGCCGAGTTTCTTTCGCCTTGCTATTTCGGCTTGTACAATATCAAATTCTCTTTTTGTAATGATTGCCGGATGACTGTCTTCTGAAATTGTCAATATTAGTTGACACTTTCACCTATAGCCTTGCGTACTTTTTTTGCCGTTCTTTTCTTTGATCGAGCTATCTGAAGATACTGCTTCCTTGCCTTTTACTCTTTGTCTTATGAGTTTGTCAAAATATCTTGTAAGATAAGATGTAAGTGGTATAATAAAGTGTTCATATGTCCGACAGTATTGTTTCAGGAAAATCCACCTCTGAAATAATAAGGTCAATGTCGTTGATGCTGCAAAGATTATGCATATATGTTTTGTTTAATTTTTCACTTGCGCAAAGCAATACAGATTTTTTTGAATGTTTAATCATTTCTCTTCGTATAAGGTTTTCTTCTGTTGAGAAATCGGTTATATTACCGTTCGACGAAACCCCTCTGCATGAGAAAAAGACAATATCCGCATTGTATTCCGATATTGTCCGCATTGCATCACTGTCAACCAATGACATACAGCTTGGCAGCAGCCGCCCACCGGTTGAACATACATTTATTCCGTACTCGCCAAGCTGCATTAAAGCCTTAATTCCACAGGTAATAACGGTGATATTATTCTTTTCGGCAAGATATGGAATCATGGCATATGCGCTTGATGATGCGTCAAGCATGATAACATCTCCGTCCTTAATCAATTCCGACGCCTTTTGTGCAATAATGCATTTTGCGTCAAAATCTTCCATTTCTCTGATTGCAAATGGTATTTTTAAATAGGAGGCACTGTGATTTTCTATTATTGCACCGCCGTGAATCCTTTTTATTAAATTCTGTTTTTCAAGAATTGCAAGATCTCGGCGAACAGAGGGCTCGCTGACATACAAATATTCAGCGAGTTCTTTAACGGTAACCTTCTTATCTTTAAGTATTTTTTTTAATATAAGTTTTTCTCTTTCTGTGTTCATTTAATCACTCTTTTCGCTAAAAAATTTCAATATTTTGATTGTTTTATCATTTTATGCGGCGGAAGTTGACAAAACAATCATTTTGCGTTATTATAGCACATGATAAATATAAAGTCAATATAATTCATAAAACTAACATAATGATTTATCAATACAATAGAGGGTACATAGGATTGTATGAATATCAATAATGAGGAGGAACGACAGATGCGTAAAAAAACGATACTTCAGGCACATAAGGGAGTGGATTCCGAATATCCCGAAAATACCATGTCAGCATTCGAGGCGGCTGTACTTCAGGGATACGGCTTTATTGAGTTGGATCCCAATTATACATCCGATAACAAAATTGTCGTATTACATGACAAAACCATAAACAGAATAGCGAGAAACAATGACGGCACGCCGGTCGAGCAAGAGATAAGTATATCCGACATTACATATGATAAGGCGTTGGAGTTTGACTTTGGAGTAGCCTTTTCGCCGAGGTTTAAAGGTGAAAAACTTCCTCTACTGGAACAGGTATTAAGCATGGCGAAGGAGAATAATATAAAAATAAAGCTTGATAATAAAATCGAATCATTTCCTAAAAGTGCTGCGGAGAATCTTTACGACTTAATAAAAGAATACGAGGATATAATCGGCATTACATCAGCAAATCCCGCAATGATAGAATTCTATGCCGAGAAGTTCCCGAAAAGTGAGCTTCACTATGACGGTGCGGTAGATGATGAAGTGCTGAAAAGACTGTCGGTATTTGGCAGGCGGCTTACGGTTTGGCTGCCGTATAAATCACCTATGACTTCATGGGTGCGTGTTCCGTTTGCGGAGGAGGAGTTGTGCGATACGGTAAAAAAATATGCTAAGCTCGGAATATGGATTATAAACGATTACGAAAGCTATAACTATGTTTGCAGACATTTTGCTCCGGATATTGTGGAAACAAACGGAACAGTCAAGCCTGAAATTAACGAAGGATACCTATGTGATATGCACACCCACTCACGAAATTCTCATGACAGTGAGGCAGTCATATCGGAAACCGCCAAATTTGCAAAGAAAAAAGGCATTTCGGCTATTGCCGTTACGGATCATTGTGATATACAGTATTTTATTGATAGGGATATGCGCAAATGTATAAAAAATTCCGTTGCGGAAACGGGGCAGACTGCAAAGGAGTTTAACGGCAGACCTATGATTTTAAAAGGTGTGGAAATCGGAGAAGGGCTTTGGAATGAAAAATATGCAGATGAAATTTCAAAGCAAAGTGATTTTGATGTGATTATTGGTTCGGTTCATGCAGTCAGATACAAGGATATTGATATTCCGTATTCGTGCATAGACTTCTCAAAAATGACAGATGATGAAATAGATGAATATCTAAACATATACTTTGATGATGTTCTGGCGATGCTGAAACAGGGGTTGTATGATGTATTGGCGCATTTAACCTGCCCGCTCAGATACATAAATGGGAAGTACAAAAGGAATGTTCCAAGCCAACGATACGAAGAAAATATTATTGCGATTCTTAAATATATAATCAAAAATGCGATTGCCATGGAAATCAATACGTCGGGAATCGGAAACGGATTTCTTATGCCCGATGAATGGATAATAAAAAAATTCAAAGACATGGGGGGTTATCTTATTACGCTCGGTTCGGATACGCATATGTCACAAAATGTGGGAAACGGTTTTGGAGAAGCTTTGGATCTTCTGAAAAAATACGGATTTGTGAACTGCTATTATTACAAGAACAGAAAAAATATACAATATAAAATCTAAGAATACAAGGAGGATAATAACGATGAAAGCAGCTGTTTTTTACGGGAAACATAATTTAAAAGTAGAGGATATCAATATGCCTAAGGCAAAGGACGGTGAGGTTATCGTCAAGGTTATGGCTTGCGGTATCTGCGGAACGGACGTACATATTTATGAGGGTGACGAGGGTGCCGCGCCAACACCGTTGGGAACTGTTTTGGGACACGAATTTGCCGGAGTTGTAACAGAGGTGGGAGAAAATGTAAGAGATATAGCAGTAGGCGACAGAGTTTGCGTTGATCCCAACAAGCTGTGTGGCGAGTGTTATTATTGCAAAAGTGCAATAGGACACTTCTGTGAAAATATGATTGGTATAGGAACGACTGTAGACGGAGGATTTGAACAGTACTGTGCTGTACCTCAAAGTCAGATATACAAAATTGCCGATACCACCTCGTTTGAGGAGGCGGCAATGACAGAGCCTGTTTCATGCTGTATGCACGGCATTGATTTGTGCGATATAAAGACGGATGATACGGTAGCTGTAATCGGCTGCGGAATGATAGGACTTATAATGCTTCAGCTTGCTAAAATCGGCGGTGCAGCAAGGCTGATTGCACTTGAACCAAATAAGGATAAGAGAGAGCTTGCTAAAAAAATGGGTGCCGATATATGTATAGATCCGTTAAATGAGGATGCTGAAAGAGTTTTAAAAGAAAATGATATTACCCGAGTAACAAAAGTAATCGAATGTGTCGGTCATCCACAGACTATGAAACAGGCAATAGAGCTTGCCGGGAAAAAGTCAATAGTTATGTTCTTCGGACTAACCGCTCCTGATGACACGATAGATATAAAGCCATTTGAAATATTCAAAAAGGAAATCGAAATAAAAGCATCATATATAAATCCATATACTCAGCAAAGAGCGATTGAGATGATTGACTCAAAAAGAATTGATGTTAAGTCTATGATATATAAGGTGGAAAGTCTTGGGGAACTGCCCGGTATTTTGGGCAATAAGGAACTTAGAGGCAAGGGTAAATTTATAATAAATCCGAATGCTTAAAAAGGAGTGTTTAACATAAGAGCCGTTTTCAGCAAATAGAGTTAGATAACCATCTTGGCTATGAAAGCTATGAACGCAGTGATAACACAGATTACCGAAACGGCAGTAAGCCTAAGAAACTAAAAAGCACATATGGTGAAATACCTATTGATGTTCCACAGGACAGAGATGGAGATTTTGA
>JAXDRV010000134.1:0-35735 GCA_034090805.1 Clostridia bacterium
AAAACCAAGCAAACAGCATCTGATAAGGATGCTGCCATGGTCGGAAGATTTGCCGGAATACTGTAAGATACCTAAAAGAGTCTGATAAGGTCTATAGACCAAATCAGACTCTTTTGACGTGGGTTTATTGATCGGATACTATTGTTTTATATTGTTTGAGAGTTCTTATATGCATCACTCCCCATCAAATACTCTTTTAAATTTATGACTTATTGCTCATAAAAAAACTTTTCATTAAAGTTTAGTATGTAATCTCTGTAAAATCCGATGGTGCAATTGTCCGACATTTTCTACCGAGCTACATTACATTTACAAGTATTCTCATTGCTTTGCCATCCCGTCAATCATTTATCATCAGTCTTATTCCCATACTCGCTTTCATGTTGTATCAACTAACCATATCAGTAACCGAATCTCCCGCAAATACAATTCTGTCAAAATCCTCAAAAATCATCTTCCTTATTTCAATCTTGTAAAATTATCGTTCCATGCTTTTAAAATATAACTTAATCCATAATGCTGATTTTCTTATAGTGTACAGAAAAATTACAAGCCATTCCAACGTATACTCTTTAAAATCAGATATTGGATATCCGCAGATGTGCCTGAAATAACATTATATTTGAAAGTTCATCTATCATACTTCCCACTGTTATATAGGTAGCAATACACTGGCATATGTAGTTTCTGCCCAGGAAAGCGTTTCCGCGCTAATACACTTTGCAACCTCAACAGCATTAACAATGTTTTTTTAAAAGACACGCATTGCAAAATCCGGTTCATCTTCAATAAACTCGCACACAATCGTTTTATTTTCATCCCATCTTCCGATTATTTCTATTCATAATTTCTTTCCTTTAAAATACATTTTCCGGTAAATTGCAGTTCTCCCAGTAAACCATCCACAAGCAGTCTGACGGATTCTTCCGTAGGCTTGCAATTCATCTCTATAAAAGTCGGATCCTCCGGGAAGTAGTCAACCGCAAAATACGGCGAGCCGTAATTTACAATAATTTTCTTTGACTTATCAAACAAATGTGACGCCCAAATAAGCATATGCGCTTCGCTCCACTGTGCAACAAAACGCGCGTCAAGGCTGAATATTACAATGTCATATTCACTTTGCAGCTTATCTATATCCGACTGCCAGCACACACGCGACGGCACATCATATATATCGCGTTTCACATCGGCAGCAAACCCTCTCGACACAAGCTCATCCCTAAGCAGATAAGATGAAGCGCTGTTTTCATCAGTCGCATCAACTATTAATATATTTTTTGCTTTTTCCTTTTTTATCGGTACAAGCTCTATCTCATTTCTTAAAAGACACATACCATGCTTTGCTATTTCAACAATTGTTTTATCAATAAACTTCGGGTCGGGCTTTTCCGGCTTATTTTTCTCTAAAGCATCAAGTCTGAACTTTTCCATTTTGCCGATACGTTCAAGCGCGTCATCAAGACGGCTCATAGGAATACTTCCGTTATTTATTGCCTCCTCAATTGCGTCCGCAGCCTCAATCGGTGGCCAAAGCAGGAAGTCCGCACCTGCTTTAAACGCCTGCACCGTTTCCTTTACAATGTCACCCGTTGCCATGCCGCCCATTATCAGCGCATCGGTTACAACGGCTCCGTCAAACCCCAGCTTTTTCTTTAAAAGCTCTGTAGTCAGCTTGCTTGAAAAGGTAGCTATCGGATAAAAGCCGTCCTCGCCCTCGCTGTCATATGATTTTAATGTTACATGAGTTGTCATTATCGCATTTACTCCGGCTTTTATCATTTCCTTATACGTATAGCCGTACGTATCCATCCACTCATCAAACGGAAGAATATTCTGCCCAGGCGCCATATGCATATTTACAAAATATGTACCGAGTCCTGGGAAATGTTTCGAGGTTGCGCATACGCCCTGATCCTGTATTCCGCGAATTACCTCTCTGTAAACATCGGCTATAACCTTAGGATTGTCACTTATCGCAAGAAGATACATAAGATGATCCCTGCACATATCAATACTCGGCGCAAGCACCCAGTCAACTCCACGATCGTTCATCTGCATTCCCACAACCTTACCGTAATTATAAGCATCGGTAAGATTTGTCGAGCCACCGAGAGAAGACTGTGCATGAATCTTTACACTCTGACCGTCCGCCGGAGCGCCGTCGGCACACACGAAAAGCCTGTTTTTTGAATATTTTCTGCATTCCAAAAGCCTTTCGTTAGTCATTGCCGTTCCGATTTCCAAACCATTTTCATCATAATTTACATCCGCCTGAGAATAATACATACCGCCTACTTGATATTTCTCAAAGAATTTTTCCGGGCCTCCGTGCTTATTTATTTCACGTATTGTCACTATAAACGTTTTTAAAATTTTTTCTCTTAATGTCATTTCTCCCTCTCCTAACTATAATCAATTTACAAACGAAACGAAGACCCGCATGGGATCTTCGTTTCTCATTTATGCATTCTGCAACTATTAACCCTTTACGGCGCCGAGCGTTACACCCTTTATAAAATACTTCTGCACAAAAGGATAAAACGCAAGAATCGGAAGGATTGAAACAATTATTGTTGCCGCCTTTACGGTTTCGCTTGTGTACTGCATTGCATCCGGATTCATAACACCCTGACTTATAAGCTCGGAGTTATTTTCCTGAATAATTCTCTGCAGCAGACACTGAACGGTTATCTTGCTGCTGTCACTCATATACATCATAGCGTCATACCACGCGTTCCAGTGGAAAACCGCCATCCAAAGAGCAAGTGTCATTATAATAGGCTTTGAGAGCGGAATTATTATTTTGAAAAATATTTCAAATTCCCCTGCTCCGTCTATATTTGCCGCTTCATGCAATGCGTCCGGAAGCGACTGAAAAAACGACCGCGCCACAATGACGTTATATGCACTTATAAGGTTAGGCAGAATATATACCCACAGGCTGTTCATAAGCCCGAGCTGCTTTAATACCAGATATGTAGGTATCTTTCCGCCGTTAAAGAGCATTGTAAACAGCACAATTGCCGTATAAAGCTTTCTGTTAGGCATTTCACGCCTTGAAAGCGCATATGCAAACATTGTTGTTACAAGCAAGCCCATAATTGTTCCGACTATGGTTCTAAACAGCGTATTGCCGTAAGAGGTGAATATATCTCTGTTATTAAACACCATCTTATACGCCATAATTGAAATTTCCTTTGGGTACAGATGCAACCCCATCTCCGTTGCCGCCTTCGTTGTACTCAACGACATCGAAAGCGTGTATATAAACGGATAAAGAGTTGTAAACGCCAGAAAAGCCAAAAAGAAATAATTGAATACATTGAATACTTTACGTGATGCAGATACTTTAATCATGGTTATCCCTCTCAGTTTCTAATGTTACCGCAGCAAGAATAGGCTTCATGCTCAATATGCTTTCTATCATAATCAGCTTTGCATAAGCAGGATCAGTCTCTGAAGTTGTACTCAGGGCTGCAGTCCTTGCCTTAGGCAAAAATTCCGCGTCAACACCTATAAGCCTGTCATTTTCATCAAACAGCGCAAGGAAAGCTACTGCATTATCAAAATCATACTGCACCGCTTTTCCTGTTACCGTTTTGGAAAGCTGCGATGTGAATTTAATCTCGTTTACACCTGCCACTGCACTTGTTACTGCTTCGGCGGTATTATATATACAGCTGTTATCATACGCGGTAACGCTTATCTTAAGCGTCTTGCCTGCCACATCCGCAGACGGGGTGTATTTCACGACAGCTTTCTCTGTTGTGCCGCTTGATACAATAACTCCGTATTTTTCATCATTCATGGCAGTTATCGTATAAAAATAATTTGAGCCTGCACCGCTGATCTTAAACACTGCTTCCCCGCCTGCAAAAAGCTTTTCCGGAATGGACACGGAGTAATCCTTATCTGTTTCAACCAATTTGATGTTGTCAAACGCAAACGTTCCACCCTTTCCCTTACTGCCTGTCAATTTTGTTTTCAGTACTTGATTTGGCATAACATCTGTAACCTTTGACGTATCAAAAGGCGCCTCAAAATGCTGCCATTTTTTCGTAAGCGTTAAAGCGGGTATATAGTTTGTATCAACCACCTTCGTATTTCCTGCAAACCACATCACTCTTGCGCCCACTGCCGTATCGTTTACAGCCTTTGCGTCAAAGGACAGCTTATAGCTCTTTCCCGGACTTATATCAATTACCGCATCCGTAGCTATACCGGCATTTTCAGCAGTTTTATCCAGCGTGCCCTCAATCTGAATATAATTATTTATATCGGAATTACCGGCATCATTTAATACGGCAGCCGTCGCATAACCCGTATAGTTTTTTACAGCTCCGTAAAACTTTGTTGTATTCTCTGGCTGCGAGCTTACCGAAACGCCCTCAAAATCTTCACTAAATATAGAATTATCCGTAAGCTTTTCCGGCACTACCTTTACGTCATCCAGAAGATATGACGCGCCGTTTGCCTTAGTCCATCTCAGTTCAAAGGAGCCTGTGCCCGAAAGCTTTGTATTATAATATTTCTTTGAATAAAAGTACCAGCCGTCGCCGACGCTTGTCATTTTTTCAATCGTAACAGGTGATGATGAGATTTCCGTGAAGGCATACTGCTGCTTATCAGCTCCGTAAAGAAGAGGTCTGAAGCTTACATCTGCACTGTTTACAGGCTTAAAATAAAACGAAACATTATATGTTATTCCTTTCTGAAAACTAACAGGCAGCTTCCAGCCTGCAGCAGAATCTCTGCTGTTTGTCACCTTAAGCGCATATTTGCCGCCGAGCAGACCGTCCGAAACAATCTCCGCCTTGTCGTTAGCGGTCGAGAGCTTCCCCGGTACCTTGCCATCCTCAAACGAATAAACGCTTATATCGGAATAGCCGGCACTGACTGCGCCTACGCTTAACGGAAGTGTCATGCATACAAATGCCGCTGATAAAATTGCTGCTATAAATCTTTTCATTAATTTTATCCCCCGTTTCATTAAAAAATACCCATTTCGTCTTCGGAAAGCTTCTTTGTAAGCCAGTTGCCGCCGATTACAAACATAAGCCCCACTACCGATTTAAACAAATCAGCAGCCGTTCCAACGCCGTAATCCATTTTCTGAAGCTTTCTCAATACATATGTATCAATAATATCCGCCACATCATATACTGTCGGATTATACATATTATAAACCTGATCAAAGCCCGCATTTAATACAGAGCCAAGATTTAATATAAACACTGTGGCAATTGTCGGAAGTATGCACGGTATGCTGACGTGCAGCGCCTGCTTCCAATAGCCTGCGCCATCCATTATAGCCGCCTCGTAAAGCGACTCGTCAACACCGGAAAGCGCCGCTATATATATAATAGCGCCCCAGCCTATTCCCTGCCATACAGCAGTTCCGACCACCATGCCGACGAACAAATGCCCGTCACTGAAAAACGGAAGCGCATCTTTAGCTCCGAAAAACCGAAGCAGCACATTTACAGGTCCGTTTGTTGAAAACAGCATTGTGATTATACCCGACAGCACAACCCACGAGAAAAAGTGTGGAATATATGTAAAGGTCTGAATAACCCTTTTATATGCGCTGTGCCTTACCTCATTTAAAAGCAATGCAAGTATAATCGGCGCCGGTAGTCCGCAAACGAGCTTTAGCAGACTGATAACAACAGTATTACGCAAAATATGTGTAAAATCGCCGCCCGAAAAAAGCTTTGCAAAATTATCCATTCCGACAAACTTACTGCCGGTGATGCCTTCAAGAAGCTGATACTTCTTAAAGGCGATTGTTACACCGTAAATAGGCAGATAATTAAACAGGATTAATGCTATAAGACCCGGAATAATCATAATAACCAGCGGATAATGCTTCTTATATTCCATAGCAAGATTTTTTGCCTTTACCGCAAAGGACTGTTTTTTTGCTGCTTGTTTCATTTCTTATCTACTCCAACCTCATTATACATCTTTTCTATGGTCGAGCCCATTTCCTTAGCTTCCTCAAGCAGCGTATCTCCGCCGCCGTTTGACCATATTTCTTTAAATTCCTTTTTATAATCATCGGTTGACTTTTCTCCCTTGATAACCTCAACCATAAGATTTATCTGCTTTGTTCTCAAATCCGCAAAATAGTCCGCTGCCGACGGCAAAGTGTCAGGCTTCATAAACAAATCCGACATACCAAGCTCTATCGGGCAATATTTATCATTTACCTCCTGCTTCTTCTTTTCGGTAAATTTCATTGCCGTTTCATAGCTTGCCGATACAGGTGCAAAGAACGATGCGGAGCCGAATTCAGAGGTAAGACACTCGTTTTTCTGCTGCGAGGAATCATCATAAGGCGGCAGGAATTTAATTCCCTTTTCAAATTTTGCCTGCTGATCTCTGAACTCCCAATGCTTACCCTCTTGACCGAGCTTTACGGAAGATAAAAGGTCCTCGTCCGTTACAAGACTTTCAAATATGGTAAGAAGTCTTACAAGCTTCTCCGGCTGCTGTTCAAGCTGAGCGCCGAACGCTACAACATGGCTCGGTGCGCCCCAGCAGAATGTACCCGATTTTCCGTCCGGACCTGTTACCGGCAGAGAATTTTCTATAGTCGCACTTGGATTTATCTGCTTCATCTGATTTGGCAGTGAACTTGTATCATTGGGATCCCAATATCCGCCGTTTTGATTCATAAAGCCGACCTTGCCGTTTTTAAACTTATCCTTACCGGTTGAAAAGATATTGTCGGTTATAAAGTCAGGATCAATTATCCCCTCCGAATACCACTGCTGAAGCGTTTTCAAAGCCTCCGTTGTTCCGTCCTCAAAGCCGCCGTAAACAACCTCTCCGTTGCTCTTCATCCAGTCAAACGGAAGTACGCCGTATGCACCGAATATATCGGTAAACATTGTATGCCAGTTTGTAATATCGCTCGACATACCGTATGTATCCTTCTTGCCATTGCCGTCCGGGTCGTTATTTGCAAATTTATAAAGAGCGTCATGCATTTCGACAATGGTTTCCGGGATTTTATCTATGCCGACATTTTTGAGCCAGTCCGTTCTCCATACGCCGCTTCTTGCGCGCGCATTATTATAGTTAAGGTTCGGAATGCCGTAGTTTTTATCCTCTACTCTCGAATAAAGCCATGCCTCGGGCGCCTGCTCGCATATGATATTGTAGACCGTAGGCGCGTATTTCTTTATAATATCATACGGCACCTCCATAATAAGTCCCTGATCGGCATCCTGCTTAACATTTGCCGGGTCAAGCTCATATATAAGGTCTACCTGCTCTCCGCCCGCTAAAAGCATTGTCTTTTTGTCATTATATTTCGTGTTATCCAAAAACATAGGCTTTATATCTATATTAAATTTTTCCTCAAGCACCGTTTCGGGATAAACTCCCTCCTGTGCCGACGGATTATACGGAAGCCCCATCCATTTGATTTCAAGCTTCTCATCCATTTTGCTCGAATCAATATCTATTTTCGCTCCGTTGTTTTTAGCACCGCAGCCGCTAAGCGCAGCTATAGCAACTGTAAATGCTGATGTTACTGAAATTATTTTTTTGAAATTCATAGTATTTTCCCTCCGTTAATTATTGTGCCGATATTGATGCCGCTGTGCAATAGGGCTTTTGAGATAAAGCGTCCCATACAAACAATTTTGCACTGTATGCCGATTTTGAAACCGCAATCGGAATTTCAATCGTTTCTGCGGTATTGGCTCTTAATGTTTTTTGATTTAATATGTTTGTGATGAGCATGCCGTCCTCGTCATATACAGCCAAAACTATTGTAAACGATGCGCCGTCCTTGCCTGCCGTAAGCTCTACCTTGCCGCTGAGCCTTGTGCTCCACTCAGCATTTACAAACGATGCAGCAGCACCTGTTTTATAATCTGCATCAGACGCTTTTACAGGCTCTGTAAACACTGAAATCGTGTTGTATGCAGCACTGTCGTCAAGCGCCGTTACTGAAATTTTAAGTACCTTACCCACGGTGTCCTCAGACGGCGTATAGCTTATAACTCCCGTTTCGGTAATGCCGCTTTCGGCTATAATGCCGAATGTATCGTCATTCATTGATGATACCGTATACAAATATTTATTGGCTGTGCCGTTTATTGCAGCTGTCAGCTCCGTATTAAGTACAGGAGCTTTGGAAACGTCAACAGACGTTACCTTCGGATAGGTATCATTAATTTCAACAAGCTTAATATTATCAAACGCAAATATTCCGCCGGCAGCCTGACCGCTTCCGAGCATAGATCTGAGATTTTGCGCCGAAAGATCCGCCGTAACCTTTGACATATCAAATCTTGCAACTATGTGCTGCCACTCCTTTGAAAGCCGCGGCAGATTCTCGTCGTTTATAATATAATTTGCATTTGACAAATGCCACATGATTTTTGCGTCCACTGCCTTATCGTTTACAGCCTTTGCGTCAAATGACAATTCATACTGACTGTCCTTTTTAATATTTAGAATTTTATCTGTTGCAATACCCGTATTTCTCGTTCCGGACTCTGAGCCGTCCACCTGGATATAATTTCCGATTGACGCATTATCCGCATCGTTTAATATTGTAACAGTACCCTTTTCATAGTTCTTTATCTGACCTAAGAAGGTTGTATTGTTTGACGTTGTCTTTCCAACCTCAACGCCTTCAAAGTCCTCATCAATCAAAGCTCCGCCATCTGATGTTACCGGAGCAATTACTACATCGTCCAAGATATATGACGCTGCTGCCGGACTTGTCCATCTCAGCTCAATTGTGCCGAGTCCCTCAAGCTTCGTATTGTCATATTCCTTTGAATAAAAATACCAGCCGTTACCTACGCTTGTCATTGTTTCGAGTGTAGCGGGTGATGATGAATTTTCCGTAAAGGCATACTGCTTATCAGCTCCGTAAAGAAGCGGTCTGAAGCTTACCTGTGCATCATCAAGAGGCTTGATATAGAATGAAACATTGTATTTAACATTGTTCTTCCAGTTTACCGGGAGCTTCCAGCCTGCAGAAGAAGAGCTGCTGTTTGTTACCTTAAGAGCATATTTGCCGCCGAGCAGTCCCTCAGATACGATTTCAGCATTATCGTTTTCGGTTGCATTTTTTCCGAGCTTTTCGCCGTTTTCAAACGAATATACGGCAAAGTCGCTGTCTGATATACTTGCAGTGGTTTCCGGAACAACCTTAAGATCGTCTACATAATATTCTACCGGAAGTCCCTTAACTCCTGTTGTCGTTTCCGGATTTCCGCTTCCTATTCTTATCTCCATTCTTGAAATATCGGCAACATCAACTCTTGTGTTCTGACCGGCAAGCCTGCCCTTACCGTCGCATATATACTGACCTGTTACCTTAACCCAATCTCCGCTTATAATACCTGCGTTCGTAACAACAACCTCATTATAAGCCTCTGTCTGATCCCAGCTGCCGTCCTCGTTAAGTCTTTTTGCCTGAAATACAAATCTTACCTTATCGCTGTTGGAGTTTATCTGCCAATCGGTAATATTTTTTATTTTTATCATCGCCGATATATTATATGAGGTTCCCTTTTTGGTTTCTATTCTGTAGTTAGGTCCCGACGCTGCACTCTTAGCGCTTACAAACATCGCGCCCTTTGAATTGTCTGCGGTTTCGTCCGTTGACCAGTCGTATGTCATATTTCCGTATTTTACGATATTTTTAAAATCGCACGTATCGTAATTTTCATTGATTAGCTTTGCACTTGCCGGAGCCTTTTCCGAAACAAAATAATCAAATGCGACAGAGGTCTGTGCACCCTCCTCCACGCGCTCGTCCGCCGAATCGAGAACCGTGATTTTAACTCTGTGCTCGCCTGCACCGAGATTAAAATTCTGATAACCCAATACGCCCTGCGTGGTTATGTCTCTATAATATGTATTTATATCGCCTACGCTCTTTCCGTCAATTGCAAGATTATACATACCGCCTGTTTTTGAAATTCTGTGCTGCAGACCGAATACCGTACCTGAAAATGTATATTCAAGCGTATCTCCGGCATTCATTGACGTATAGCCTACGCCATAGCTTGCATGATTGTTTTTCGTCCATGTGCCGTCAGCAGTCGCCGAATCCGCGCTCACCCATTTTGTGCTCATAGGATATGAGTTTATATCAAGCTTTTCCGTTTTTGTCTGTGGTCTTACATAATAGCTTCCGCTTTCAAGAGCGTTTTCAATGCACCTTGTATAAACATCATAGCCGTATTCTGTCGGATGTGTCAAGTCAACGAGCCAATGCTTAACATTATCAGTATCCTCCATTGTGCCTGTACTCAAAATTGCATCCTCAAGAGCCGGCTTCATATCAACAACCGGAATACCGTAATAATCGGCAACAGTCTGATGTGCTGCACTGTTATTTTCAAGCGCCTGCTTTGATGAGTTATATTTAGCTGTATACACAAATGTAACATAAGGCACATTTTTAAGAGAATTAAGACTTTGTACTATGCTTTCCATGTTTCTTACAGCCGACGCTTTGCCTATATCATTTACCGCAAACTCAACAAACACATAGTCGGGGTTTTTGCTCAAAACATCGCGTTCAAGACGCATAATGCCCATGTCCGATCCCGTGCCGCCGATTCCGACATTATAGTTATTAACCGTCTTATCCGCATACTTTCCCTTAAAATAGTTACTTATGCGGCTTACCCACGTTTTTGTCTTATCACTTACTCCGGCTCCCTGTGTGATTGAGCCGCCAAGGTAAACAATATTTATCGTGCTTTTGCCCGCAAACGGATCAACTTCTTCGGCGTGTACGGTCAAACCGCTTAATGCCGACAGTGATATAGCTGCTGTAAGCAGCAGTGAGAATAATTTTTTCATTTTAAATGTTACTCCTTTCATTAGATCAATCTCATGCCTATACCTATTGTATTGATATATTTTCCGTGAGGGAATTCATGGTGGTTTCAGCCGCCGTTTTTCCCTCCCAAACAAACAATTTAGCCGTTTTAGCCGTATAGCTGTTTTCTATCGACAAATCAAGATAATCTCTTGCTTCAAAAAGTGACGTCAGCGAATACTCCTTCATTGCAGTCATTGTATTGTTCTCATCAAACAAAGCAAGCACTGCCGTAATATCAATATCCCTGTAATTATTGTTTATTTCAACCCTTGCATTTATCGTATCATCAGAAATATCGGATAAAAAGACCGACTTTATATTAAGCGCATTTTTAATTTCATCAATCGTCATGCTCTTTACAACAGCTGCTACTTCGTCCTCTATCAGTATCGCTGTAGCCTTAAGAGTGCTGCCGACATCCTCGCTTGTCGGGATATACTCTACCTCGCTGCCGTCAAGCCTTTTACTGCCGACGCTGACATACCCGTTTTTATACGTTTTCATCAGCTTAACTATCCCGTCCGGCGCATCCGTGCCCGAAACTCTGTATGATATTCTTATCGGATTTCCCTCAACGCCCTTGCCGTCAAAGGTCATATCGGTTATATCCTTTTCATCCGGCTTCGGCTCATCCTGTGGCGTTATATCTTCTACAGCCACGTTATACAAATAGTAAACTGCCCTCTGTCTTCCGTTTGCCACCTGGAGATAAAACAGCGGAACGCGGTATTTATCGCCCGTACTGCGACAGTCATAGGTATACTCATAATATTTCCACTCTTTTGTAAGTGCTTCCGCTTCTCCCAAATCATTCGTCAGGTTTTCATAAAACTCATCATCGGAAGAATTAAGAGCATATCTGTCCATTACCGGATAAAGCTCCTGCTGATCAAGATCTGTGTTTTTCCACGTCTCGCCCTTTGCCCAAAAGCTTATCATATATTGGTGCTCCGGCTGCACGTTTATGCCCTGCGAAAATATACCGAAATTTGCGTTTTCGGTAATTTTCATGCTGTTTCCGCTGCCACTTGGCGTATCATCGGACAGCTCCGCCGATGTACCGTCAGATCTCCAGCCGTCCGTTCCCTTTGAAAAGTCGCCGTTATACACTATATCCGGCAGCTCCTCTATTTCAAACTCGTCAATACAATACACTTCCATTTCCGTGCCGCTTCCGACTCTCGGATAAATATGCGGCTCTGCCGTTTCAAACGTTGCAAGCGAATTTTTATATATAAACTCGATTTTCTGCCAGCTGTCCGTAAGTATCAGTGAGGACGGCTCCGACGATATTGCTTTTGACGGAAGATATTCATAATTTGATGTTATGGAGGTATCCGTTTTCCCGTCCTTGCGGTCAATAATCAGCTTCAGCTCCTTACCCTCCGTCGCCGCATTGCCTGCCTTTGCGTAAAGAGAAATTCTGTACGCCTTATTAAACTCAATCGGAACAGCCTGCGAAATCTGACCATAGTTTCCGGTTGAGGTTATCATAACGCCGTTTTTAGTGCCGTTTGCACCGTCAATTACCGACACGTCACAATTCGTTTTCTTCCAGACGCTTGTATCAAAGCCGTATTCAAAATTTCCGTTTTTAACGCCTATAGATGTATCCTTGACAGTTTCCTCGCTCTCCTGCATTACCGGCTCTACAATAAGGTCGTCAAGGAGATAGTCGATAACGCTGCCGTTTGTTGTTGAAAGCTTTCCGTCGCCCAATCTCAGCTCAACCGTTGCGTCGCCGTCGCAGGTAGGAACCTCCGCACCGTTAAGTCTGCCCGTTCCCTGATAGTCAAATGTTGTTGTCACATACACATATTCTTCATTGCTGTAAGGAACATTGCTCACGGCTATATCCTTAAAACAGCCTGCGTTTTCTGCCGGTGAGCCGTCGGAAAGCTTTTGATGCATATAAAAGATAAAATGCAGCGATTTATTCTGCGGCACATCACCGATCATTTTAACCCATGCCGACACCTTATACTGCGTGCCGCTTTTAATCTTGAACGGAAATTTTGCCGTTCCGTAGTCTTTAGTAACGCTTATTCTTGCCGCGCCCTTTGTTCCGGCAGCACCCGGAGAAAAGCGCTCGACTGACGCATTCGACGCGGTTGCCTTTATTGTCTCATCCGCTTCAAAATCCTCATATACCCACGGATATTCCGCATATGGCTTTGCCATAGCAATATTGCCTGCGCCTCCGACAAGCATTGCTGCCGCTGATAAAATGCCGACTGCCTTTTTTAAGATTTTTCTCATTTCCTCTCTCCTTTCCGTCAGCTTACCTCAAGTGACATAGTAAATTCCTTTAGTATTCCCTTTTCAACTATTGCCACTTTAATTTCCGTAACACCAGCCGCAAGCGCCTTGCCCCTGAAATTCTTGTCTATAGACGCAACGGTCGGATCGGATAGCTGTATATAAATATCCGAATATCTGTAATCATACGCTTCGCCGCCGGATCCCTTCGCCGTAATGCTCAGCGCTATATCGTCGCCTGCCACAGCGCTGTAATCGGTCATAGCCTCAACATCCTGCAAACCGCGCTTAAATTTTAAGGCTGTTTCCTGCGAAATTCCGGCACTGCTTATAATCCTCTGCGCTTCCTCAGGCCATGCACCTGAGGTGCAGATTACAGGCTCCTCTACAACGTTTTGAACTCCGTCATTTCTGCATTCAGCTGTAGTTGAATAGTTATTTACAATTCTGTTATTCTTTATTGAGCTTGTCCACAAATGCAGCCATTTAATAGGAGTACCCTTACTGCCGCCTGCGCCGTAGCCCAGCGGATATGCCGAAAGGTCTGCTACATTTGATGAAAACTCCCAATACTGTGAACCCTCATCGGGATAAAGCGCGGAATACATATTCTTTACGTCCTTTATGTAGTTTTCCGAAATCATATTATACCCGTTTCCCGACGTATTGCCGATTGTGTATATAGCCGCACCGTCATACAGCTTACCATTTAAAACATTATGTATATAATTGCTTTTTACGTTAAAGTTTTCGGTTGCCGTGCCGTTTTCCTCATAATTTGCCCAGCCCATTCCCAAATGCAGACCGCTGTATGCATTATCGTATATTTCATTTGACGATATTTCCGTATCCTTCGGAAATGCTGCCGATACCGCTGCCGCCGACTGATAGTCAACGCCCGTATGATGTATATAATTATCCTTTATACTGTTTCCTCTTACCATGTAGCGCTCATCTGTCGGATTAATATATTTGCTGTAATCTCCTGACGGAACGCCGAGCGAAATTGCACTGCCCGAAATATCGTAAAATTCATTTGATGTAATATCGCAGCTTTTAACACCCTCGGTAAGTTTCATTGCTGTTATGCCGAGCTTTGAAAAGGTGCATCCTGTAAAATCCACATTATTTACATATGACAGCTCAAGCGCCGCATCCGGCAAAGCTCCGGTTACTCCGTTTTGATGATTATTCTGCGTATCGGCAAGATACTTGTTTGTCGTCGGAGCATTCCACGTCGAATACTTAAAATCTATATCCCTAAATGTGATATTTTGCGCATTTTTATCTGCCGTTCCCCTAATTGTAACAAGCTTTTCAAGAATCGGCACCTCGACATCTGCTGTTTCCATATCCTCGAAAAATCTCGGTATATAGTAAAGATAGCCGTCACCCTTATTAAAATACCACTCGCCCGGATCATCTAAAAGCTCATACGCGTTTTCGTAATATGCCGGCAGGTATGCTTTGCTGACAGAGGTCTGACCCTTGTTTTGAACCTTTTTCCAGCCTTCTGCATTCATTGTTATAACGGTTTTGCCGCCCGATTCGGTAATTTTATCTGCCATACACCTTGAATTTGCCCATTTGATATAATAGACCATTTCAAGCTCCTGCGGTCTTTGATAGTTCAAAAGCTCAGTATCGGATGAGGTATATCCCGTATCTGTCATAACCGCGTTGGTAAGTCCGCCCTTGCTCCTTGCGCGGACCCCTCTGACATCATTTACATATATCTGCCTGAAATTCTTGTCAGTGCCGACATACGCTCTGTAAATATTTTTATCACTGTCATAAAGCGACCAGCCCTCTGCCTTAACAGCACCCGACAGGCACGCTCGCCCGTTATATGACGCAAAGGTTATATTGCTTTCCTTGTTGAAATTTGTACCCGTAAATGAAAGCGCCACAGACAGCTTATACTCTCCGCCCTTTAGCATTACATATACATCGCCGTCAGCTGCAGCCGCTACCGCAGCCGATTTTGCCTGTTCAACGGTTTTAAGCGGAGCAGCTGCACTTCCGTCTGCACTGTCGCTTCCGTTTTCTCCGTCAACATATATTACTCTGTCGGCGTCAAGCCTTTTAAGCTCACTTACATCGGTAAGCGGTTGCTGCGTTTTGCCGTTCCAGACAAACAGCCTTGCATATGCCGCTTCCGGTACAGCCTCGATTTCAAGCTTTATTTCGCCCGTTTCGCTCGCCTCAAAGCTGCGCCTTGATATAACTGCGCTTTTCATAACGCCGTCAGCATCGTAAAGCGCTGCTACAGCCTCAGCGTCAAGTTTTTCCTTGCCGCCGGAAACTAACGCTCTTGCACTAAGAGTATTCTGAGCAGCCGTCCACACACTGTCGGTAAATTCGGCTGTAGCCGACGCCGCGCCGTATATCTCCGGTGATTTTTCGGACGCATGACCTACTATTTCGCCGTCACTGCTTACCGCATACGCTTCAAATATCAGACAGCTGTTTTTATCGTAATCATCTATAGTATATGTAAATGAATTTCCCGAAATTGTATCAGAATATACTATTGCACCTTCGCCGCCTGAAAACCGTGAAACTGAAACAATAAAGCCCTTAACAGCTCCGTCTGCCGCTATATCCGCGGTTATTTTGCTTCCGATTTCAAACGTACCCTTTGCCGCGATAGTCACAGGATTTTCAGCCGCTGCGCCGTCGGGAATAAATTTAACATCGTCAAGGCAGTAGCTTATCGCCTCTGACGCCGAGCTGCTCCCAACCCTTATATAGATTTTCGGGAACGCTTCCGTATCGGCTGTATCAATATCATATCTGTAATTTATAGTATACCTTGTCCAGTTTGATGTAACGGTCGGATTATCAGGGTCCTTAAAATACTGATATTTTGCTATGCTTGTATCCGTTCTCGACGACGTTCTGTCAAGTATGACCTGAACAGGCTTTCCCACCGTTTTGCTGTCGTCCGTTTTCAGCATAAACGAAAGCGTGTAGCCTGTATTAAATTTTGCCGGTACGGACTGCGTAAGATTTGAAAGATTTGACTTACCCGTCACCCTCACAAAGCTTCCTTGCTTGGTATCGCTTTCAATCACCGCCGAAGCGCCGGACGATTTTGTCCACGCCGACAAATCAGTATCATCCGAAAAATCTCCGCCTGTAATTATATTGCTGTCATCAGCCTTAACCGACGGCAAAACAACGAGATCGTCAAGATAATAATCTATACTCTCTCCGCCGGGTGAGGTTGAAGCAATATTTCCGTCGCCTATTCTTATATCAAGAGTACCAATGCTTTCTATTGCCACACGGCTTGCGGAGCCTACAAGCTTTCCGAGCCCGTCACACACATACCTTGCCTTAACGCAGGTCCACTGCCCTGCCCTAAGCCCTGCCGGAGAAGCAGTCACGATATTATAAGCTTTCTTTTCGGGATTATCTGCAGTCGGCGCCTGAAACACAAACTGCACCTTATCCGAAAGGGGTGTTTCCTTCATTTTTATGCGGCAGGATATATCATATGCCACGCCGTTTTTCATTTCGGTTTGAAAGGACGGCGCACCGGCATTTTTTGTAACGCTTACAAAGAGCGAGCCCTTTGAATTGCCGTAGGTCTGCATACTCTCGCGTCTTATGCTTGCGTTTACCGCATTAATGCCGGTTATATCGCTGCTTTCAAAATCCTCATATATCCAATGATTTATTTCATCATTTTTTGCTCCTGCAAATACTGCCACAGGCATAATCTGCATAAAAGCAAGGATTAATACTATTATTTTTTTCATATTCCTTTATCCTTATTTTTTGCCGGACGGCGATGTCAGCTCCATATTGCCGCTTCTGCAGTAAATCTCAAAGTAGCCCTGATCCGTTATTGCATCCTCTGAGGTGTCGAGATAATCAATCACCCTTGTGCCGTTTATATAAGCAATTATTCTAACTCCGTCAGCTTCGTTTCTCGCTCCGCATTTGACCGTATATTTTTTGCCGTACTCAAAATCGCAGGGGACCGCCATGCCGCCGAGCGATTCATAGCCCGACTGATCGCCGTAAATTACCGTTCTTTTGCCTGAGTTAAATCTCTGAAGCTCAAGCGCTCCCTTGCCAAAGGTCAGCATATAAAGGCTCGTGCCGGAATACTGGCTTGTGGTGTCTGCCGCTCTGAAGCATACCGACGGCCAGCCGCTTTCGGCATTTATTTTCAGATTAAAGGTGAAAAGCTCGTCCTTAAACTCGCTGCCTGCATATGCAATATGTGTACTCGGCGTTGAAACAAGCATACCTCCGGTTATTTTGGATTTGACAACATTATTATCCATTGTCCAGTCCTCAGGATGTGCAAGCTCATCGGTGAAGTCATACTCAATATCCTCCGCAGCCTCGCCCTTTGCCAGCACCTTAGCAGAAATCTCCTGCGTATTCGTTATTCCTCCGCAGGTCGCCGTCACCTTTATAGCTGTTTCTCCTGCCTTTTTGCCAGTTATCTTCATATCCGACACACCTATAACAGACGGATCAAGCGCTTCTATCGTAATGCTTTCAAGCTCTAAGGTCTTGCCGAACCTTGATACAGCGCTTGCCTTTATTTCAAAATCATAGCCCTCATTAATCTGAATACGCTTTGTATTTAGCTTAACCGCCTCAAGAACATCGTCAACAGTTACGAAAATTTCATAGCTTTTTATTACAGTTCCTATAAGCACGTCGCAGATGATTTTTGTCTGTCCCTGCGACTTAGGATATACATTACCCTCGCCATCGACTGTCGCAACCGACTCATCAAGGCTTCTGAAATAAATCCTTGACATATCAATCGGCTCGGTCTGCTTTTTGCGCCCTGCACCCTCAAGCTCTATCCTAAAGACTTCTCCTGACCTCACGTCAAAATTCTTATTTAAAATTTTAACCTCCTGACAGCCCTCGTCAAACCTTTTAAGATATTCAGCTTCAAGACCTGCCGAATTGACTATGCTCTGCGCCTCCTCCGGCCAATCTGCATCAGGATATACATGAGCCTCCTCAAATACAGAATCAACTCCGTTATACGTTCTGTTTTCAACGGTTGAATAGTTATCAATATACTGCATATTGCGTATTGTCGGTGACCAGCAGTGCAGCCATTTTGAATTTCCCTTATTATTACCGTTTCCGTACCAGTACGGCGTATCGGTAAGGTCTACAACATTACGCGTTATCTTCCAAAACTGCGTACCCTCATCCGGATATAAAGCGCCGTAATAGTTTCTCACGCTTTCGATATAGTTATCCGTTACAAGATTGGGGTTTTCCATTGTTCCCGACGTTGCACCCATAAGATAAATACCGCCGCCGTCAAAAATTCTGTCGCTCATTACCGCATGGATATAGTTATTTGAAATATTAAAGTTTTCAAGTGATGTTGTATCCTTCGTATTCCAGCCGTATCCGATATGCATACCGCTGTAGGGCATATCGAATATTTCATTGTGCGCTATCAGCGTATTCTTCGGGAAGCCTGCCGATATTGCCGCCGCAGATTTATAGTCAACGGCAATTGTATGTATATAATTATTTGTGATTTTATTGTTACGGATCATATACTTTTCTTCCGTCGGGTTCCAGACATTTGAATTGCTCGTATCCGGCTCTCCGAGCGATATTGCCGTGCCGGAGATATCATAAAACTCATTGCCGGTTATATTGCAATTCTTTACAGCTCCGAAAAGCTGAAGAGCCGTTATGCCAAGCTTATCAAAGGTGCAGTCATAAAAGCTTATAAAACTTCCGTTTGTAACTCTTATGGCGCTGTCCGGCATATTCGGAACACCCGACTGTCTTATATGATTATTCTGCGCGTCACTGTGTCCGTTTGACGTCGACGGGCGCATCCAGGTTGTATATTTAAACTCAAGGTTTTTAAAGTATATGTTATGTACATTATCATCTGTTGTGCCGTCCATATACAAAAGCTTTTCGGTTACGGGCAGTACAACATCCGCCGTATTTATATCCTCAAAGACTCTCGGCTTATAATACAGATATCCCTCATGCGTATCAAGATACCATTCGCCCGGCTCATCCAAAAGCTCAAGAGCATTTTCATAATATACAGGCGTTGTTACGGATGTGCCGCCCTTATTCCTTACCGCATTCCAGCCGGGCTGATCCATAACAAGCGTTGCAACGCCGTCATTTACCTGAATTTCCGAAACACCGCAGCGCGGATTTGTCCACTGCTCATAGTAAACCATCTCCAAATCCTCAGGGTGCTTGTAATCGGCTAAAAAGATATCTGTCGTTGTATGACCGATTTCGCCGTTGTCTGTCGTGCAGTTCGCAAGACCTGTATTGCTCCTTGCCCTTGTTGCTCTTATTCCATTTACAAACATCTGCCGCGAATCAATACCCTTGTCAATTTTTGCTCTGTATATTCCCATTTCGGAATTATACACGGAAAAGCCTTTGATATGTACGCCGCCGGATAACACAGCTCTGCCGCCGTCGGACATATACACTATATTATATCCGTTTGTGCCGGAATCCTCGGGCGTAAATTTCAGCGTATCCGAAATACTGTATTCTCCGCCCTTTATAAAAACAAATATGTTATTTGTCATATTTCTGTTAGAGCGCGCCACAATCGACTTTGCGGCAGAAACAGAGGCAACCGGCGAGCCGGCATTTCCGTCTGCGCTGTCATTGCCGTTTTCTCCGTCCACAAATACGGCTATGCGGCTTATTTTATTATAGAGGTTTAAAAGCATTACCGCGCCCTGCGCTCTTGTCATGGTTTCCTCCGGTCTGAAGCTTCCGTCCTCAAAGCCGGATATAAGCCCCATTGCTCCGACTTCGGAAACGGCATCCCTTGCATACAGCGCTATGCTGCCGCTGTCAGTATATGCCTTGCCTGCCGCTGTACCCTTAATACCCTTTATTTGAGCTGCCGCGCGGAGAATAATAGCCGCATCCTGCCTTGTTACAGGCTCATCGGGATAAAATTTCCCGCCTATGGTAAGCGAAGCAGGAATAAGCTTTATATCCTTTGCCGTTTGAATGTAAGGCGCATACCAGCTTTCTGACGAAACATCCTTATATGCACCGTTATATCGGCTGTTATCAAGCCTGAACACCGACAAAATAAGCTTTGTAAACTCTGCTCTTGTCATGCGCCCGTCCGGCATAAAATGCTCATTATCAGCTCCGTTTACAATTCCGTTTGAAGCAAGCGCCTTTACAGTGCTGCAGGACCAATGGTTTTCGGTGTCGGAGAAGCTTTTTTCCGAAACGCCCCTGTCAAGCATAGGCTTCGGAGTAGGCTCCGGCTCTGCGGTCGGCTCAGGCTCATCCTCATCACCATCTGACGGGCGCCGCTTTATTACAACATCATCGAGATAATGAGTAAGCTTCGTTTGACCGTTTCCTATTCTAAACTCCATTGCGCCGTCACCGCCGACTTCTCCGCCTTTGGAGTTGTAGCCTGTGCAGTTATATGTTATAAGCACCTTTTTCCATGTTGTATCAATAGGCTCGTTTGAAATAAGATAATTCCATCCGCCAGCACCGGACGCAAAATTCTGAATTACCGTTACGGTGCTTGTACCCTCTTCAAGACGTATATAAAAGCTTATATCATAAACATACCCTGCCTTAAAGTCTACCGTCTGCGCAATTGAGCTGTAGCCACCGTTGAGCTTTACCTTTGCACAGCCGCCTGAATGACCGTTTTCATCCCATGATATTGTAGAGCCGTATCTTGCTGTCCATCCCTTTACATCAGAATCAAAATTAGGGTTTGTTACCATGTTATCCGAAGCCGCCGAAACGGCTGCTCCAAGCATAAACATTGCCGTCATTAAAGCCGCGGCAAATCTGATTTTATTCATATAGGTCACCGTCATATCCTTTCATGACCGATTAGTCCAATCGGCTTATTTTATTAATTGCGTTCAGTTAATTTTTTAAGCTCATAGACAGCCTTCGCCGTTTCTGCTCGCGTTACCTTGCCGTGCGGATAAAAAGCTCCGTCCTCCATGCCGTTTAATATCCCGGCACGGCTTAAGGTGTCTGCCGCCTCACGCGCATATTCCGAAATATCAGCGCTGTCGATAAATGACGCAGGCACGCCATCTGCGCTGCATTTTGCCATTTTGAATATTCTCTCCAATATAACAGCCATATCCTGACGCGTTATGCTCTGTCCGCAGCCGAATTCATCATCACTTATACCCCTGATTACACCGTTTTTCGCCGCAGATGCCACATATTTATAATACCACGCGTCCCTACTTATGTCCTTAAAATCAATCTCGGCATTTTCATCATAAAGCGAAAAAGCGCCGACAACTATTTTCGTAAACGCTTCACGCGTTACGCTTTCGCCGGGATTATAGCTTCCGCTTTCATCACCGTTTATAACTCCCTCATCTCTGAGTGCGTTTATAGCCTCCTTTGCCCAGTCGTAGCCGTCAAGATCGGGAAACTCTCTTTTATTAGGAGTACCTGTATTATTCTCTGCCGACGTCGGCTGCTGCGGAACAGGCGCCGTAACCGACGCACCGCCGCCTTTAACGCTGCCTCCGCCACCGCCGGAGGACGAGCTGCTGCTTGAGCCCTGCGCTTCTTTTGCAAGCTCCTTAAGCTTATCCGGAATGAGCCTATAATCCGTAAGCCCTAACGCTTTGAGATTTTTATACACATTTGTCTGCTCGCTTGAGCTCAAAGCCGAAACAGTCGCAAGATCAGCGTTTATTACGCCCTTTTCATTATAATACTTAATTGCCGCCTTTCCTGTTGACCAGTCAAGCTGACTTACCGTGCACACAAGCACGGCGCCGTCATAATCCTTTATAAGCTCATCATAGGTTACGGAGGATGAATAATTATTTCCCGCAATTATCGCTGCAACGGCAGATTTATCCGAAAGCTTGTCATAATACAGTCTGTCAAGCTCCAGCCCCTGCGGCGCATCGGTTACCTTTTTTATCTCCGTCTTATCCGACCCGATAAATGCTGCCGCATCGCACGCCTTTTGATACGCCGAGTAAAATATATTATACTTTTCATCCGTGTCCTTTACCGAGCCGTCGTTTTTGACATCTATATTTCCGAGCTCTCTATTGACAAAAGCCTTGCCGTCAGCGCCGAGCTTTTCTGCCGCAGCCCTTTCAACTCCGAGCTTGTCCGCATTTTCAATAACCGCCGCAAGCTTATCCGCAGCCTCCGCAACCGCATTTAACGCATTGCTCTTATCATTATTGTTTATAAACAATATTATTTTCTCCTGCGTTTCAAGTCCTTCGCCGCCGACTCTTAAGCAATAGCTGCCTGTAGGCAGTGTTTTCGGCACGCCGAATGTATCAAACGTAAACGTATACGTTTTATCGGCATTTTTTTCACTTTTGCCCTCGCCCATATATATCACGGTTTTCTTATCCGAGTCAAGCAGCTGCACGGTAGGTCTTTTAGTATTAACATCACTTTTTTCGCTCACGCTTATATTAAACGAATCAATATTCACCTCAATATCATATGCATAAGCCGCGCTTGTGCTGCAGAGCATAAGCGCCAGAAAAAGCATCGCCTTTTTTTTCATATATAACCGTTCCTTTCCGGATAATTACCTATAATTTTATCTGATTATTACTATTTCCTTTGCTACTGCAAGCTGCATTCTGATGACTACCCTATCGCCCCTGATTATATCATTTACGGAGCAGGTCTGCAGCTCACGGCTGTACGAATTGCCGCTGTCATAAAGAACTACGGAAGCTCCCTCTGTCTTGCATATGGCAGTATCCTCATAAAATGAGTCACCGCTCTTTTTCACAAGCTTAAGCCTCATATAGCCTCCCGATATATCGGACACATTCCCGACAGCAACTCTAAACTCCGAGTCAAAGCTTGCCGTGTTTTCGCTCACGCCCTCGTCGGGTACAAGCAAAGCGCCGTACAAATTGCTTCCGTCATGGTTGTAGACCTTCTGCACCTTATTTACATTGCCGGATGAGTCAACGCCGACTCTTATAAGGTCGCCGCGCATAACGCCGCTTCCGGATATAATGCTTTCATCCATGCAGTAATACTCAACCCTGCTTCCGCCGCTGTTTCCTTCAATTATTTTGCAAAGCTCGTCCTGATTGTTAAGTCCTTCCATTACGTCCGTTACAAACACCATCTTTGTGCCGTTTCCGATAGATCCCTTTGTCATATCGTCAACTACCATTACATCAGCTACGTTTACCGGACACTCACCCGTAACAAAGGCTCTAAAATGCTTTGAATATGACGTTCCGCCGGAAAAAGAGTTTGCTGTAAGCGTTCCAAACATATCCTTATTATCCCAGTTATCCTCCTTAGGCATGCTGAAAATCAAAGTATTTTCAGTGATTACCACCTTTCCGTCAAACATACCGTTTCTGAACTTAAATGAGGAGCCCTCATAAAGCATTCTGAATTTATTAGAGTTTGCCGTCTGCTTATTACCCTCATCATCAACATCCATCGGAAGCGGAATTTCGAGCTTTGTTATTTTATCCCCCGCTTCATTAAGAGAATACTTCAAAAGCGTTCCCGACGGAAACTGACCGATAAAGTCGCTTTCGCCCGTCTTTTCCGACCTGCCGTTTATTGTAACCCTATCAGCCAAAGCATAGCTTATGAATTTCTCACCCTCTGTATAGAGCTTGAAATTAGCCGATTCGTTATCAGGATCATACCAGCTTTTATACACAAGCGCATATGTACCGTCCGTTGCGGTTTCCGAGCCGAACGCACCGATTTTACCGCAAATATCAAGATAAAATTTCCCGTAATCGCTTGCGCTCAATTTTTTTGCAAAATCCGGCGAAAGCTTATATACGCTTCCACCCACATTGACCTCGTCATCACTTATTGATAATACCTTATCCTCCACAGTGCCGTCATTTATATAAATCCTTATAAGGTTCTCCGAGCCGCCGCTGCTCTTTGCAACGGATATAAGAGTGTTTTTCTTAAGAGAAGAAAACTTTGTGCGCGATCCGTCGGAAGCAAAGATTTCAACAATATCCCCTGTGGAATTTGTCTCAAGACTTCTGTTCGCATCATAATCATAGATTGTTTTTGAGGTTTTATCCACCGCGTTTATAAAATAGTTTTTATATTCTGTAATGCTCAGCACATCAATTCTGCCGTCATGGTCATTGTCTATAAGGGCTACGCTTCCGTTTGCAATTTCAAGATTTTCGATTGTTCCGTAATCCAAAAGCGCCTTGCCGTTATAAATAACATCTGCCGAACCGTCTATTATTTTATGTTTTGAAGACGCCTTGCCATCGTCCGTATACCACGAAATCCTGTCTGCACTTAGCTCCTTTATATCATCTGAGGATATTGTTGTTACGCCGTTATCCTTTTCCTTTATATAAACTATAACTCCGTTATCATCGTCCTTATACGTGACATAGCACGAAACTCTCATGCCTATCATTGCGGACATATCGTCAGACAGCGCGGAATATATCCTGTCGCCTATTTTGAGATGACCGCGCGTTACCGCCGCGTCCGGATCGGATATTCCCGTATACATATTCGCCGTAACTATTCCGTCAAGCTTTTCCGCATCGCAGTATTCGCTCAGCACGGTTTTGCCGTCCTTAGCCGTGTATTCCGTTGACGCTCCGCTAAAATTAACCAAAACCATGGGAACATCGAGCATATCATAAAGCATTTTATAAACGCTGCCTAAGGTTATCGGCGCATTTATATCGGAAAATGCTTCATTTAAAATATCCTTTGCATATGCCGTTGCAATATAACCGCCAGGATAGCCGCCGTTTGCCGAAGCCTCCTGAGCATATCCGAGCATTCTTACAGCAATTGATGCCGCCTGCATCGTCGATATATTATCCTCCGGATGAAATTTTCTTTCATCCCCTCCGGATACATAGCCCCTGTCATACATAGCTCTGATAATGCCGAAGGTCGATCGTGATATTTCAACATCTGCAAACGGCGTTGTAGCACCCTCTCCGCTGCCACTCGGAGCTATATTAAAATATTTTGAAATAATTTCGCAAAAATGCTCTCTTGTGACATATGCCGACAAATCCTCTGACGGATCGTATTCTGCCAGGCCGAGCGCCGCAAGGCATTCGGCACTTTCTTCATATGTACTGCCCGACACCTCTGCCCTTGGCGATGGTGTAGGTAATGCAAATGAGATACATCCTACAATTAGAGCAAGAATAACTGTTTTATTAGCTTTTCTCATTTTTAACTCCTTTCGGTATTTTGAGTATTTATTTCAAATTCATAAATTCATCAAACGGACACGGCTTTGCGTTTATAACCGCACTCTTGCCGTTATCACGCCTTGTAAGCCTTACGACATCGCCGTCCTTTTCGGCGGTATAATCTACCTCATCGCCGTTTACGGTCATGGTAAACACCGCATAGCTTTCCTTAAGCTTCTTTATATCTATTTCCTTTTCCGCACCTTGATAGCCGATAAGCTCAATTTCCTTTTCACCGCAGGCAATTTCGCCCTCCTTGCCGTCAAATATCCATTTGATAATATTGAGCCTGATGGTTACTGTGCTGTCGCTTATCGTAAACACATTTTTATCTCTTGTTATTTTAACATCATCGGTATTACCTGAAAGGCAGAACTTAAATCCGAGATAATTTGTTTTTATAGCTCCGCTTTTATCCTTATCGAGAATATAATGAAAATCACCGTGATCTGTCGCATAGCCCAAAAGTCCGCCTATGCTATTGTCCGTCATTGTAACAGAAGACAGCGCCGAGCAATAGTCATAGTCGCCATTTATACCTCTCAGCCTGAAGCTTTTAGAGCCGTTTCCGTCACTCCACACAACCGAGCAGGTGCGCCTTTGATTCCATAAATCAGATTTATCAAATGCACCCATAGAATATTTATCCGTCATAAATGTATACGCGTGAAGCTCGGGGCTATCCAAACTTCTTATTATAACCGTATCCTCATCTGCCGACCTGATATTATTCTTTTTATAATAGGCTTTGTCAATAAATTTATTGTTAATATCGAAATTCTTTAAAAACCTGTCGGGGCATTTAAACGGAAGCGTAAGAAACGACATTACAAGCTTATCCTCGCCATCAGGACTCCCGTATTTTCCGTCCGTTGCAAGATAGATAAACGCCGAAAGCTGACCGTCGTCCAAATCGCGGTAGCTGCGTTTTTCCGGCGGAGAAAGCTGACCTATTTTTGTGTTATAATAAAGAGATAGATTTTCCCAAGCTAAGTCCTCAAGCTCCTGTGCCATTTGGCAGCATTCCTCATCCTTAAAAAACAGCTTCATTCTCGTAAGCTCCGCAAGCAGCAGTATCGTATATGTAGATGAATTGTATTCCGAAAACGCACCGGAAAACATATTATATTCGTACGCCTTGCAAAGCCTTGCCTTTCCGTTTTCGAGCATTGCTTCATCCTCTAAAAGCTCTGCTGCGGATATTATTGTCATTGAGCTCATCATGCTGATATTTGAATAGTCGGGAGATACGTTGCGCTTTATGCTGCAGCGCATAGCGCGGCAGAGAATTGTTTTCATCATCTCTCGCTCATCCGTCTCAAGCTCGTCCGAGTGCATTTTAAGAACATAAATAAAATGCTTGCTGATAAAGTCGGAAAAATTATAGTCCGGCGCCTTCATAGCGTGCAGATCCTCTTCCTTAAAATAAGGCCACAGACCGTAGGTTTTGCTTTCGGGGTCGCTGTCTTGCAACTGTCCGAGCCTTTCAAAAGCAGCCACAGCCCTTTTATAATACTCCTTCTGTCCGGCATAAAATATGCCCGACGCATATTCCGCCGTTATATTTGTGCCGTGAACACGTCCCGTAATTGTTGAATGATAGCCTGATCCGACATTGCTTTTCATCTCACCTATCATACATTCGCTCTCATCCCACATAGTATGAAGCTTATTGAGTCTATCAATAAAAACCTTATTGTACATCGGATTTTATTCCCTCCATAATAACAAGAATTGCAAGCGCCTGCCCGTATGTCATGGGACACAGCGGAATATTTCTGTAATGGTCAAGATTGCTGCCCATTCCCGTACCGTAGGACACCTTGTTGACCGTTCCGCTCTCATCAATATTATCAATCACCGCTTTTAATGCTTTTTTTCCACATTCATAATATTCCCTGCCGAGATAACCCTTTCTTACCGCCTTTAAAATGCCGTAGCCAAAGCCTGCCGCAGCCGATATTTCCGTATAGCTTGTTTCGTCATCAAGCAGTGTGTGCCAATCACCCTCCGGAGTCTGCGTTCGCCTGAGTGCCTCCGCCTGCGATTTTAAGGTGTCTGATATATAATCATAAAATGCTCCGCCCTTTATATCGAGTATTTCAAGAATTTCATCGGCACATATCGTATACCAGCAGTTTCCTCTCGCCCAGAACGCTTCGGCAAAGTTATGCCTGCCGTGAAAGGTCCAGCCATGAAACCAAAGCCCTGTTTTTTTATCATAAAGATATTTTATATGTATAAGAAACTGCTTTTTCGCTTCCTCTTTATATTCATCAATATTCAAAAGCACGCCGGCTCTCGCCAAAAACAAAACCGTCATAAAAAGCGTATCAATCCAAATCTGACCGTCGTTTTCTTCACCTGATACACGGTGCTGTATTGCACCTTCTTCGGTTCTCTTCATATCGTTATATACCCAAGTTGCCCAGTCCTTTATAAGCTCAAGATAATCCGATCGCCCTGTTTCCTCATAAAGATATGTAAGCGTCAAAAGCGGAGCGGTTGTATTTACGTTTCTGTCCGGCAAGCCCTTTTTAATATTTCCGTCATACCAGCCAATAAGATAATCAAGATACCTTTTCTCGCCAAGCTCCTTATACATCATATAAAGCCCGTACATTCCAACGCCCTGCGGCCATTCCCAGTTATTTATATCAATTATGCCGATAGGGCATTCCTCGTCCATGCCGTCATTGGAAATGCTCGTCATTCTGTCCGCTGTTTTAATTATAATATCCTTTAACATTATAAGACCTCTCCGTTACAATTTATATTCAAATTCCGCCGCCATGCGCATTAAATTCTCACGCATATTTTTGCTTAATAATATTTTATCATCTTTAAGGCACAAAGTAAATTCCAAAATTTTTACCGAAATAATTTCAATAAGTAAAATTATTTGACCTTTTTAGACTTGATTATATAATTGTTTTGTGTTAGAATATATAATAAAATAATGTCTGCATATCCATGCAGACCCTCCGAGTCATAATGGCATAAGAGAGGAGCTTTATATGCATTTATTAAAAGCAATAGCCGCTGCCGCAGCAGCGGTGTCCGTTTTGACAGCAGCTTCATGCGGAGTAAACGAGCAAAAGCAGACGCCACTGACGCCTACCGAGCTTATATGGTACCTGCCGTCAAACAATGTAGGAAACACACCGAGCAGCGTATCAGAGGATATAAACGCTATAATTCATGAAACATATCCCAATATAAATCTCGAAATCAAATATATAAATATATATGAATACAGCACAAAAATGTCGGTATATATCGCATCGGGCGATCAGGCTGATGCAGTATGGGTAAATGACGATATTTTTCAGTTTGCCGAATATGTGCGAAAAAACATATACAAGGCGCTCGACGCGCCCATAAAGGCATACGCACCGACAATACTTCAAAGAATGGCACAGGATCCGTATGAAACGTATTCCATTTACGATAAGGAATTTTTCTTCCCGACGCTTTTGCATAATGACGGACTTATTCCTTTTATCAAAATACCCAAAGAGCTTACAAGCTGTATGGATTTAAACAGACTGAAGGAAAAGCTTGAAAAAATCGACACGGCTGACGATGAGCTGTTTTCAATTCTTACCGAATACCTCGACAGGCTGAAGGAGAAAAATCTTATCGGCAGCGGAGTAAATTTTACGGCGGTATCAAAGCTTTTTCCGCTTATCGGATACGAAACCTATGTATCGACAGACGATCTTATAGGCTACAAAATAGACGATCCGAGCCGCACACCGACGGATATGCTGAGTACGTCGTCCACAGCCGCAGCGTATAATACCTACAGACAATGGTACGACAAATCATATATCCGCGAGGATATTGCAATCACCTATAAGCAGCCGCAAAATTCAAGATACAGCTATGTTCTTGACGGAGCATGGGGATATATAAAGGACGGCAAATGCTATCTTGTAAACGACACAGGCTCCGGCGACTATGTATATATAGCCGTCGACAATAAATATCACAGGCAAAAGCAATTTACCTATTCCGCCGTAATTATCCCGGCGGCAAGCAGTCATTTTAAAGAAACGACACAGGTTATGGAGCTGTTTTATAAGGATCACAGACTGTATGACCTTGCGTCATTCGGAAAAGAGGGGCAGGACTATATCAAAAAGAACGGCTGTGCGGTCAGAACAGACAGCAGATACCTTAGCTATGAGGGAATACTTCCGGCAGCCGACGGTGCGCTTACGACCGTTCCTATGTCAAACGTGTATCTTCCCCAAATGCACAGCGGGAAAAATACACCCGATATGTATATACCGCCCGCGTCATCGGACAGAAACCATATATTAAACTCATACATCGAAGAATACGGCATGAAAAACTACGAGCTTGATTTAAAAAGCAACAGCGGCTCAGATATTGCAGCCGTGCTGGAACTATATAATGCTCACTGAACAAATGCGATTTTCAATCGCATTTGGAAAAATTATGACTATTGTCAAAATTTTTCGTAAAAAATCAGAGATTTTACGCAGTTCGCATTGATAAAGTCTTCCCAAACAAATATTTTGAGAGCAAAATATTTATTTGAGGTGCAAGGTTTTTTCATATTTATGAAAAAACCTTGCACTCGAACAATTATGAAACGCTTTTAAGCCGCTATGCGGCTGCGTTTCATAATTGTTCAGCAGTCATTATATAAAAAATAATTATTAAAGAGGTTGATTTAATGTACAGCGTACTTATAGCGGATGATGAGGATTTGATAAGGCAGGGCTTTGAAGAATTCATACCCTGGAACGAGCTTGGCTTTCAGGTGATATGCACCTGCGAAAACGGAAATCAGGTGATTGATTTCATCGAGAAAAATCACGTTGACCTTATTCTGACTGATATTATTATGGTTGACACAACGGGTCTTGACATAGCCAAATACGTTTACAAGCACGGACTCGATACAACAGTATGCCTTGTAAGCGGTCACAGAAATTTTGAATACGCAAGAACCGCTATGAAATACAATGTCAAATATTATCTGACAAAGCCGACTGATTTTGACGATATGTTTCAGACAATAAAGGAAATTAAAGAAGATCTTGACTCGCGCGCAAAGCCGGCTGAAGATATTCATGCCTTGAGGCAGCAGTTTTTCACGGATCTTCTGACCGGAACAAAAACCTACAACGACAGGCTTAACATATATGCCGAAGAGCTGGGAATAGACCTTAAAAATCAGGCAATATTTCCTTTTTGGATAAAGGTAAACGATTTCGACAAATATATTGAGGAAAAATGGGATTACGGCAAGGAGCTCATATTAACCGCCATATCCGAGCTATTTCAGGACGGAATTAAGCCGATTGAAATGTACAATATCTTTATAAACGACAGCGAAGCAATGTATCTGGGGGTATACAGCCTGTCGGAGTTTTCCGAATTTTCCGCAATCGCGGATGTGATGAACAAAGCGCGCGAAAACACCTCGCTTTTGACAGGCGTGTCAATATCCTGCCAGACGGAAAAGCCCTTTAAGAGCCTTGAAAATCTCTGCGGACTTCTCTCCTGCGCAATAGATTCCTCAGCAAACAATACAAATCCCCTGCAGACCTCTCACAATAACATAATACTTCTGGAATTGTATAAAAACCTGCTTTTTGCTCTCGTTCTCGGGAATCGCGAAAAGACAGACTCAATATTTGAGCTTATATACAAAGCAATAGCTCATCTTGATATTGACAGCTTTCGGGAATACATAATGCGTATCCTAAGTATTCTGACAGAAAAGCTTCAAAACGCTGGATTTCCGACAAAGCCCGACGAAATTAACGAGCTTACGGAAGCGATAAACACCGAGCCGGCACGCGACAGGATAATCACACTCGTAAAGGAGCTTCTGTTAAAGACTGTAACAGGCAAAATCAGCAACGACGCGTTATCCGACAACATAATTGAAAAGGTAAAGGACTATATAAACAATCATTACATGGATAACATTTCGCTTTTTGATGCGGCAAACTATGTTTTCCTCAACGCGTCATATCTTTCAAGGCTTTTCAAGCAGTACACAGGCGAAAATTTCAGAGATTATCTGATAAATATACGCATAAGCAAGGCCTGTGAGCTTATCGGTCAGCACAAATATAAAATTTATGAAATAAGCGAAATGTGCGGCTACCGCAACCCGAAATATTTTACGCATCAGTTCAGACAGGTTACGGGTCTGTCACCGCGCGAATACGCTTCAAAAAGCGACTGAAAAACTACAGAAAGGATATAGCAATGAAGGACAACAATGTATTTAAGTATCTGACAAACTATAAAACGCAGAGCGTCATATTCAAAAATTTTCTTATCATTCTTATTGTCCTTATTCTGCCTATGACGGTTCTGTTTATAAATCTGTACCGCAACTATTCAAGAGCCGCAACGGAAAAGCTCAACAATATGTACCGCAGCAGATTTAACACCGTAGAAACAACCTTTGACGAAATATATGACCAGACACGCCTTTTCACATATTCGCTTGCCGGAAATGAGGCGATAATAAATTTTGCCGCAGAGCCGTATTCACCGTCACTTTACAAAATAGCGGACTATAACCGAATAATCGGCGCGTCGGGCTCGGCATTTACATATGTGGACAGCGTTTATATTTACTCCAACGTCAACAGCTATGTTCTCTCCGGCACAACAAACGATGTGCTTGACAGCTTTCACGACAGGTCATGGCTGTCGGAATACGCATATTTGTCGGCGGACACAATATCAATCGTTCCGAGAATAATAGAGGATACGGACAATTACTACATATCCTTTATTCTTGCAATTCGCAGCAGATCGGGCGAAAAAATAGGCGCTGTTGTTGTCAACATGAATACGGCGCTGATTATGAACACAATACTGCCGTCCGAAAACGATAATTTTGATTTATACGTTCTGAGCGGCTATAAAAAAGCGCTCCTTTCAACAGAGATGGAAAACCTGTTTAACAAATACAATCAAAACGCATATGTCTATGACAAAATCGAAAACTCTATAGACAAGGGCTATTTTACCTATGACAATACGTCCGAAAAAACAAAGCTCCAATATGTTTTGATAGCAAAGCACAATCAAAGCCTTATCACGCCGCAAAACGTTTTCATAATAATTCTGATGCTTCTTCTTACTCTGCTTATAGCTCTCATTGCCGCGCTGTTTCTTGCGATACGTACCTTTAAGCCGATACAGAATATTATTGACTCTGTAAGCGAAAGCTTCGACAGCGACAAAAAGCTTAATATAGACAACGAAATTTCGCTTATAGTTGAAAACATAAACTCAACCATACAGGATAAACGCCTTGCGGAAATTGAGCTTGAACAAAGAATTGCGCTTCTAAACAACGCATACACCGTTGCACTGCAGGCACAGATTAATCCGCATTTTCTTTATAACACGCTTGAAACAATAAACTTTATGGCATACAAGCAGTTCAAAAAGCAAAATGACATATCAACCATAACGGTCAGTCTGTCTAAAATGCTCAGAATAGCTCTTGATTCCGAAAAGAATCTTGTGCCGCTCAAAACGGAAAAGGAGCATATATGCCTGTATATTGAGATAATGAAGCTCCGCTATCCCGGCAAATGCGAATTTTTAATAGATATTCCACCGGAATATGACGACTGCATGGTAGTAAAGCTTATGCTTCAGCCGCTTATAGAAAATGCCTTTCAGCACGGCATACGCCATTCAAAGCGTGCCGGAATTATCCGAATAAGCGCCGAGCGTAAAAACGACTGCTTTATACTAACCGTTGCCGATAACGGCGCCGGCATGGATAAAAAAACGCTTGCCTTCGTTAAATCAATTCTTTCGTCAGAGGTATATATACACTCAAAGCACATCGGCATAAACAATGTAAACAGGCGTGTGAAGCTACTGCTCGGCAAGGATTACGGAGTTAATGTCACAAGCGAGGAAGGGGTAGGAAGCACCTTTACAATAACGCTTCCATATACACAGATCAAGGAGAAAAATGATGAACAAAATAATATTTAAACCCAAAACAGACAATACAACACAGGAGCTTCAAAGCGCAATAGATAAAGCCGCAGCAAGCGGTGCCGAGCTTATTATACCTGCCGGAATATACGTATGCGGAACGCTTTTTATGAGAAGCGGTCTTACAATAACGCTTGAAAGGGGAGCATATATACTCGGAAGCGAGCGTTTTGAGGACTATTCCGATAAGGTAAACCTTTTTACTGACGCGGTTGACAACAAGCGCGGAAGAAGTCTTATATATGCCGACGGTATAGAAAATCTCACAATTCGCGGCGAGGGAGCTATAGACGGCAGAGGCGAGTTGTTTTCAGAGACTCATCCGCATCATCTTGAACGTCCGTTTCTTGTACGTATAATGAACTCTAAAAATCTCAGCTTCTCCGGAATACAGCTGAAAAAATCTGCCGCATGGACACTGCATTTGCAAAACTGCGAAAATATTGACATTAAAAATTTGTTTATAAACAGCCGCGTCAACGGAAATAACGACGGTATAGACATTGACTCATGCAGAAGCTGCCGCATAGAAGGCTGCTTTATAGATACGGGCGATGACGCAATCTGCTTAAAATCCACCTTTGATAAGCCGTGCAGCAATGTAGCTGTCACAGGCTGCGTTATAACAACAAACTGGGCAGGCTTCAAGGTAGGTACGGAGTCGGTCGGCGATTTTGAAAACATCACCTTTACAAATTCATATATTTATGACTGTAACGGCTGCGCGATAAAGCTTTGTCCCGTTGACGGAGGAAATCTGAAAAATCTCACAATCAGCAATATACAGCTTAATAACGCCACCGGTCCGATATTTATTGCAGGCGGCGACAGACTGCGCGAGTATCAACCCGGAAACAGCCGCTGCACTGCCGGAGCTATTTCCGATATTTTAATCGAAAACATATCGGGTAAATGTATAAATGCCATAGGCACAACCTATAAGGGTGAGGCTTGGGGCAATGCAAAATCATGCATATGCATTTCGGGCACAAAGGATAATAAGGTGAAAAACCTGACTGTGAGAAATATTACGCTTGAAATGGCTGGCGGCGTCAATGAATATACATACCATGAAATTCCCGAAATGGAGAAGCGCTATCCCGAATTTCATAACTTCGGGGTACTTCCGGCGTGGGGACTTTTTGTGCGAAACGCAGAGAATTTTATATATACCAATGTTAATATGACCTGCACTGCGGCAGATGTTCGTGATGAGGTATGGTTTGATGACGAACACTCAGGCAGCTGAGGCTATTAAAGGCATTTGATTTTGGTATATTAAAAGCCTGTTTTTCTTTCGGAAACGCTTTTTTAAAAAGGGCGGCTGATATCCGTATCATGCGCGGTTTTTATTATAGAAAAACATTGTTATACCGGCGCTGCATATCAGGAAATAGCCGACAACGCTCAAAAAATCCGGAACCTGATTAAAAATCAAAAATCCGAATACGGCTGAAAAAATAACCTGCGTATAGTCATATACCGAAATTTCCTTTGCCGGAGCCAGCATATATGCGTGTGTTATTCCAAACTGACCCACGCAGGCGCTTACTCCGGCAAGTATCAGACAGACAAGGCTTTTAAGGCTCATTGCCGCCGGATTAAAAATCATAAACGGCAGACACACAAGGCAGGAAAATGCCGAGAAGAAAAATATTACAACATATCCGTTTTCGCCCTTTTTACCAAGCACGCGCACAAAGGTATATGCGGCTCCGGCGCCGAGCCCTCCGAGCGCACCTATAAGCGCCGGAAATGACGCATATCCGTTGCCCGACGGCTTTATTATGCACATACTTCCGACAAACGCCGTCAGCACGCCGAGAATTTGCACCGCTGTCGGTTTTTCCTTAAGCAGAAATACGGAAAATATAATTGCAAAAAACGGAGAAAGCTTATTGAGCATATTAGCGTCGGCAAGCACAAGGCGGTCTATCGCATAAAAATTACACACAAGACCGATTGTTCCGAACAAGGCGCGGCAAAACAGCTGCGGCAGACAGTCCCTTTTGGGAATAAACCCTACGTGATTTTTGAGCATCAGACCCGTAACGGCTATAAGCGCTGCCGCATTTCTGAAAAACGCTTTTTGAAAAAAGGGCAAATCACCCGACAGATGCACAAACACGCTCATCATCGAAAACCCGAACGCAGCCATTATAACATAAAAAATTCCCTTTAGCTTTGAATTCATTTTACCATATCTGGAATTGTCAATATATGTACAGTCATAAAATACACTAAATTTCCAATATCATATTTTTAGATTTTCTAAGCCGGAGCAAATTTAAAGTTTTGCACCGAACGTAGCACCGCGCAGCGGCTTGCTCTTGACCGTTCAAAAG
>JAXDRV010000135.1:0-19614 GCA_034090805.1 Clostridia bacterium
GTTCTCAAAATATTTATTTGGGCAGACTTTATCAATGCGAACTGTGTAAAATCTCTGATTTTACACGAAAAATTTTGACAATAGTCATAATTTTTCCAAATGCGATTGAAAATCGCATTTGTTCAGTGAGCATTATATAAAATTAAAACAGTTCCGTTTTAAGCCGAGCCGCAGCATCGGTTTTTATTTCAATTCTGCCCGGTGATACAGGCTTAAAGCGGCATAGCCGTTTGTGACCTATAGTGCTGCCGGTGAATATGCTTTTTCCGTCTGCGAGGATTTCAAAGGTCCGAACGTTTTGCCCGTCCGAAAGATCCTCGCATATTACGGCGCGTGAGATTGTCGTTTTGCCGTCAAGAGGTATTCTTTCGCCCTCAAAAGCAATTATCGGACAACCGTATTCCGACTTAATTTTTTCGCCCAGCTCCTTCATTCGCCGAACGTCCTCGTCCGGGATAAGACCATGTTCATCGGGTGAGAGATTAAGCAGCAGATTTGCGCCGTGTCCGACTGAACATTCGTACATATCCATGAGCTTTTCAAGGCTTTTCGGCTTTTCTTCGGAACGGTAAAACCACGAATCCCTTATGCGGCAGTCGCATTCTGCGGGCAGAAATGCTTTTCGTCCGAGAGAATCCTTTTTGTCCGTCATTACGGAAAAATCAAGCTTGTCGGTGACGTTGAGGTTATTTTCGGGGGCGTAGCCGTCCTCGTTGCCGACCCAGCGTGTGTCGGGATCCCACATATTGAATATCAGTATTTCCGGCTGTAGGGTGCGGATTGTTTTTATGATACGCTTCGTATCGTATTCGTGACCCTCCGAGCCGCAGCCGTCAAACCACAGGTAGTCTATTTTGCCATAGCTTGTCAAAAGCTCCGTGATCTGATTGATGAAATAATCATCGTAATTTTCGTCTGCTTTTGAACCGAACTGAGCGGGTGAGTAATATATACCTGTTTTTATTCCGTATTCACGGCACGCATCGGTAAAGCTGCGGACAATATCGTGCTTGTACGGAGTGTTTTTGACGGAACAGTCGGTATATGCCGAATCCCAGTTGGCAAAGCCGTCGTGGTGCTTGGCGGTGAAAACCGCATATTTTGCGCCTGCGGACTTTGCCGTTTTTATCCATTGACGGCAGTCAAGCTCCGACGGATTGAATACCGAAATATCCATCGGCACTCCGTCCCAGTCGGTGTGATCCTCGTAGTAGGTGCGTATTCCGAAATGAAAGAATACGCCGAACTCCCAGTCCATAAATTCAAGCTGCTTTTTTGAAGGTTTTAAAATATTCATAAATATTTCTCCGTTTATTCGTTTGTCAAAAACTCGGTAAAGCCGGTATTTGAATTGTAGGTTGTGCTGCTGCCGCTGTAGATGCCCTCGTTAAGGCGGAATTTAATTCTTGTTGAGGTATCCGATTCCTTAACAACGTTTACTCCGTCGGCGGGCAGAACCTTGTTTACGACAATCTGTAAATCCTTCGGCGTGTTGTCGGGGTTGGAGGCGGTTATCTCGATTGCGCCGCCCTCAAGCTCCTTTATGATGAGCGCACATTTTTTGTTGATGTTGAGCGTCAGTCCCGATGGAAGCTTTAAATCGCCGCATTTTCTGATTATTGCTTCGGTGATTTTATTTTTGCTGTCGTATACAGCCTGCACTGCGCCGTCATTTTGAAGAACCTTGACGGACGATGCGGTAAGCTCGTTCTTTGCCTTTGATTCGTCGGCGTTGAATAATACGGTGTATTCGTATGAGCCGCTGTCGGGTTTTGTGCCGTGATCTATGCCGAGAGAGAATATGTCATTTTCCTCCTCAACGTCCTTGTATGCCGAACCGAGGTTTATCACCTCGTATTTTCCTTTTTTGTGTTCTGCGGTCATGCTCATATCATTTTTCGATATGTATGCTATGCCGTCATGGAGAACTGCCGTTCCCGGCTTGACTGTTTCGGAATCGGAGGCGGTTTTTGTGCCGTTTGCGGACACAAGCTTAATATCGCCGTCCTTTGCGCATTGGTTTACGCTTGTGTAAATATCGTATTTTGAATATGCGTTTATATCCGTGCCGAGAGCGATCATCTTATCGTCAAGCATGAACCATGATTTCTTTGCTTCAAGACCGTCAAGCGAATAATCCATTGTCGCAGCGCCGTACATTCCGTCCGATACGCCGCCCACAAAGTGGCAGTTGCCTTTCCAGTTCCACAGATGCTCGCCGTTCCACTGCGCCCAGTCGTTGAGGTTTTTCAGCTCACCCTGTGGAGTTGTCGTTCCGGGGAGCTTGTTCCAGTCGATAAGCGGCATGATGTTGTAATACTCGTCTCCGTCCTGCATAAGCGTTGTTACTCCGTCAGACAGATAGTAGCCGAGGAGGTTTTCGTTATTTACCACCTCGCCGTTTTTGGTGCGGTTTGAGGAAAGCTTTAATCCGACATGATAGCCTTTGCGGTTGTGCGACATATAATCGGACAGCCAAAAATGACGGTTTCCGTTAAATTCGTCCGTTTCGCCGAGGCGGTTTTGCTTCATTGCCATAAGCTCGTCATAGCGTTCGATTTGAGTATATCCCTCAAGTGCGTCAACCGCCTTTGCCATTGATGCCTTAAAGCCCTTTACTCCGCCGGGACGTGTGATATGCCTGCCGGCAGTCGTAAGCTCACGGTAGTTATTGCGGAATATCCATTGCTGACCGTCAAGAAGCCAGTTTGCGTATTCGTTTAATGCGTTGTCGGAGACGGTGTATTTTGTTCCTTTTAAATATGAGATGATTGCGGAAAAATCGTTCATCATCACTTCGCCGTAGCTGCCGCCCTGTATCTGGTCAACGTGCTGATGGAACGAATAATCAGCCTTTATGCCGTCCGAGTCCTCGCCGTATTCGTCCGTTCTTATCTTTTCAAATACTCTCAGCTCGTTTTCCATAAGATGAATTGCACCATACAGCTCTGCCTCGTTTTCTGTTGCAATATCGATTTTAAAGCTTGTAAGCAGCTTGTCGGCGAGGTTTGCGCCTGTGTTTGCAACGGGGCGCTCCTTGATTCTGTCAACGATTTTTTCGTTGAAGATAGAGCCTTTTGCCGCCTCTGCGTTTAAAACCTCTCTTACATCGTCCGTAAGCTCTTCGGGATTTAAGATAAGTATGTTGACAACGGTCTGCGGCACGCCTATCTCCTGCTGCCACCAGTTGTCGCACTCGACTCTGCCGCCGTGCGCCCAGAAATCAAGCGACTTTGCGATTTTTTGTTTAAGCTCCGCATCGCCGAAGAATTTGTTTTCGGGCGAGTATGCCGCCTGAATCATCGTAAGGAGATATTTTACGTGGTTGTTTGCGGTCCATACCATGCGGTCGGGGTTAAAGTACTCTATTCCCTCAAAGCTTCCGTCCTCTTTCCAAAGCTTCAAAATCTCGGTCGGGTCGGCGGTGCTGCTGTAGACGCTTTCCTTAAGCTTATCCTTTATTGTGCGTATGTCGGTCATGTCGCTGTCGGAGCTTCCGAATTTTGAATTGAGATAGCCCTCGTTCATCATTGCCTTGAGCGTTTCCTCGTCCTGCTCGCCCAGAGCCATCATACCGTCCTCCCAGTAAACGTTAAGGCCGATAATATCCATTGCGCTCCTTATGGGGATATATACGTTACCCTCAATGTTCCTGATTGAAAAGGGCAGCTGATGCGTTTCGCCGTTATAAATTACGGTTGTGCTGTCCTCCTTGAGGTAGACTGCATCCTTGGCGAATGCCGATGCGGGCGCTGCGCACAGCGCAAGAAAAATTGCGATAAATTTTTTGATTTTCATTTTAAACCTCCATTCCGCCGCCATGCGGCGGCACAAATCATAATGTGGAAAAGACACAAGCAGATTGCCTTCTTGAGGGACGACGGCGTATGTGTATACTCCAAGTCCCGAAAGGAGGTGAGATGCGCAGTGTATTTTTCACATTAAACCTCCATTCTGTGATATACGAAACATACATATATACCTATAGTTTAAGCTTAAATTTTGCCGAAATCAATATGCTAAATTTTACGAGGTAGGCAAAATTTGCAGTAAACACGCATTTGAGCCGTTTTTTGGGGCGTTAGTGCAAAAATAGACTATCGGCGCAAAAACAGCATATTTATTTTTTACCGTTTTAAATTTATAATATTTCTGTAGGAAAAACGGACGAGGCGGGAGATGCCCGCCTAAAAATGAAAGGAAAGGTGATTACACTATGAAAAAACTTTTGGCGCTGATTACGGCGGTGGTGCAGTTTGCGGCAATCGCACCTGCGGCAATCGGCACGGTACACGCAGAGGGGACGACAGGCACGCTGCCTTTGACGTACAGTACAGATACTTTTAAAAAAGAGGACGGAACGGATTTTCCGTCAGATACGGAAATCTTACCGGCAGAATGGGCAAGATACGGTATAATTGCAGACAGAAGTATTGTGTATGCAATTAAAAAACAAAGCGCACTGCCGAATATCGGAATGCCTGCGGTGAATTTTTCCGTAAAGTCACCGTCGGATCATAGCAAAAGATATTCTAACAGGGCGGTACAGCTTGATTTTTCAAAAGATATTGTAAATAACCCGGGTACATTGAACGGACAGGGATATGTGTATGAATCGGAATTTGCGGTTCAAGTAAAGGACAGCGGCGCATATGCGTCAATAGTTTTTGATGGTAAGGATGCAGCCGGAACAGATGTAAAAATCGGTGAGCTTCGCTTCAAGCCGGACGGAAGTCCTTCCGATAAAAAGGCAAACCCCGGAAAGGCATATGCGGTAAACGCAAGCGGAGCAACTATAGGAAACAGCAGTGCGATAAGAATAACATCATCTTCGGGGTTTAATTATCCGGGACAGCTTTTGTTTGTACGTGCAAAAATCGACTTTGTAAATAAGAAGTTTTCCGCATGGCTTGTTCCGAGAAAAACAGAGAGCGGCAGCTATACGGCAACCGAACCGGGAGATGGTGATTTGCTTGTGGAAAATGCGGATATGCTCAATACATCGGCAGTGCAGTTTGGCGGTATAAGCTTCTACATTAACAATTATAATTACGGAAACGAGGTAAGCATAAGCAATGTAAAGGTAAGCGAATACACCCCCGAGGAAATCGTCGCTACACCGACTCCCGAACCTACGGCAGAGCCTACTCCGGCTCCTACGGCGGGTCACGAGGAGGGCGTTGCGCTGAAGTTTGCGGTATTGTCCGATACGCAGTACGGCAGAGCCTCGCAGGAGAGCGGACTTTCAAATTACGAATATGCCGGCAAAAAATTTAAAAAGGCACTAAACAGCGTAATTGAAAAGGCGGGCGGCATAGAGCAGCTTGACGCAGTCATGATCCCCGGCGATATAAGCCACAACAGCAATACTGCGGAATATCAAGCATTTGTGAGCGATCTTGAATCGGTAATCCCCAAGGGCAGCCACACAAAGGTTTTGTTCTTAAGAGGAAACCATGACGCAAAGCCGGATAAGCAGGGGAATTTTGTCACAGAGCTTTCAAAGTATGACGAAACTCTCACATCGGCAAATAATGTATACGATATATACGGCTATAAGTTTATAATGGTTAGCCAGGATACACAGAGAGCAAACGATGAAACAAGCACATATCCGTATCTTCATTCACCCGATACCGTATCATGGTTTACGAATGCGGTAAAGACCGCTGCCGAGGAGGCGGCATCGGAGGGCAAGCCGATATTTGTCGGTATGCACCCGAACGTAAAGGATACGGTTTACGGCTCGTTTGTGGTAGAGGGTATGAGAAACGGCAAAGCATACAACTCAAATTATTGGGGAACGGATGAGCTTAAATCGGCTCTTACTCCGTATTCAAACGCAATCACATTTTCGGGACATTCCCATTGGGATATTGCAAACGAACGCTCAATACATCAGGGTGATTTCACATCATTAAACACAGGCTCGGTAAACAACCTTGAAATCGAGGACTGCTGGGACGAGGAATACCAGCCGAAGCGTTTCGGAAACAGCGAAAAGGAAAGCTCGGGATATTATATTGAGGTAGGAACGGATAATGTTGTTACGGTTCACCGCATGGACTTTAACCGTGACAGAGAATTTAAGCAACCGTGGGTAATTGATGTAAACGATAAGGACAACTGGCAGTATACGGACACTCGTGACCAAAAGGCTCCGTATTTCCCGGAGGGAGCGTCGGCAACAGTTTCGTCTGTAGGCGAAACGACCTGCAAGGTTACGTTTACACAGGCAAAAGACGATGAAACGGACGCAGGTCACTATCTCGTGGACGTTATAAATCAGGATACGGGAAAATCGGAAAAGAAATACACAGTTTCGTCATATTACTGGCAGGGCGATCAGGCTCCGGCGGAAAACTACTGGAACGTTTCGGGACTTCAGCCGGGAACAGATTACAAGGCGGTTATTACGGCATACGACAGCTTCTACCGTCCGTCTGAGAGCACAATAGAAACAGGTGTGTTCACAACGTCGGAAAGAGTTGAAAAATTCCCGGAGATTACAAAGGTTTCGTTTAATGCAAACGGTATAATCGATACCTCAAATTATGCGAAATTCTACGATATGCAGCCGGAGAGCTTCGGCAGTGTTCCGGTTGAATACAATACGGAGCTTAATATGTACGAGGGAAGCTTTGCAAGAAACACAGAGGACAAAAACTCGCCGAACTTCTTCAAGGTAATGCTTGACGAGGGAAGAAAGGCGCTTATGCAGGGCAGCGGCGGATATACCATTGACATATTGTATAAGCCGACAGCGTTTAACGGCGCAGATAACGTAATCGGCGCAGCGCAAAGCTCCGGCTTTGATATTGAAACAACATCTGACGGTATGCTTGAAGCATATGTACGTCACAACGGAGCGTGGGTTAAAAATTCAGATAATACATATCTCGGCTCAAGCACTGTACTGGCAACCGATACGTATTATCATATTACAGTAACATATAACGGCTCGGAGGTTAAGGTTTACAAGGACGGTACGCTTATCGATACGGCATCGGCATCAGGCAGCATGGAGTTTTACAGCGGTGACGATGATAATTTCTGTATGGTAATCGGAGGAGATTATAATCCGACCAAGGGCGAGAATGACGCAATGATACCTCAGACGCTTGCACAGAACGCATTTACGGGTAAAATCGTAACTGCCGGCATATACGGCGGTGCGCTTACGGAAAGCGAGGTAAGAGCACTTAATGAGAAATATGAGGCAAGAAAGGCTCTTACAAAAATAGACGGACTTAACGACCTGCTCACAGGCGGCAGCATCACAGATACAGCTCTGCTTGCGGAGGGCTGGGAGCTTATGGCTGACGAGGACACCACAGACGAGGACATCAATGCGTTTACGGCAAAAGCAAACGGCGGCAAAACCGTAAATTACAGCTTAAGAGCGGATAAGACTAATATAACAGCGGATAATCCCGTTTCAAATTACGGTATAACAGCCGATACGAAAAAGATATGGAGTGTTGTAAAGGACAATTCGGTAAGCACCTGTTATGTTGACGCACTGAGATTTTCTACAAGAACTGCCAAAGACACATATGATAAGAACCCCATACCGGACGGCGAGATAGGACATATCGAGTTTGCGAAGGATAAGATAAACAATCCGAACGGTGTGACATTTGAAAACGGCAAATATGTTTACGAGTCGGAATTTGCGCTTATATACAAGGACGGCGGCGTATTTGACATGACGCTAAAGGGACGTGACGCAGCCGGCAGTGAAAAGAGCATTGCAACGATGCGTTTTGTCACAACAAGCGATACCGCAAACAACGTGGGCGAGATTTATATGCTCGGTGCGGACGGCTCAAAGGTTGGCAGCGGCACAACTTATAAATACGCAACATCGGATGATAAAAATGCGGCCCAGGTTCTTTATGAAAGAATAGAGCTTGACACAAATACGGGTCTTTGTACGGCATATGTTGTTCCGAGAAAGACCGAGGACGGAGCGTATACGGGTACGGAATATTCAAAGAAAACCATGATTGCCGAAAACATACCGTTTATCGGCGGTGAGGTTAAGTCGCTCGATTCGGTAAGCTTTGACATTACAAAGAGTACCTCAACCAATATCATGTGGGTAAACAACATATCGATAAGCGGCGAAAACGGCGATGCTTTAAGCTATATAAAGGCATCCGTAACTGCCGGTAACGATATTGCAACAGCCGGAGGAGATGTAACGGCAGCAATTGAAAACCATACGGAAAATGACGCCGATATGACGCTTTATGTAGCTCAGTACGCACAGGACGGTACTTTGGCAGGTGTAACGAAAGCAGAAAAGCAGATTGCGGCGGGAACATCCGATACCATAGGAGAAAGCGTGACGGTTAAAGACGGCTGCGCTAAAATCAAGCTTATGCTGTGGGATGCAGATATGAAAACATACGCATCATGCGAAAGATAAAATCCGGCTTTAAGAAGGGAGCGTGGCAAATGCTCATATGTGCGAAACAAAGATATGCGCACGCTTTCGGTGAAATAATTAAGCTTAGGTTAAAATTAGACGGTAAATTAAAAAATCTACCTATGTAAATTTTGCAAAAAGTATTGTATAATATAATTAACAAAGAAAAAGGCATTGTGCGCAGAGTTACGCACAATGCCGCAGTAATTATAATCAGGAGGTATATAAAAATGAAAAAACTGACAAAAGGATTTGCCGCTGCTATGGCGGCGGTAACGGTTTGCGGTTCGCTGGCGGGCTGCGGCGGAAGTGAGCCGACACCCACTGCATCAACAAACAGCGAAAAGCCCTATGAGGGAGTGACACTCCATTATGCGGTATCGGAATCGGCAACGCAGGGAGGAGAAACTCAGGAGCTTGTTCAGCTTGTTAAAGACAAGACGGGCATCAACATTGAATTTACAATCGTTCCCAACACCAATGCGGGAGAGGTTGACAAGGCGCTTGTAAGCCTTATGGCGGGAGATGAGCTTGACATTCTTTACGGAACGGATTCAAAGCTCAAGCCCTATTACAGCGCAGGTGTTCTTGCTCCGCTCGATGAGCTGGCTGTAAATGCAGATTACAACATGGAGGAAAAATTCGGAGAGAATCTCGCCTCATACGGTGACGGTCACGTTTACGGACTGCCGGCATTCAACGATATTTGGCTGACCTTCTACAACAAAAAGATATTTGACGAGGCAGGCGTGCCCTATCCCTCGGCAGATGACTGGACATGGGAAAAGTATGTTGAAACGGCAAAGAAGCTGACAGACGAATCAAAGGGCATCTACGGCTCGTTCATGCTTGATTACGATAACTATAATTATATGCACGCTTTCCAGAAGGGCTTTAAGGCATATAATGACGATCAGACAAAATCAAACTTCTCGGATCCGCTCTTTAAGGAAAGCCTTGAGTGGTTCTACGGTTTAGGAAACAAAGAAAAGATACAGCCGGACAGCGTAACATATGCGGCAGGCTCGTATCCGTGGAACTCATTCGTTGCCGGCGGCAAGATGGGTATGTTCGTATGCGGCGGCTGGGTTGCGTCGATGCTTCCCGACCTTGAAAAGTACCCCAGAGATTGGGAATGCGGAATACTTCCGATGCCCTATCCTGAGGGACAGGAGCCTTCGACTCTTGCGGTTACAGGCTGCTATGCGGTTCCCACAACAAGCAAGAACAAGGACGCTGCCTTTGCGGCTATTGCCTGCATTGCTGAAAACCAGTATACTCTCGGCTACGGACGTATTCCGGCAAGAGTGGATTTGAGCGACGAGGAAATCACAAGCTATATTTCCGATAAGCTCGTTCCGACATTTGAGAACGATAAGTTTACGGTTGAGGAGATCAAAAAGGCATGGTTCGACCCGAACCGCAAGGTTATCCCCGAAAAGATCATAGGCCCCGCAGATACCACGATCAATCAGATCATCATAGAGGAGGCGCAGCTTTACGGCGCAGGCTCAAAGCCGATCGATGAGGCGATAGCGTCAATCACAAGCCGTGCGGATGCGGCAATAAGCGAGGAATTGGGACAGTAATTCAAACGGGCGGAGAAATCCGCCCGTAATATTTCAAATCCGTACAAAGAAAGGGTGAACAAATGTGAAAAAAAGCAACGCACTTAACAGACGAGAAACCTTGACGGGCTATGCGTTTATTATGCCTTATGTCCTGCTGTTTTTTGTGTTCACGGGAATACCGTTCATATTCTCAATAGTGCTTTCATTTACCGATATGACATATCTGACAAAGATGGATAGCATGAGCTTTGTCGGATTAAAAAACTTTATCAATATGTTTCACAACAAGGAGGTCATGGCGGCTCTCGGCCGCACGGGTATATATTCGCTTGTGTATGTGCCGCTGATAATGGTTCTCGGCTTGGCTCTTGCGCTTCTGCTCAACAAGGGAGTGTATTTTAAGGGTGCGATAAGAGGTATGGTATTTTTACCGTACGTGTCGAACATGGTTGCCGTTGCGGTAATTTTCAAGCTGCTGTTGGGCCCGGGCGGTCCGCTTGTTACGCTGATGAAAAGCGTAGGAATAAGTGAGCCTCCGCTGCTGCTGCTTTCGGATAAGCTTGCGCTGCCGACCGTTGCGGCGATAGCCGTGTGGAAGGGCGTCGGACTTAATATGCTGACGTATCTGGGCGCATTGCAGAACGTACCGACAGAGCTTGAGGAGGCTGCGCAGATAGACGGCGCAAACAAATGGCAGAGAATAAAAAATGTCGTAATCCCCATGCTTTCGCCGACAACCTTCTTCCTTATTATAAGCTCAATCATAACCTCGCTTCAGAACTTTACGGTTATCCAGTCGCTGACGGAGGGCGGCCCCGGTCAGTCGACAACGGTAATGGCTCTGAGCATAGTGCGCACGGCGTTCGTCAAGTATCAGACAGGCTTTGCAAGCGCACAGGCGATGGTGATGTTCGCAATAGTTATGATTATTACGCTTATCCAGTGGCGCGGTCAGCAAAAATGGGTAAATTATTGATGGGAGGCGAGATACGTGTATAAAAAGAATAAAATCACAAAATGGGTTGTCACGATCATCATGCTTGTGATAGGCATTATGTGCATATATCCGTTTATATTCATGGTATCCTCGTCCTTTAAGCCGAGCGGCGATGTGCTGATGAAGCCGTTTGAGCTGATACCGTCGAATTTTACAACCAAAAACATAACGGGACTGTTTAACAGTGAATTTTACAATTTTCCGAGATGGTACTGGAACACGATCCTTATGACGGGTATAACGATATTCATAAAAATATTCCTTATGACGTATACCGCATACGGATTTTCCAAGATACATTTTAAGGGCAGAGATACAATCTTTCTTGTGCTGCTTGCGGCGCTGATGATTCCGTCAGATATTATGATACTGCCGAGATACATAATCTTTAAGAACATAAAGCTTTTAAACACAATGTGGGCGATCATAATTCCGAGCTGCGTGGACGTGTATTTTGTGTTCCTGCTCCGTCAGGCATTTATAGGTATACCCGAATCGATAAGCGAAGCGGCGAAAATAGACGGGTGCAGTCATTTCAGAATTTACAGCAGAATTATAGTTCCGCTGGCAAAGCCGTCGATTGCGACGATGGTGCTGTTTTCGTTCGTGTGGACGTGGAACGACTACATGAGCCCGTATCTGTATATTTCAGATATCAAGAAGCAGATGCTTTCAGTCGGAATCAAGCTGTTCGCATCGGGACAGGTTCAGGACTACGGTGCGCAGATGGCTGCGGCGACGCTGGTGCTGCTGCCGATTATAATAATGTTCCTGTTCTGCCAGAGATACTTTGTTGAGGGAGTGACCTCATCAGGCGTCAAAGGCTGAGAAAAATGTCATTACTCTGCTTCGGCGGTAATGAATATATACCTTCTTTGGACTGCGGTCGTGTGTGGCTGCGGTCCTTTTTGGTGAAAAAGTTGTAAGCTGCTAAAAAAATACTTGACAAATACGTCGGAATATAAGATAATATAGGATAGGAATAAATCCGCAGCGGCGGAATACATCTGCCGTCGCACTCAATTTGAGATAGGAGAACGTCAATGAAAAAAAGAGAAGATATTCACAAGGTTTTAATTATCGGCTCGGGCCCAATTATTATAGGTCAGGCATGCGAGTTCGACTATTCCGGCACGCAGGCGTGCAAGGCACTGCGCAAGCTCGGATATGAGATTGTATTGGTAAATTCAAATCCGGCGACAATAATGACCGACCCGGAAACTGCCGATGTAACGTACATTGAGCCGCTTAACGTTGAGCGTCTTTCGCAGATTATCGAAAAGGAGCGTCCGGACGCACTTTTGCCGAATCTCGGCGGGCAGTCGGGACTTAACCTCTGCTCGGAGCTGGACAAGGCGGGCGTGCTGAAAAAATACAACGTTCAGGTAATCGGCGTACAGGTTGACGCAATAGACAGAGGCGAGGACAGAATCGCATTCAAGGAAACGATGAACAGCCTCGGTATCGAGATGGCAAGGAGCGAGGTTGCTTATTCGGTTGACGAGGCTCTCGGAATAGCGGCAAAGCTCGGCTACCCGGTTGTACTCCGTCCGGCATACACCATGGGCGGCGCAGGCGGCGGTCTTGTATATAATAAGGAGGAATTAAAGACCGTCTGCGAAAGAGGCTTGCAGGCGAGTCTTGTCGGTCAGGTGCTTGTCGAGGAATCGGTTCTCGGCTGGGAGGAGCTTGAGCTTGAGGTCGTAAGAGATGCTGCGGGGAACATGATTACCGTATGCTTTATTGAAAATATCGATCCCCTCGGAGTTCATACGGGTGATTCGTTCTGCTCCGCTCCGATGCTTACAATACCGGAGGACGTCCAGGCAGAGCTGCAAAGACAGGCATATAAAATCGTTGAGGCTATAGAGGTTATCGGCGGCACGAACGTTCAGTTTGCGAGAAATCCCGTTGACGGAAGAATTATCGTAATAGAAATCAATCCCAGAACGTCACGTTCATCGGCACTTGCGTCAAAGGCAACGGGTTTCCCGATTGCGCTTGTTTCGGCGATGCTTGCGGCGGGACTTGATCTTTCGGATATTCCGTGCGGAAAGTACGGCACGCTTGACAAGTACTATCCCGACGGCGAATACGTTGTAATCAAGTTCGCAAGATGGGCATTTGAAAAGTTCAAGGGCTCTCAGGATAAGCTTGGTACACAGATGCGTGCTGTCGGCGAGGTAATGAGCATAGGAAAAACATATAAAGAAGCGTTCCAAAAGGCAATACGCAGCCTTGAGATAGGTCGTTACGGCTTGGGCGGAGCGAAGGATTTTGCGGAAAAGTCAAAGGACGAGCTGCTTGCGATGCTGCATAATCCCTCAAGTGAGCGTCAGTTTATTATGTATGAGGCTCTTAGAAAGGGCGCAACGGTTGACGAGCTTTGGGAGCTTACAAAAATAAAGCATTATTTTATCGAGCAGATGAAGGAGCTTGTCGAAGAGGAGGAGGCTCTCAAATCATACAAGGGCAGCGTACCTCCGGCAGACGTGCTTGAGCAGGCAAAGAAGGACGGCTTTGCGGACAGATACCTGAGCGGATTGCTTGAGGTTTCGGAGGAGGAAATCAGAAAAGCGAGAATTGCCGCAGGAATAACAGAAGCATGGGAGGGCGTTCACGTAAGCGGTACGGAAAATGCGGCTTATTATTACTCGTCCTACAACATGAAGGACGAAAGCCCCTCAAATACCGATAAGCCGAAGATTATGATACTCGGCGGAGGCCCGAACAGAATAGGACAGGGAATAGAGTTCGATTACTGCTGCGTTCACGCGGCTATGGCGCTGAAGAAATTAGGCTTTGAAACGATAATCGTAAACTGCAATCCCGAAACAGTATCAACCGATTATGATACATCTGATAAGCTGTACTTTGAGCCGCTTACGCTTGAGGACGTTTTGAGCATTCACGAAAAGGAAAAGCCTGTCGGCGTAATCGCTCAGTTCGGCGGACAGACTCCGCTTAACCTTGCTGCGGAATTAAAGAAAAACGGTGTGAATATCCTTGGAACAACTCCGGAAACGATAGACCTTGCGGAGGACAGAGATCTGTTCCGCAACATGATGGACAAGCTTGAAATTCCCATGCCGGAATCGGGAATGGCGGTAACGGTTGACGAGGCTCTTGAAATTGCCGAAAAGATAGGCTATCCGGTAATGGTTCGTCCGTCGTATGTTTTGGGCGGCAGAGGCATGGAGGTTGTTCATGATGCCGAAAGCCTTAAGATTTACATGAATGCGGCTGTCGGAGTAACTCCGGACAGACCGATACTGATAGACAGATTCCTGCATCATGCGCTTGAATGCGAGGCAGACGCAATAAGCGACGGCGAGAACGTTTTCGTTCCGGCTGTCATGGAGCATATTGAGCTTGCGGGAATACATTCGGGTGACTCGGCGTGCATACTGCCGTCATTAAACATTCCCGAAAAGCACGTTGCAACGATAAAGGAATACACAAGGAAAATTGCCGTTGAGATGAACGTAAGAGGTCTTATGAATATGCAGTATGCAATCGAGGACGACAAGGTTTATGTGCTTGAGGCAAATCCGAGAGCGTCAAGAACGGTGCCGCTTGTGTCAAAGGTGTGCGATATAAGAATGGTTCCGCTTGCGACGGAGATAATCACGATGCCGCTGACGGGCAGACCGTCACCCGTTGCGGGAATAAAGGAAAGGAATATCCCTCATTACGGAGTTAAGGAGGCAGTGTTCCCGTTCAATATGTTCCAGGAGGTTGACCCTGTCTTAGGCCCCGAAATGCGTTCGACGGGCGAGGTTCTCGGCATGGCGGAGAGCTTCGGCGAGGCATTCGCAAAGGCTCAGGAGGCAACGCAGACAAGGCTGCCTGTTTCGGGCAAGGTGTTGTTAAGCGTCAATGACAGAGATAAGGACGAGCTTGCGGAGGTTGCCCAAGGCTTCAAGGAGTGCGGTTTTGAGCTGCTTGCAACGGCAGGCTGCTGCGCATATCTTGCGGAGCACGGCATAAAGGCGGAGAAGGTCGCAAAGCTCAACGAGGGCAGACCGAACGTGCTTGACGTTATCACCAACAAAGAGGTAAGCATCGTAATCAACACTCCCAACGATAAAAAGGGAGCAACCGATGACAGCTATATAAGAAAGGGAGTCATAAAGGGCAGAATCCCGTACATGACAACCATGGCAGAAACAAAAGCGTGCATTGCCGGTATAAAAGCAATGCAGAAATCCTCCGGCAGCGTGAAATCATTGCAGAATTTTCATGCGGAGATAAAATAAAATACAAAAAGCCGCAGTAATGCGGCTTTTTGCTTGCAGAAAACACGAATATTTGTTTGACAAACGGAGCGATATATGGTATGATATAGTTAAGATAAAACAGGCGGGAGGAATGGAGCGTTTTATGGCACGGATAACTGAAAAGGATTATGAAATAATGGATTATATCCATGAATGTATAAAGGAAAAGGGCTTTCCGCCTACAGTGCGTGAAATTTGCGGTGCGGTGGGACTTACCTCGACAGCAACTGTTCACGCACGGCTGAAAAAGCTTGAAAAAGAGGGCATGATTGTTCACGAATCGTCCAAAAACCGCTCTGTGCGGCTTGTGAATTACAAAACGGACGAACAGGAAACGGCTGCGGACGACAGGTATCTCGATGTGCCGATGTACGGCAAGGTGACGGCGGGGCAGCCGATAACCGCCGTTCAGGATAACACCGAAACGTTTCCTCTGCCGATGAGCTTTGTCGGAAACAAAAATATTTTCATGCTGCGTGTCAGCGGCGAATCGATGATAAATGCCGCAATACTGGACGGTGATTATATCATAGTCGAGGAGCAGCCTACTGCGGAAAACGGAGATATTGTCGTTGCGCTTGTAAACGGCGATGAGGCTACGGTCAAGACCTTTTACAAGGAAAAAGGACATTTCCGACTTCAGCCGGAAAACGACACCATGGAGCCGATAATCGTCGATCGGGTTTCGATAATAGGAAAGGTAATAGGAGTATTCAGAAGATTTTAGATATGATTAATTCGGATAATTCCGCCGTTTCGATAGTCAAATGCGACAGATATTCGGACTGCTTTCGGTATGTTAAGGAGGCGGTTGATTTAATCGGCGGTATAGAAAAATTTGTGAAAAAGGGTGACAGGGTTGTTATCAAGCCAAATCTTGTATCACGCAAAAACCCGGACGAGGCGGTGACAACTCACCCCGAAATCGTCAAGGCTGTTATTGAGCTTGCCGAGTCGGCGGGGGGAAGCGTTACCATTGCCGAAAGTCCCGGCGGCGCATACAATGCGGCGGTGTTAAAAAGCGTATATCACGGCTGCGGAATGGATACGGCGGTTGAGGGTACGGGAGCGGCGCTCAATTACGACACGTCCTTTACCGAGGTTTCGTTCCCGGAGGGAAAAACGATAAAAAGTATGCCGATAATCGATCCCATACTAAATGCCGATGTTGTTATTTCGCTGCCCAAGCTTAAAACTCATGCGATGACAAGCTACACAGGCGCAGTCAAGAATCTTTTCGGCGTTATACCGGGAACGCACAAGGCGGAGCTGCATTTCAGGCTTAATGAGCGCAGTGCATTCTGTTCAATGCTTGTTGACCTTTGTATGTGCGTAAAGCCGACGCTGTCAATAATGGACGGCATATGGGGCATGGAGGGCAACGGTCCGACTGCCGGGAGCAACAGGCACGTAGGTCTGATAATGGCGAGCGCAAATCCGTATGCGCTGGATCTCACGGCGTGCCGTCTGATTGATTATTCGCCGGACGAGGTTGACACCGTTAAGCAGTCGCTTGAGCGGGGGCTTACGCCGTCGGAGCCGAAAATTTTGGGCGAGGATTTGAATAAGCTTATAATTAAGGATTTTGTAAAGCCGGAGAGCCATTTTAATCTTTTGAAGCTTATATCACTGCCCGAGGCGCTCAACGCACGTCTTACAAATGCGCTTGCGTCAAAGCCGGAGATAAATTACGGGCAATGCATCAGCTGCGGAGAATGTATGCGCTGCTGTCCGCCGCAGGCGATTGAAATGAAAAACGGAAAGCCGAAAATCAATGCGGACAAATGTATAAAATGCTTTTGCTGCCAGGAGCTTTGTCCGAAAAAGGCGGTAAAAATCAAACGTCCGCTGCTTAACAGGCTTATGATAAAAATACTGAAATAATATAGGAGATAAACGATGTTTAATATTGTTCTTGTTGAGCCGAGAATACCGCAGAATACGGGGAATATCGCACGGACGTGCGCCGCTACGGGCTGCCGTCTGCATATTGTTCGGCCGACTGCTTTTCAGATAACCGACAAAAATTTAAAGCGTGCCGGACTTGATTACTGGCATCTGCTTAACGTTGCGTATTATGATAACCTTGACGATTTTTTTGCAAAGACGGAGGGCGGCAGATATTTCTATGCAACGACAAAAGCTCCGCACACATACACGGAGGTGCGGTTTGAGGATAATGATTACATCATGTTCGGACGTGAGGACGCGGGACTTCCGGAGGAGCTGCTGTACGAGCATGAGGAGCGGTGCATACGTATTCCGATGATAGAAGAGGCACGGAGCCTTAATCTGTCAAATTCCGTGGCAATAATAGTATACGAGGCACTGCGGCAGCAGGGGTTTGACAATCTGAAAAACCTCGGACAGCTTACAAAATTCACTTGGAAGTAAAATTAATAAAGACAGGAGAAGGATTATGACTGACGTTAAAATAGTTGTTGACACAAGTTCGGATATTCCGGCTGATATTGCGGAAAAATATGATATAGGCATACTTTCGTTTTTAAGTATTTTCGGAGAAAAATCATACGTTACCGGTGTTGATATGACGAATGCGGAATTTTATGAAATGCTTGAAAATTCGGAAAAGATACCCACCACCTCACAGACTCCCTACGGAGATATGTATGACTATCTGCTTGAGCAGGCAAAGGCTCACGAAAGCGTAATATATTTTACGATTTCGTCAAAGGGCAGCGGACAGCATCATACTGCAACTCTCGTTGCGGAGGAAATCAAGGAGGAATACCCGCAGGCAGACATTCACATTATCGATTCGGAGAAGTTTTCGCTTTATATATCGGAAACGGCCGTTCATGCCGCAGAGCTTGCACAGGATGATGTGCCGGTGACGGAAATAATCGAGGAATGTAAGCGGTATATAAAAACGTGGCGGTGTTATCTGCTTGTGGATACACTCAAGTATCTTGAAAAGGGCGGACGTATCAACAAGACTGCCGCAATAGTCGGAACGCTGCTTGACATTAAGCCGATTTTGACGATAGAAAACGGACTCGTCGAAAGCATGGATAAGCTGAGAGGCAAGAAAAAGCTTGTGGATAAGCTGATAGAAAAAATCAAGGAGGATCCTGATTTTGATGCGGAAGATCCGAGATTTCTCGTGGTTCAGTCGGATAAAAAGCGAGGTGACGAGGCCTGTGAAAAGCTGCGTGAGGAATTTGGCGGGGACTGCGTGAGGATGTACAGCGAATTTGGCCCGATAGTGGGTACTCATGTCGGCAAGGGAGCCTTTGCGATTATAACAGGAATTAAATAATGCTCACTGAACAAATGCGATTTTCAATCGCATTTGGAAAAATTATGACTATTGTCAAAATTTTTCGTGTAAAATCAGAGATTTTACACAGTTCGCATTGATAAAGTCTGCCCAAATAAATATTTTGAGAATAAAATATTTATTTGGGGTGCAAGGATTTTTTCATATTTATGAAAAAACCTTGCACCTGAACAATTATGAAACGCTTTTAAGCCGCTATGCGGCTGCGTTTCATAATTGTTCAGCAGTCATTAAATAAGCGGGGAAACAGGTTTTTAAAGGATATAAAAAAAGCGGAGGGATTGATATATGCCGTATGATTCGGCGCATATCAATTCTGCCGCTTTATCTGTTATTTATATAATCCCTTATGTACTGTATTACGGCACGAGTGTGACGCATTACGAAGCCGTCGCCCGCCATGCCGGGGTGAGTATCCACAAACCACAGCTTTTTGTCGAATTTTTCCCGATCACGTACCGTGACTATCAAATCAGAAAGGATAGCCGCAACGGAAAGCATACACACGAGGTTCACCGTGCGGTCGCTCAAAAATGATATGTATCTGACTGCCGCCGGGTGAATAAACTTCACCAGCAGTACGGACATTGTTCCGAAAGCAAGTCCGCCGAGAAGGCATACTCTGCCGTGAATATTAAACGGCCATGTGGAATAATCCCACCAGCGTGTCCCGAAAATTTCCTCAAGAATCCATGATACCGCATACTCAAGCGAGCAGGTCAGAAGCATTCCCGCCGCAAACAGCTTCCATGTATTCTCAATATCTCCGAGAAGCATAATGTCGAGCATTGCGCCTAGACCGTATATGGGGCATAAGCACCCTGTAAGAAATCCCGTATTGACAGGCTTTTTGTGCCGCAGGGTATAATATACCGATTCATACAGCCAGCCGATAAAGCTGTAGAGAACAAAACACAGGAAATATCTTTTTAAATCCATCAAGCAAACGTACCTCCCTTCTTTATATGCTTATATAGGCTATTGTAAAACTCAAGATTTCCGCGGAATTTGAGATGTTTCTGCTTGAATTT
>JAXDRV010000136.1:0-8637 GCA_034090805.1 Clostridia bacterium
TGTATATTTACACTAAATTTGTTCCTTTTTATTTATATAATACTATGATTTACCCAAAAATACATTGACAATGCAATTATTTACTTATATAATATATCTATATAATGCTCACTGAACAAATGCGATTTTCAATCGCATTTAGAAAAATTATGACTATTGTCAAAATTTTTCGTGTAAAATCAGAGATTTTACACAGTTCGCATTGATAAAGTCTGCCCAAATAAATATTTTGAGAGCAAAATATTTATTTGGGGTGCAAGGATTTTTCATATTTATGAAAAATCCTTGCACCTGAACAATTATGAAACGCTTTTAAGCCGCTATGCGGCTGCGTTTCATAATTGTTCAGCAGTCATTAATTAGGTAATTTTCAAATTACTAAATTTAATTATTTATGAGGTGATACTATGCCATACAAAATTGTCACAAAAAAGATTCTCAACCCTCAGATTTTTCTTATGGAGGTTGAAGCTCCGTTGATCGCAAAAAAGGCGGAGCCGGGTCAGTTCATCATTTTGAGAATTGATGAGCACGGAGAAAGAGTCCCCTTCACCGTAGCGGATTTTGACCGTGAAAAGGGTACTGTTACGATTATCGTGCAGATCGTCGGCAAAACGACAAGAGATCTCGCCGAGGTTCCCGAGGGTGCGGAGCTTCTGGACTTTGCAGGTCCTCTCGGAACGCCCACTCCCCTTGACGGTATCAAAAAGGCTGCCGTTATAGGCGGCGGTCTGGGAACGGCTATCGCTTATCCCCAGGCTAAAAAGCTCCACGGAATGGGTGCGGACGTTACGGTTATCACAGGCTTTAGGGATAAAGACCTTGTGATACTTGAGGATGAGCTTAAGAAATGCTCGGACAAGCTGATAATCACAACGGACGACGGTTCGAACGGAGTTAAGGGCTTTGTTACCGACAGATTAAAAGAGCTGCTTGACGCAGGCGAAAAATTTGACGAGGTCATTGCGATAGGTCCTCTTGTAATGATGAAAGCCGTTTGCGATGTAACAAAGGAATACGGAATAAAAACTACCGTTTCAATGAATCCCGTTATGATTGACGGTACGGGAATGTGCGGCGGCTGCCGTGTAATCGTCGGCGGAGAAACAAAGTTTGCGTGCGTTGACGGTCCGGATTTTGACGGACATCAGATTGACTGGGACAGCGCCATGAAGCGTTCGAGAATGTTCAAGAAATACGAGCAAAAGTCCTGTGAGGACGGCTACTGCCGTATAGGACGCACAAACAAAGCCGAATAATGGAGGGTGATAACAATGCCAAATATGAGATTAGATAAAAATCCTATGCCGGAGCAGTGCCCCAACGTCAGAAACAAAAACTTTCTTGAGGTTACTACAGGCTACACCGAGGAAATGGCGATAGACGAGGCAAAAAGATGTCTTAACTGCAAGCACAAGCCTTGTATGCAGGGCTGCCCCGTTTCTGTTAAAATTCCTGAATTTATCTCACTTATCGCAGAGGGCGATTTTGAGGGAGCATATCAGAAAATCAAAGAAACAAACGCACTTCCCGCCGTATGCGGAAGAGTATGCCCGCAGGAAAAGCAGTGCGAATCAAAATGTGTAAGAGGCATCAAGGGCGAAAGCGTCGGCATCGGCCGTCTTGAGAGATTTGTTGCCGACTATCACATGAAAAATGTTGAAGAAAAGATAGAAAAACCCGCTCTCAACGGCAAGAAGGTTGCTGTTGTAGGCTCAGGTCCTTCGGGACTTACCGTTGCGGGCGACCTTGCAAAGAGAGGCTACGCAGTAACGATTTACGAGGCATTCCACACAGCCGGAGGAGTTCTGATGTACGGTATTCCCGAATTCAGACTTCCCAAGGACATAGTTCAGAAGGAAATAGCAAACCTCAAGGAATTGGGCGTTGATATTCAGACAAACGTAATCATCGGAAAGACGATACTTGTTGACGAGCTGTTTGACGATATGGGTTATGATGCCGTATACATCGGCTCAGGCGCAGGTCTGCCGTCATTTATGGGTATCGAGGGCGAAAGCCTGAACGGCGTGTACAGCGCAAACGAATTTCTTACGAGAATCAACCTTATGAAGGGATACAAATTCCCCGATTACGACACCCCCGTATACATCGGTAAAAACGTTGCCGTATTCGGCGGCGGAAACGTTGCAATGGACGCAGCACGTTCGGCAAAAAGATTGGGTGCCGAAAATGTATACATAATTTACAGACGAGGCAAGGAGGAGCTTCCGGCAAGAGCCGAGGAGGTTCACCACGCAGAAGAAGAGGGAATTATCTTTAAGCTGCTCCAAAATCCGACAAAGCTTATCGGTGATGAAAACGGCTGGTTAAAGGGCGTTGAGGTTATCAAAATGGAGCTTGGCGAGCCGGACGCTTCGGGAAGACGCAGACCCGTTGCAATCCCCGGCAGCGAAGAGGTTCTCGATATAGACACAGTTGTAGTCGCAATCGGTCAGACACCGAATCCGCTTATCAGACAGACCACAAAGGGACTTGATACGAACAAGAGAGGCTGTATCATAGCCGATGAGGCTACGGGCAAGACCTCAAAGGATCACGTATACGCCGGCGGCGATGTTGTCACCGGTGCGGCAACCGTTATCCTCGCACTGGGCGCAGGAAAGGCAGCCGCAGAGGCTATAGATAAAGAGCTTAACGGCTGAACACAAAAATAAAAGGAGCAAAAACTATGCCAATGATTGATATGCCTCTTGACGAGTTAAAAACCTACTCGGGAAGAGGAATAAAGCCGAAGGATTTTGAGGAATACTGGGACAGAGCGCTTGCGGAGATGGAGGCGACAGATCCTCAGCTTGAGATAACGGAAAACGAAATAAGACTGCCTAACGTAAAATGCTATGATATGTATTTTTCGGGAGTAAGAAACGGCAGAGTTCACGCTAAGATAGTTAAGCCCGCACATATAGAGGGAAAGCTGCCGGCAGTGCTGTTCTTCCACGGCTATTCGGGAGCGATAGATGATTGGACGGGACTTATGAGCTACGTTGCAATGGGATATATTGCCGTAGGAATGGACGCAAGAGGTCAGGGCGGTCTGTCCTCGGACAAAAACCCCGTTGAGGGAAATACTCTTCACGGTCACATCATAAGAGGTCTTGACGATCCCGATCCCGACAATCTGCTTTTCAGACAAATATTTCTCGATACGGCTCAGCTTGCAAAGATAGTAAGCGGCTTTGACGATGTTGACGAAAACAAGATCGCCGCTGCGGGCGGCTCACAAGGCGGTGCGCTTACGGTTGCGTGCGCAGCGTTAAGTCCGGCAGTAAAAATGGCGGCTGCGGAGTTCCCGTTCCTGAGCGATTACAGACGTGTATGGGAAATGGATATGGCAGAAAGAGCATATGCCGAGCTTAAGGAATATTTCAGACATTTTGATCCCACTCATGCAAGAGAGGACGAAATATTTGAAAAGCTCGGATACATAGATCTTCAGTTCCTTGCTCCGAGAATAAAGGCCGAAATAATGTTTGGTACAGGACTTATGGATAATGTATGTCCTCCGTCAACTCAGTTTGCGATTTACAACAAAATCACAGCTCCGAAAAAGATGGTAATATACCCAGATTTCGGTCACGAGGGGCTTAAAGGCTTTTACGATATAAGAGCAGAATTTTTTGCAAAGCTTATGTAATTATAAATAAAACGGCACGTCTTATTATACCAAGACGTGCCGTTTTATCGAATTGTTTAACCGCCGGCTGTAAAATCAAAGCACAGCCGCCGTATATTTTATTTCGTTGTTATATCAACTCTCAATTCCTCTTGATTCCAGTCAACCTTAGCCTTTAAAGCCTCCGACACGAATCTTAAAGGAACGAATGTTCTGTCGGACACAACCTTGCCCGGAACATCAAGTTCAATCTCCTTTCCGTCAACATACGCCTTTTTGTTGCCTATCTGAAGCACAACGGTAGATACCGTGGTCGTGCCGTCCTCTGCCGTTATCTCCTTAGCTCCCATAGCTGTCAGAGTATCCTGATCCCATACAACATCTGCTCCGCACGCTTCAAAAATCGCACGCAGAGGAACAAGCGTTCTGTCATCCTCAATAAAGGGTTCTGCGTCAAATGTCATACGTGTACCGTCAAGATATACCGACGGTGCTGCCGCAAATGCCGAAACGGTCATCGAAGCCGCCGCAGCAACTGCCGTTAATAAAGCTGCAATCTTTTTCATATTAATATCAGTCCTTTCAAGCTTTATGTGTTGTTATGCCAAGTACAACTGCCTCCCGTACATACTCAAGGAAAGCCTCAAATCATATATATTATAGCAGAAGCACGGCGGGATTTCAAGCTTTTTTTACAAATATATTTCAAATACCTTAAATTTACTTCAAATTTGTTGGATTGTACCGTATTTTTTTACCGTTCAAGGTTTAAAAAAGCGGCTTTTTGTTTATAATTCAGTTGAAACGAAAATATAATAGATTATACCCTTGCAGTATGCAAAAAATCAGGTAATTGCAAAATGTCGGTTTTGATTTGAGAGTATTTTTGATTTTATTCAGACTCAAACATTCCTTGCGGTAACTCGTCTGAACAAACTCAAAAACACTCTCAAATCTCCCAAGCCGTTACGGTTTTTGAAGAATTGGTGATGTTTCCGACTATGTTTCGGCGAGTTCCGAACGCAGTGAGGGTACCTGAGCCGAAGATTAAGCGGAAATATCACAAATTCGGGGACAGTAATTTACTTGGTATGCAAAAAATTCAAAGGAGGTCATGCCATTATGGAAAACAATGCCGCTCCCAAGGTAATCTCTGCGGTTTTTATGCTTGTGCTTATCTGCTCCGTTGCCGCAGGCAGCATATATATGATGCAGCGGAGCGGAGGCTACAGCGGTCTTAACGAATATCTTACCTCATACTTTAAAAACACACTCGGACAGGTGGATAAATACGGCGTGTTCAAAAATGCCCTGCGCTCGAATTTGATTATGCTTGCGGTTATTTTCGTGTCGGGATTTTTCCGTATAGGCTTCCTTGCGGCGGGAGCATACATAGTCAGACGAGGGTTTATAATCGGCTTTACCTCGGCGGCGTTCGTGAGCTGCTTCGGCGTAAAGGGAATGCTTGCAAGCCTGTCGTTCCTGCCGGGACTTCTGCTTATTATCCCGGCTTTTATGTGTTTTTGCACCGCAAGCGGAAGCTTTTCCCTCAAAAAGGACAGATTTCGTAAAAAAATAATTTTTTCTTACATTTTTTTTACGATTTTTGCAATTACAATATTTTGTACCGCAGCCTTTCTTGAGGGATATTTAACCACAACATTTATGACAAAATTCGCCGCTATGCTCTGATTTTGCACATTTTCTTACAAAAATAACTATTTACAAATTAAAATTTTGTGGTATAATAGATTTATTGAAACAAAAATGCAACATTACTGTAACATTTCGGCTACATATGAAACACTGTTGAAATATACGAAAATGTACATAAGCACACGGGAGGAACAGTTTATTATGTATTCATACGTTGATGAATATGCAAGCTTTATGAGCAATGTACGCCACAAGGCGGAAAACACAATCGAATCATACACAAGAGATGTAAACAGATACATTACATATCTGAACGACAAAGGCGTGGAGGATGCGGCACAGGCAACAAAGACCACCGTTCTTTCATATCTTCTTTCACTGCAAAAGCAGGGACGTGCAACCTCGACGGTATCGAGGACACTTGCCTCGCTCCGTTCTTTTTATGTATTTCTTGTACAGAACGGCGAGGCAAAAAGCGACCCCACGCTCCATCTTGAGGCGCCTCACGTCGAGAAAAAGCCGCCGAGGGTAATGACCGCAGATGAGGTTGACCTGCTTTTGTCGCAGCCATCGCTCACGGATAACAAGGGCATACGTGACAAGGCAATGCTTGAGCTTTTATACGCTACGGGCATACGTGTTTCGGAGCTTATAAACCTGAACACAGACGACGTAAACCTCACAATGGGTTTTATCCGCACCTCGAACGGCAAAAAGGAGCGCATCGTGCCCATGGGACACACTGCGGTCAATGCCGTTGCCGCATACATGAGCAAGGCACGTTCTGAGCTTATCTGCTCAGCGGACGAAAAGGCACTGTTTGTAAACTGCAGCGGAGCAAGACTGTCGCGCCAAGGCTTTTGGAAGCTTATGAAGCATTATCAGCAGACGGCGGGAATCGATACCGAAATCACTCCTCACGTGCTGCGTCATTCCTTTGCGGCGCATTTGATCGAAAACGGCGCAGACCTGCAAAGCGTCCGCGAAATGATGGGACATGCCGATATTGCGTCGACACAGATATATTCAAGGCTTATGAACAGCCATATCCACGACGTATACGCAAAGGCGCACCCCAGAGCGTAGCCTAAAACAATTTAATGAAAGGAAACTTCGGCATGAAAATACCCTTTAAAGTAAAGGCAGGAGCAGCTGTTGCCCTTGCACTGGTGCTCGCCGCCGGAATAGCGATTTGTTCGCCGGGCATAAAAATAAAGATAAAGGAGCAGATCAATCTGCGCTATCCTGACAAATGCCGGTACACGTATTATTACGTAAACAATATTTTGCAGTATAAGCTTGAGCCGCACGACCTTGAGCAGAATGACGTCAAGGAAATCCAAGTCGGCAACAACAAAAAATACATGGTAAATCATTCACGAGGCTTTGCGATAGAATTTCCGAGAGATACAACATTCGATTTCACCTCCGGGAATGAATTTATACGTGCAAAAAGTAGCCGCTACGATATTACCCTGTCAAAGGAATTTTCCCCTTATGAGCGCACACGCTACTACATAAGGGATTACCTTCACAAATTCCTGCTGAACGAGCGTTTTCAGGAGCAGAACAAAATACAAATATACAAAAACTCCGTTGAGAAGATAAACGATTTTTGGGTGCAGGTGGTATTTGCGGAAAGAACTCCCGCCCCCGACAGTCCGATAAAGCAGAATGTGTACGCCTACTGCTATATTTACGACGAGGAGCAGCGATATTACAGAATCATGATAAAATCACCCGAATATGATGATGATTTTATCGACACCGTTTACCGTATGCTGTACTCATTCAGCCTTGACGTACCGATACAAGGGCCGTCCTACAACTACACAAACTATGAGCCCGTCCCCGACCCCAACTGGAACGAGGAAACAAAGAGCTTCTACAATGAGCTTGTGAATACGGATAAGCTTAAATGGGGAGTTTACGTTCCGCAGGGAGTGCGTGATATGCACTTTGAGGAAGTCGAGAAAATGGAAAGTAAGATAGATTACACATTCGACGGAATGATCGAATATATCTATTATTGGGAGGAATTTCCTATCGAGGGTATGCGGGAGGCATATGATAAGGGCAAGATAGTTGAGCTTACAATGCAGACTGCGACCGTCATGAATGAGGATCTCGACGGCTACAGTCCCGCATTTGATATTATTGACGGCAGACGTGATGATGAAATACGTGCGTTTGCAAGGCAAGCCAAGGAATTTGGGCATCCGTTCCTTTTCAGGCTGAATAACGAGATGAATTCCGACTGGGTATCGTATTCAAGCTCGGTGCTTATGTGCGATCCGAGTCTGTACGTCGATTTGTGGCATAAATATTACGATATTTTCCGTGAAGAGGGCGTTGACAATGCGATTTGGATCTTCAATCCGAACAACATCACCTTCCCTCCCTGCGGCTTTAACGACCCCATGGCATATTATCCGGGCAACGAATATGTTCATGTGTTCGGCGTAACAGGCTACAACACAGGCACGTACTATGCGGAAAAATTCGGCGAGAAATGGCGCAGCTTTGAAGATTTATACGATGAATGCGAGAGTCTTTTCGGCGAGAGATACGCAAAATTCCCGTGGATCATAACGGAATTTGCATCAAGCTCCGTCGGCGGTGACAAGGTTCAGTGGATAAAGGATATGTTCACGGTTCTGCACAAATATCCGAAAATAAAAATGGCATTCTGGTTTAACAGTGCCGACTGGGATCCCGATTATCCCAAGGAAACCGTGCTGTCACGTCCGTATTGGCTCGATGAAACAGAGGACACACTGAAGGCATTCGGCGAGGGCGTAAAGTTTTGGAAAAGATAAGCTGCACATCTTGCACGTCTGCGCTCACTTATGTACATTGAGTACACGGCATTCGTACAGACGCACAATCCGATTCTTTCCCAAAACGGGTTTTGTTAAAGAAGTTAATGGTCATAGTTTGAATAAAAGCTATTGACAAACACATACTTTTGTGTTAATATGGCAATATCATGTAGCCTACTGTAATGACTTACAGTAGGCTTATTTATATATCACAGGAGGATAACAATATGCCGGGAATTATGCTTGACTGCTCAAGAAATGCAGCAGCGACTGCCATCATTATGCCGCACTGGCTGAGCGCATACACAATGCGGACAAGGGCATATACAATTCACGTATAACGTTGTCAACTCAAAAATTCTAAAATATTGCAGTCCGAACATATATAATGCTCACTGAACAAATGCGATTTTCAATCGCATTTGGAAAAATTATGACTATTGTCAAAATTTTTCGTGTAAAATCAGAGATTTTACACAGTTCGCATTGATAAAGTCTGCCCAAATAAATATTTTGAGAGCA